>JACQXG010000018.1 GCA_016208905.1 Nitrospirota bacterium
CAAAAGGGACGGAATTGAAACGCCTCAGGGTTTGACTGTAGATGCTAACGGTAATGTTTATATAGCGCAGTCTCCGACAGAGAGTAACCCGAAGAGCAGAATATCCGTTTTCAATGCATGTCTGAACTGGGAGCGTGATATCTATTTAAAAGACTTTAAAGGCCCTGATTCATTTGTCCCATATCGTTTAGCTGTTGACAAAAAGGGGAATATTTTTGTGGCCTCAAGTTATTATCCCGGAGTCCTGTATATTGATGGCAGCGGGCGGCTCATTGATATCATATCGCCTGAGGAAAAAGATAAAAAAGCAATCATAACCAACGTGATTCTGGACAAGAACGGCAGACTTTATCTTGTCAGCGAGGAAGAGGGGCGAATTTACGTTTATGACCAGGACAGACAGTTCCTTATGAAGTTCGGCGAGAAGGGAGGAAGCTTCGGGAAGTTAAGCCGTCCGAGGGCAATGGGGGTGGATAACCGCAACGGGAGAATGTTTGTTGTCGATTATATGCGCCATATAGTTACTGTTTATAATAGAGACGGCCGGTTTCTGTTTGAATTTGGCGGTCTTGGCTGGGGGGAAGGCTGGTTTCAGCACCCGGCTGATCTGGCTGTTAACAACGAGGGAAGGATTATTGTTGCAGATATGTTTAATCAGCGAGTACAGGTATTTAACTCATGGTAAGCAGTCTGTAGCATAACTGTGGGACCCTGCTATAAAAATGACCATGAAAACAAAAAGCGTTAGGATAATACTCCTTGTTTTTTATCTGTTGCTGCCTGGTTCCTTTACGGGCTGTGTAACAACTGAGGAAACGGAAGGCATGCCCGGCAGACTTAAGACCCAGCTTATCATTTATCTGAACGGACCTGAAAAGGCTTCGCTGGACATCACCTTTGAACTCCTTGCAGTAAATATTATTGCAGACGACGGAACGTCAATGGAAATTACTAATCGCCCTCAAAGCATTAATGCTTTTACAATTGAAGGCCGGCAGCTTCTTCTTGGTGAAAAAATATTGTCTGAGGGCAAATATAAAAAACTTCAGTTAATTGTAAAGGAGGCTTCACTTAATAAAAAAGGGAGAGTGTCACAATTGGCGCTGCCCCCGAAGGGGATAGAGACAGATATTGATGTTGCACTGGGAAGAAACCAGAGTACCACGTTATTTTTAAATTGGAATGCAGACGCATCTATTAATGACGGGTATATGTTCAGTCCGGAATTCACTGTCAAAAGCCAAATCCCTGAATTAAGTTCATTGCTTATTTATGTGACAAATGAGAATTCAAATAATGTTTCAGTTATTAACAGACAATCCGGTGAAATAGCGGCAACAGTAATGGTAGGAAAAAAACCAAAGGGCATGGCAATTTCAAAGAGGGGGGACCGGATAAAGGTTTACGTGGCCAACTCAGCATCCAACAGTATTTCGGTAATAGATTCTACTACTCACAAAATAGAAAACGAGATCCCGATAAGATTCGGCAGGGAACCGGGGGAGATAGCAATTGCGAGTTTATCGTCTGAAAAGGAACTGTTATTTGTGGCAAATTACGGGTCCAATAATGTTTCAGTAGTCGACACTGCCACTTATCAGGAAGTGGAAAAGATAGATGTTGGGCGCGGTCCTGTAGCGATAGCGGTTGACCCTCCGGTAGGGGACCTTGCGGGGACGAGGTTCCTCAGCTTTGATGATATAAATATTTTGGAGAGTTATCGTGAAAGATTTATAAATGTGTATGTAGTTAACCAGGATTCCAATAATGTCTCTGTGTTGAGAATAAACACGGCAACAGGCAGAAGCGCGGAAGTTATAACTCTAAGCGCTGAATGGAGGCCTGTTAAAGTAAATATAGACTATCAGAGGGGGAAAGCTTATGTAGCTAATTATGCTTCTGATAAACTTTCTGTTATTGATATCCTGCAGATTGTTAAAGGCAACATATCCAATGCTGTCAGTAGCATTAATAATGTTGGATTTTCTATTATAGATGTGATCTCCGATCCTGCCTTTGACAGGATTTATCTTCTTAAAGAGGTCCCCGGTGAAATAATGATTATCAGACCCTTTGCCGAGGTATTTGATTCCCTTAAGACAGTAATGCCCCCGGTCATGGGAACGATTCCTGTCGGGAGTTCTCCAAGGTCTTTTATATTAGACCCGGAGGGCAGGAAACTTTATGTGGTAAACAGAGGATCGGATAATATATCCATTATTGACAAAACGACAAAGAGGGAAGAGGAAGTTGTCCCCGTCGGCAGGAGTCCTTATGGAATAGCAGTATTCCCGAAATAGCAGGGGGATGTCACTGGTAATTGGTAAAAACTAATCCAGTGACAATGACTAATGACTAATTATGAGGAAAACAGGATGGAAAATTGCGGCCGGAATAATGGTAATACTGTTGAGCGGACTCCCTGCGTTTGCACAGGGACTCAACGGATGGTTTGATATCTCTCATAGCGCTTCAAGAGAATATGAAGACGGTGAAAGGACTTCGGAGAGAGATACTTTTAATCGTAACCTTTATCTGAATTTTCATAATTCGATTACGCAGATGCTTAGTTATCAAATTAATTTAAGGACAAATTACAGTGATGCTGATTTGACGGACACTGATGGTGAAACATCATCTTCTTACCGTCGATCAATGGAACCGGCGTTTGATTTAAATTTCGGGAACCCGGTGTATAACATGAGCGCCGGCTACCGCATTCAGGAACAGTGGACAACAGCACATCTGGATAATGACGGCAGAGCAACCACTGAATTTTTCTATTCCCGCTTCAATATGAGCCCTCAGGCATTCCCTACTTTAAATTTGCAATTTGACACGCAAAAAAATTATGACCATCTTGATGACAGGACGGTTGACAATAATAATATGAAGTATTCCGTAGGATCTTCATATGACCTTCCGTCAGAGGACCTGAAATTCCGATATAATGTCAATTATTCCAGCATCACAAACAGAACACCTTTAGATTCAACTACAAGCAAGACTGTAACTGATAATTTTAACAGCAACTATAGCATGGGATATGCTGACAAAATATGGGGTGACAGAGCAGACTATTTTGTGAATTATCAGGGGATATATTCAAGGAGTAAGACAGAGCAGTTTGTTTTTGATACAGGGACTGTACTGATTAAACGGCTGCCGATCGGGGGAGGACTGTATATCGTTGATACAACCCCTGATACAGGCGCTTTAAGTACAGAGGCCAGGCTGACTGATGGCCAGGCTGATGCTGCACAAGGAATTAATGCTATAAATATCGGGACAGGAACAGATCATAATATCGGTATAGGGGTATCGTCTGTCAATTCTGTGGACAGGTTGTATATTTTTGTAAGCGGAGACGTCAGAACCGACACCAATCTAACTGCACCATCTAATTGGAGATTATTCAAGAGCAATTCCAATTTACCTTCAACAACATGGGCAGAAATCACTTCTGATATTAAAAGTGTCAATGTAATACCCGATACTCTGAATAACACATATCGTTACGAGATAGTTTTTTCTACTCCGCATAAGGCGTCATATTTTAAAGCAGTTAATTTGCTGACAGTCAATGTAACTGGATTGCCTAATGTATTTGTTACTGAAATAGAGGCTTACGGGACAGACTTTGCGGATGAGGACACTCTTACCAATGTTACGACAACATTTAACCAGGGACTGAATTTAAACGTTAATATAAGAGCTCTGAAAAAGATGACCCTTACACTTCAATACTCTTTAGACAAGGCAGACCAGAACCCGGTATCAATCGAAAAATCTTTAGAAGGCATTATCAAAAGCATGTTCAGTGATTCAATAGCAGGCGAAAAAGCGGATTTCAGGAGTAATGTCACGAGAAATTACGGGGCATCTTCGGCATGGATGACGCACAGGCTTCTTACTAACACATTACGCATTCAACGAAGTGAATCCTTTGACAATCTGGAAGAAACTAATGCGAGCTCAAATACCTATAATTTGTCATTTAATTCCACGCCCCTTCCGGCGCTTGACGCCAGTTTTTCGATGATAAAGAATGACAGCTATAATTTTGATGAGATAAGTTCCACCAGTAATTCTCTGTTGTTAAGTATCGGGACTAAACTGTACAGAGACGTAAACTCAATCATAGACTTCGGATATACGCGGTCAAAATCATTTGAGAGCGAGGCGACAAACTCATCCCGTCACATAAGCGGTTCTATTGACGCTATTCTTACCCGGAAATTGTCCGGAAATTTTAATTACGGATTTAACTGGACAGAATCGGAAGATGCCTCGCCTGATTCAAAAAAAGGTAATGCAGGACTTACGTACCGCCCTGGAAGATTCATAAACATTAACGGCAATTTTGGTGTATCTGATTCTGACGGAGATTTGACTACGACCGAGGGTATACTGGTGGATTGGCTTCCAGTGCCGGCTGTCAGGCTGAACACAGGCTATCAGCATAGCGACTCCGAACCAGGGCCCGTGAAAACGGACACATTTAGCGGATACGCAATATACTATGTCACTAAATTTGCAGATATTCGTTTTACGTTCAGCTATGCACAGCATGAACAAGATACAAAGACCGAGAGCTACAATTTTAACTCAAATATAAATTGCAGATTCTGAAAACGGAACTTATAATAAACGTTGAGTTTTTTAAAATGAGTTTTAATTATATCGCAATAATGAGGGAGTACGCAGTCTTGAGACAATACCGGTTAAAAATGTCAGCATTGCTTATAGCTTTTTGTTCATTAATATTTCTATCAGGCTGCAGCGCCAGCAGCTCAAAACAATATGTACGGCCAAGTTTGAATATAGGGGCCTTTAAAAGGGTCGCCGTGCTGCCTCTTGAAAACTATACTTCTGATAAATATGCAAATGAAATAATTCGAAGCAAAATTATTATCGAACTCCTCTCAAGGGGCATCGATGTTATTGAACCGGGAGAGGTTGTAGTTACCATGAAGGAGCTTAAGGTAAGGTCCCTAAATGCCCTGAGTGTCGAAGATATTAAAATTATGGGGGAAATGTTAAAAATTGACGCAGTCATTGTCGGGTCGGTTGAGAGATATGGTATAAGTAAAGGCATTTCTGTTTCTTATCCTGAAGTGTCCGTCCAGCTGATGTTGTTTGAATCAGCGACAGGCAGCATTGCATGGTCTGTATGGCATACAACAGGGGGTGCGAGTTTCTGGACGAGACATTTCGGCGCTGAAGGCCCCACTTTGGACAAAACTTCCGCACAGGTCATAAAAAAAGCTTTTGATACTTTGTTTAATAAGATGCCTGTATATGCAAAACCTCATTCCATGGAAATAATAGAAGAGAAAGGGACCGCTCTATCTGAGGGAAAAATTAAACAACCAGAAAAGAAAATAAGAGAGGTCCCTGCAGGAAAACTTTCCGGGGAGAGTGAAGAAACAATGGTTGGCAAGCCGATCAGGGTAAGGATGGCGGAGCCGGCAGAAAAAGCAAAGCATATTGAAAAAATAGAAGAATTGTCCGCCGGCGAAGTCTCCCGGAAAACTGAAGGTGAGCTTATTCCGCCTGTTGCGGGGGGAAATATTGGGTCTGTTGAGAAGACACGGTTTACCAGACAAACGAATGATTATTAATGAGGAGTAAAAGGAGAAATAAAATGGGATCGGTCAAGAAATACATAATAATTATTGTGGTTGCATTATTTATAATTCCTGGATGTCGCAGCGGTGTTCCTGTTTACCACCTCAGTGAGGACATTGATTTCAGTTTTTACAAGAAAGTGGCGGTGATGCCGTTTGATAATCTGACAAATGAGAAATATGCAGATCAGATAGTCAGGCAGCTGGTCATCAGTGAGATTCTGGCATCGGGGTTTCTTGATGTCGTGTTCCCGGGTGAGGTCCAGAAAGTTATTAATGAATTGGACATAAAATCTGTTTCGTCTCTTTCTAAACAGCAGATAACTGCCTTGGGCAAGGCCCTTAATGTTGAGGCGATTATCACGGGATCTGTTGAAGAATACGGTGAAGTCAAAATGGGAAATATTTCGGCCCCGCAGGTAACCGTCAGTTTAATGATGGCGGATGCAGGCACCGGCTCCATAGTGTGGTCAATAACAAAAACAAGAGGGGGCGCAAGTTTTCTTGCAAGACATTTTGGAGCCAGCCACGAAACGATCAGCGAAACAGTAATGTTGCTGGTGAGGGATGCCATTCAAACACTAGCTGGACAAAAAAAATAACCTTGGAAGAGATGGCTTGCCGGTAAGTTGATCGGCAATCAAATGTTGTCAGGGCAATTCTTTACTTAAAAATATGTATCTAATTCTTTGTCAATACAATAAAGACTTAAATGAAAAGTATTGTGCCTGCGGAGTGAATGGATGAAGAAGAAAAAATTAATATTCATTCTTTCCCTTCTTATCATCTTTTTTTTGGCATTTGCTGTCTTTACGGGCATAAAATATAAATCACAGATCCGGCCCTCTAAGGATAAGGCAGAAAAATCTTCAGAGAAAATGGAGAAAATTCTGTCTAAAGAGCAGATCAGGGAAACAAAGAAAGATAGTATTGTTATAGCTCTCAACCAGGAAGCGGAAGAACTTGTAGAGGAGAAACCAGATGCTGTTGAATCTCCCGGAGAAGTTAAAAAAAAAGCAGAAGTTCAGACTCTCAGAAAAGTGACAGACATGCCTGCTGAAACGACAGGGGCAATATCGATAGAAAAGTCCTCTAATAAAACCGGAGACAAAATAGAGGTTCTGCCGGTAGAAAAGAAAAAAGCACTGCCTGTTAAGAAAGAGGAAACTGTTCTTGCAGAAAAACCTCCTGTTAAAACTCAGAAAGGAGCAGATGTCCTACCTGATGTGAGAGTAACAGATGCTCCTTTGGCAATACCGGCGCCCGAAACTGTGGGGAAGGCCGTCACCGTATTGGAAGACAAAATAGAGGCCCTGCCGGTAGAAAAGGAAAAAGCACTGCCTGTTAAGAAAGAGGAAACTGTTCTTGCAGAAAAACCTCTTGCTAAAACTCAGAAAGTAGCAGATGTTATACCTGTTGTGAGAGTAACGGATGCTCCTTTGGCAATACCGGCGCCCGAAATTGCAGGGAAGACTGTCACTGGATTGGAAGAGAAAATAGATGTCATTTCATCCACGGAAGAAATGACAATGCCCCCGGCTGAGGTTAAAACGGCAGTAAAAAAAAGACCTGTAAAAGTAGTCAGGAATCGGGTGGCGCTGTTACCGTTTGATAATTTAACTGAAGATAAGACAGCATTAAGGCACGTTATGCCTTTTTTAATAGGTCGATTAGAAGAAAGAGGGCTTGAGGTTGTGGATGAGGACAATCTGAATAGTCTTTTATGCAAAGAAAGGGTCAGAGAGACCGGCTATGTTTCAAAAGAAATCGCCAGGAAAATAAGAGAGGAATTTGGAGCAGAAACAGTCCTGGCTGGCGCGATAATTTCATTTTCAACACAGGAAACCCCAAAGTTTGGAATATTGGCCCGGTTAATCGACTCTAATGACGGCAGAATTCTCTGGGCTGATTTTGCCTCGGCTACTGGAGATGATTTTATTACCATTTTGGGGTTAGGTAAATTACAGACAGTATTCAGCTTGATCCCCAGGGTCACGGACATGTTGTTTGCGGATTTTAAAATTGAAGGGCTTCAAAAGAAGGCAGAGCCGTCATATAAAATTGCCGTAATGCCGTTTCTGAATAATAGCGACCGCAAGAATGCAGGAATTATAGCCATGTACATGTTTATAATTGAACTGTTAAAGAATCAGAAGTTTGAACCGATAGAATATGGTAATATCAGGGACATTATTGTCAGCTTAAGAATCAGGAACAAGGGAGAGCTGAATTTTAACAATATAAATGCTCTTTCCGAACCATTAAGCGCAAACGGAATATTAGTGGGGATAGTTGACAGTTATGAAAATGGTTTGGACAATGCATCTGCTCCGAGGGTGGCAATTACTGCCAGGCTTCTGGATGGACGGACCGGGAAGATATTGTGGTATAATAGCCACGAATTAAGCGGGGAAGAAAACATTGTTATCCTTGACTGGGGGAGAATCAGGGCAGTCCATAAGGTAGCGTATGATGTAGTAGCAAATTTAGTGAAAAAGATGGGGGCGGCATTCTGGAACTGATATGCCACATTATCAAAAAAATGTTACCAATAATCAATGACAAATAGACGAAGATATATGCAGAGGCTGCAGCATACTGCTTTAAGTATAGTTATTATTTCCTTATGGGGTTGCGCATCGATTCCAAAACAGGAAAGCGCGTTGGTATTTGTTGACGGTGAGCCTATAACAAAAAAAGATATTGAATACTCATTACAGATAGCCCATCGCAGGGAAAACCTGTCTACGACAACAACACTTGATATATCTCAGTATATTCAAAAGCAGATAGATGACAGATTGATTATACAGGAGACCCGTCGCATGGGCATGGACAAGTTTCCGGAAATCCTGGAAAAAGTCCGGGCATATGTACTCAGGGAGTCGGTATCAAGACTTTATAATGAAGAGGTCATAAATAAAGCCATAGTTACTGAGGAAGATATCAATGATTATTATAAGAAAAACTATATGCGGTATGTTGTTGATGCTGTTGAACTGGACACGGAGCAGGATGCAAAGGTGGTAATGGAAAAACTTAAAAGCGGAGAAAGCTTCAAGGAATTAAGCCTGAAAGATCCTGTAGACTTCCCAAAACAGGAGGGGGATGAACATGTATTAGCGCGAAATTCTCTGAAGCCTGATATCGAAAAAGTTATTGATAATCTGAGGCCAGGCGAACTAAGTGATATTACAAAGATAAACGATAAATATTTGATCATAAAATTAATCGGCATCCGGGAAGCTCCTCCTGAAGAACTCAATGATTTGAGAAAATCAATTGAAAGCACTCTCAAGCCTCAGAAAATTCAGGAACGAAGCGATGAATATCTGGCCCAGCTCAATGAAAAAGCGAACGTGAAGATTAATCAGGAACTTCTCTCTTCTATAACATTTAATCAAGGCAGTGATGAGAGGGAGATGTGGTTAAAGGACCAACGGCCTTTGATTGAAGTGGGAGGCGAGGTCCTTACTGTTGGAGGTTTCACTGCCTTGTTACAGGCATCTGATGAAGCAACAAAAAAAAATATTCTGAAGAGATGGCTTGACCGGAAAATAGTCGACCAGGCAGCGCTTAAACGGAATTACGAAGCGGAGGCGGATTTCAGGGACGAGGTCAGACGGTATCAGGACGAGAACCTGAAGAATATTTTTGCAAAAAATATAATAGCCCCGAAAATAAAGATTGAAAATAAAGAAGTCAATGATTATTATTTAAGTCATCAGGATGCCTATACCAAGCCTGTTAATTACAAAATCCAGCAGATTACAGTGAAGACGCCTGAAGACGCGCAACAGGTGCTGGACAGCTTAAAAGGAGGCGCCAGTTTTTTGTGGCTGGCTAAAACGAGGTCGACAGATTATCTTGCTGAAAAAGGCGGAATTCTCGGATGGAAAACGAAAGCTGAATTAGATGATCCTGAACAGGAAATTATAGATACCCTTGAGCCTGGCGATGTGAGTCCGGTAATGGAGATTGAAAATAATTACAGGGTCATCAGGCTAATGGAAAAGACCGGAAAAGAGGTCAAAGAACTCAGTGAGATAAAAGATTTAGCTTTCAGGTCTGTATATAGAGAGAAGTTTAGAGAGATCCTCACGGATTATATTGATAAATTAAAAAAAGAGGCCCGTATAGAAATGAATGAAAAAGCTATCCGGGAATTTGAAGGAATCTTTAAAAAATAGTCATCAATGATTTAAGATCATGGGCAGGAAATTGAAAACAAAAATATTTATTAAATCAGTCCTCTTTTTGACAGGTTTCATCTTGTTTGTTACATGCGCGCCTGAAAAACAGGTCCGTAAAGGTTTCGAGCCTAAGCCCTGCATGGATTGTCATAAGGAAATGCAGGGCGAATTTGCGAAGCAGTATGTCCATGTTCCGATGAACGAACGCAATTGTGAGGCATGCCACCTTCGTCATGGAAGGCTTGCTGTTAAATCTTTTATAGAAAGAGAAGAAAATAAGCTTTGTTTTATTTGCCATGCCGGGATGGCGGCAGATATCCAGAACATGCCCAGTGTACATACTGTAATCAAACAGGGCAAGTGTCTGGCGTGCCATAATCCCCATGCATCAGACAACAAATCCCTTCAGAAAAAAGTTGGAAGTGAGCAGTGTTTTACGTGTCATGATAAAGCTCCTTTCATGAGGGCCAAACGTCATAAACCGCTTGATATTGGATGTGATGCCTGCCATTTACCTCACGGATCTCAACACCAGGCCAATCTCATTAAGGACGAAGTAACGCTTTGCAGGTTCTGCCATAAATACGAGGAAAACCGTTTTACTAATGCTCATAAAGGGTATCCGGTAGAACAGGCCAAATGCTCAGGCTGTCACACATCTCACAGCTCATCAAATGAAAAACTGCTGAGGGAATCAATTCATGAGCCTTTAAGACTTGCGCAGTGTGATTCCTGTCATAATCCAAACACAGATTCAAAGCCGTTAGCTGTTATTGCTTCTGACGGTGAACTTTGTTATAAATGTCATGAGAAGGAAGAAAAAGCATATAAAACAGCTTACAGACATCCTCTTACAGATAAAGGGAAATGTCTGACCTGTCACAGTCCGCATGCTTCAGATTATTCAAAAGTTACTCTGAAAGGTAAAAATGATCTATGCACAAGTTGTCATGCTGAAAAACCGAAAATCGATGTAAGCAATTTGCATAAACCTATCAAAGAGGAAGGCTGCATCGCTTGTCATAATCCTCATGCGTCTGAAAATAAGTTTTATTTAAAAGCTGATGAGAAAAGGATATGCTTTACCTGTCATTCCAAGGTTGAGGCGGATTTGGCAAACGCATCAAATACACATAAACCTTTTTCTGATCTTGAGTGCTCGAGATGCCATGATTCTCATGGCACCAATTATACTGCTATGGTCAGAGTGCCTATGACTGAATTGTGCTATGCCTGTCATAAAGAAGAGAGGGAAAAATATTTCAGGACTTATACACATAAGCCTGTCAGTGACAGACAGTGCAATGCCTGTCATACATCACATACGTCTGCCTATGATAATTTATTGAAGGATTCACAGGCCAATCTCTGCATGAACTGCCATGACAGCATGTATCTTGAAGCAGAGGAAGAAGCGAGCCACCCGCTGTTCAGGGACAAAAAGTGCGGCACCTGCCACGATCCGCATGCAAGTGATTATGAAGCTTCTACAACTATGCCCGTAAAACAACTTTGTTTTTCCTGTCATGAGGCTGTAAAGGCCGGCATAACGGCAAACAGTGTCAGGCATCTCCCTGTCGAAGAAGGTAAGTGTACAAGCTGTCATAGCCCTCATGGTACAAAACTTAAGTATCAGCTCGTAAACCGGACGAATGAACTTTGCCTTTCCTGTCATGAAAGGATTGTTACTACAAAGGACAGAAAAGGCCATATATCCATGGAGAAAGGAGATTGTTTAAGCTGTCATGTATCGCATTATTCCCAATTAAAGTATTTACTTAATGATAAAGACCCGGCAATATGTGTTCAATGTCATAATGCCGATACGGAAAGATTATCAAAAGTTCATAGAGAATCTCTTAAGAAAATCAGCCGCTGCACAAACTGTCATGAGCCGCATGTAACGGAAGATCCGGGCATGCTTAGAGGAATAACGCATGAACCCTTTACTAAGGGGGACTGTGAGGCATGTCATGAATAGTACAAAAAAGGTAAAAGGTAGAATACAAAGGACGTAACTGATGAATATTTTATGCATACTAATTCGAAGCGGTTTGATTTCATTATGTTTAGCTGTGTTCAGTATTTTGTGCTTCAATAATACCGCATTTGCGCAGGTTGGTTTAAAGACCAGGGTGCCTGCCCTTTGTTTTGGATGTCATAAAGAACTGGAAAAGGGATTAAAAAATCAATATGTCCACTTTCTGTTTAAGGATGGCAAGTGTGTCACGTGTCATAATTCTCATGTAAGTAAAATAAAAGGCCTGATGATTGATGAAGTTGATGCAGTCTGCAAAGGATGCCATGATGACATTAGAAAACTTGTCGAAAATACCATAGTCCATGGCGCTCTCAGGGAAAACAATTGTACAAAATGCCATTTCCCTCACAGCGGAGAAAATAAGTATCTGCTGGTAAAAGAAGAAAAGGCCCTGTGCCTGAATTGTCATGAAGATCTGAACGTCCAGTTAAAAAAGCCGTATATATGCCGTCCTTTTAAAGAAGGTGAGTGTTCATCCTGTCATAATTCGCATGCCTCTCCTGTAGACAATCTGCTGATTTCTCCGCCGAAGGAATTATGTAAAAAATGCCATGGGCCTAAATGTAAGGTTGGAAATGTTTCAATCGCTTCTGTAGTGGAAAACAGAGATTGCACTTCATGTCATTCCGGGCATAGTTCAATTGAGAAAGGACTTCTCGGCCCATTCGGTCATAAGGTCTTTCTGGATAAGAATTGTGAAGAATGCCATAATCCAATTAAATCCAAACAGGACATAACAACTAAAATAGAAGGGAAGGATTTGTGTTTCAACTGCCATAAAAGAAGCATGTCAAAATATGAATACGTAGATAATGATGTACATATTAAGGATGCTAAAAATCCTTGCACTGTATGTCATGATCATCATGCTTCGAGTCAAAGGAACTTAACGAAGAAGGAATTAAATCTTTGCATTAAATGCCATGAGAGCACTGAAAGAAGGACAGCTGCAATGGAAACTTCTCTTGAGTCAGTTAATTGCGAGCCGATTAAAAACAGAAAATGTTTTGAATGTCATATCCCAGCACATTCTTCCCGTCCTCTTAATTACAGGGCGGAAGAAATTCCGCTTTGCGCCAGATGTCATGCGTCTCAACATAAGATTTCCCATCCGCTTGGAGCTGATATCAAAGATCCCCGAAATGGCCGGATATTGACCTGTAACTCATGTCATAGCATGCATTCAGCCAATGCTGACTATCTGCTGACTCATGACAGAAAGAGGGCGCTATGTATTCAGTGTCATAAGATGTAAGATATGGTTGTAAATTTATTATTGTCAGTCAACATATTGACTAATTCCTGCTTAAGTTCTTGGCATTATTATTGCTTAATATGTTAGGTGATATTTATAATATTGAAGGAGATTTGCGCAATTTTGATAAGGATAAAACTGATAAAATTTATATCCCTTCCATTAATTATCCTGTTGGTATTCGTCTTTTCAGTTAAAGTTCCAGCCGTGATTACCGGACATTGCAGTGATTGCCACACCATGCATAACAGCCAGGACGGCGCTGTTATGGTTGACTACACTTATGGCGCGGAAACAACAGGCACAAAAAGCTTTCTTCTCCGGGGAACGTGTTTAGGGTGCCATGCCCAGGGAAGTTTAAACATAATAAACATGCGCGGCAATCAAGTTCCCCAGGTTTATCACACTGATGGTTCCTCAGATCTGGCAGGAGGCAATTTTAAGTATATCCTTACTGATGACAACAAGGGGCATAATGTTACCGATTTTGGCGATACCGAAGATACGCTTACTTCTCCTCCGGGCCATCATCAGCCGGACGGTATAGGGGTAAATATTGCCTGCTCCGGAGAAGTAGGTTGTCATGGTTATCGAAAGAATGTTAATTCCTTAATTGATATGAAGGGTTCGCACCATGGAAATGTTGACGGCAAATTAGATACGGCGGACCAGGTCTATAACAGCTATCGATTTCTATGGAAGGTGAAAGGACTTGAGAATAACGGCTCATATAAATGGCAGAACAAAGATCAAAATAATCATAATGAATACTTCGGAGACACAATCCCGATGACAGCCGGCGGCGGTTGCGATACTACCCTCTGCCATGACCCTGGTGGTAAAAGGCCTGAAAGCCAAACTATAAGCGGGTTTTGCAGTACGTGCCATGGAGCTTTTCATTTTAAAGAATGGCTGAGCGGAGACCCCGGTACAGGCGCCAGCGGGTCCTCTCCTTTTACGAGACATCCGACTGATGTGATTCTGCCTGATTCAGGTGAATATAACGGTTATACGACCTACAGTGTGTTGGCGCCTGTTGCAAGGCAAACGGTTCCTGATACAATAAGCAGCAGCGTAACCAGCGGTGCGAGCGGTGACGTTGTCATGTGCTTGTCCTGTCATGCCGCACATGCTTCTAATTATGCTGATATGTTGCGGTGGGACTATAAAAGTGCTACTCTGTCAACTGCATTATCGGGTTGTAATGTATGTCATACATCAAGAAATTAGGTAATAGAACCAGTGAAGACAAGAAGACTAAATAACGTGGTAAATTTAATAAAAACGGTAAACTTGAAAGCATCTGATAACTTAAAGATAATATCTTCTGTACTAGTTTGTCTTGTCTTGTTTGCAGTCTTTTATGTTAAATCAGTTTCTGCCGGCCCTTATCTGAATTCCGCTCATGGCAGTTCTTCATACGGGGTCAAACGAAGCGCTGCTGATTATGAATCTCCTGCAATTGATCCTAATTATATTAAAGGCCTCTGTGCCCATTGTCATGAACAGCATGCCAGCATTGACGGCTTTGAGCCTTATCCGGTACCGGGGCCTGACAACTATACGTTATTTTACTCTAATTATGTCAACCAGACTGACGGCTTTTGTTTTCAATGCCATACAAGCAGCAGTTCACATCAGGCCACGGCTTTTAATAACTATAACTATAGTTACCGTGCCGGCGGGGACACCTCTCTTACCTGCCCTAACAACATCCTGTCGGCATTTTCTTTTATAAATGAATCGGGCGCTCCTGTTTCAAATTGCTCCTCTTCAACCGGTTCATCACATAAGCTGACTGATATCCAGACATTCATTACCGCCGCTGCACAGTCGAGTTGGGGGTTTACAGCCAATTCCAATCCATGCTCTGCTTGCCATAATCCACACAGTGCGCAAAGGGACCCGCATACCTCCGGAAGCAGGGGATATCCTGTTTCCCGTCCGAGTCTGCATAATAGCAAGGATAATAATTCATGGGGACTCTGGGGGGATTCTGCAGCAGAGTTAATGAATAATTATACAGCCAGCTACCAGGCGCCTTACCGAAGCGGTTCTACAACCCTGTATGAACCGGACGGTTCCACCACTACCAATGGTTCGAATCTGACCGATTATGTCACTTTCTGCACAGACTGTCACAATTCAACAAACACGATCTACAGCACCACGCTTGGAAGAAACCTGTATCAATTCAATTGGAGCGCCGAAAAACATGGAGGCGGAGCCGCAACAAATGATGCCTCTGTTACGGATATCATTGCCCCATACCAGGAGGCGCAATTAGGGAATTATGTCCTGGCATGTACGGATTGTCATGAACCGCACGGGTCTCCCAACAGATATCTGATAAGAAAAATGGTAAACGGCGGAGCAACTACGGTAACTGTCATTACTACTCCCGACAATACAAGGGATTGGAACTCGCTTTGCACAAAATGCCACAACGACAGCACTTCTATCTCAAATTCCCACCATATACTTGGTATGGGTTGCACTACGTGCCATACCCCCGATCCCGCCGATTTCCCCAATTGTTTAGACTGTCACTACCACGGAAGCACGGCTATTTATGGGTCACCCTATAATGGCGGGGAGCATCTGTTTTAGACCACTAAAACTTATCTTTATGGCAGGCGACACATATTTGCAGGTTTACTTCTGACAATCTAAGCCTGTACTTTTCGCTTGCACCTTTTGCGCTTGCTCTGTCTCTCGGAATTACGCCCCTTTCGTGAGGATTGTGACAGGTAGGACAGGTAATCTTTCCCTCATAATTAAGTGGAAGTATTATGCCGAATTTATTCTCTGTGGACTTCATATTATTTAAAATAGCGGGGGGAAGCACCTCGAGATTACCGATTAGATGGACTTCTTTAAAAGTTGCAGTTTTTTCATCAGGCTTTTCTGTGTGACAGTACAGGCATTTATCGATAATAATAGCTCCTGTTTCAGTTAGTTGATTATGGGGGTCAAGCATCGTGTATTTTTTTTCATCATGGCATCTGAAGCAGAGAGTAGTGCGGCTTACATATGGCGCTCCTCTCAAGAATCGCCTGTTAAGGGCTTTGAATTGCGGATTTTTCTGGCACTGCAAATAAATATCGTGGCAGGTGATACAAGAGAGCTTGCCGTCCTCCAATGGAAACTCTTTAGGAATGGACGCCTTTTTTTCTTCAGAAGGGACTATACCTGCAGGATGTATATAAGTGCCGGGCGTATATCCATGGCACTTACACAGCTGACCAAAATCACCATCAAATTTTAGGAATTTCTCCCCGCCTTTCTTGGGAGTATTTTCATGACAGGCTTCACAGTATTTCCCTGTATAATGTATATCAGTATCTTCAGATATGCTATTTGCATTGTTAGTCTTTTCTTGTGCAGATATCAGGATTGGCAGAAGAATTATCACTAAAACTGTAATTATCAATTTTTTCATATTATCGATAATTATTTTTACCATATAGCTTTTTACAAAATTATTCTGAATTATAAAATCGGCATCGAATGATAAAGTACCATAGTTTAGCATAAAATATTTATCCCAACAAGTAGGCGAATTTATAAGACAATATATTTTATTTAGAGAGGGAAAAAGCAATTTATCTTGTGTGAAATCCCGCATGTAACAGGTAAAATGCCCCAAACACGCGACGGTGAAAGGGGATTTGGTGTAAAAAACTATCATTATTAATGGCATCAAATTTGCTTATTTATTAAAGTATATTTTCAATAATTCTAAGCATAACCGAGGGTATTTGAGATTGGAAAATAAAACTAGAATATTGATAGTTGATGACGAAGAGCTTATTTGCTGGTCTCTGAAAAAGTCTTTTGAACAGAACATAGGATACTCTGTTAATTGTGCGTATACAGGTGATGATGCTCTCAGGAATCTCGTTGAAAATAAATATGATATTATCATCACTGATTTAAAACTCCCTGGTGTTAACGGCGTGGAGCTTATTGGAAAGATCAGGCGATTAATTAAAGACACACCGGTCATTGTTATATCAGCGTATTTTTCTGAAACGATTATGAATGATATGTCTGAATACGATGTCTACAGGTGTGTGAGCAAGCCTTTTGAAATAAGTGATATAATTAGCGGTGTCAAAGAAGCTATGGCAGGCAGGGTCAAGGGAATATCAGATCTGGGACGTCAGGATATTTGATCTTTATTAATCTTAATAACCATCCGGCGTTTAATACTTTCAACATAAGCCGATATTGCCTGATTGCTCTTTGAAGACCGAAAGATGGCCCGCAGCTGATCATTGTTTCCTGCATTCATTGAATTGAGAATAGTTAGCTCTTCTGGTGTGAGCTCTGCTGTTTCCCTGATGAAATTGGATATCTTGGAAATAACTATGTCCTTACTTACACTATCTTCAAATGCCTGGGGCGTGAGACGGTTAAATCTTAATGCCCTCTGGTATATTTCCATGTCAAAGACGCCGTTTCTCTGGAAATATTGAGTATTAATTATAGCTTCCTGAAGCTCGTTTTCCGTTACTGTTATTCCGGCTTTCCGGGCGGCAATGAGTAGAACCGATCTGTTTATTAATGAGTTAATGACCCTGTCTTTAAGGTTAAGCTTTTCAATCTCTTCGGGGCTTTTATTCTGTTCTTTCAGGCGCTTTAATTCATTATCATATGTCCGCCAGTACTCATCAATTGTTATCTTTTCATCCTCTACACTGGCTACAAACGTATCTTGAGGATTATCTTTGGGCCCTATTCCCCAAAAGATGAATGCGACTGAGATCATTATGGTGATTGCACCCAGCACGAACACTGTGAAGAATTTATGGCTCTGCATTATTTTAAGCATAGGATAATATAGCTCAATGGTTCATTAAAGGGCAAGACAGCAGAAAATTAATGACCGTATACTTCATCAAGGATTTCTTTTGCGCCTTTAGAGAGAAGTTTTTCCGCAAGCGCAATGCCGAGGGTTTCGGCTTCTTCAGGCTTTCCTTCTATGCCGGCCTTAATCAAAGTCTTGCCATCCAAACTGCCGACGAGTCCTTCTATAATGAGTTTGGAGTTGTCTAATTTTGCGTATGCCGCTATCGGGACCTGACAGCCGCCTTCAAGCCTTTTCAGGAATGCCCGTTCAGCCCTGACGCAGACTGATGTCTCTTCGTGATTCAATTCTTTCAGCAAGTCATTTATAAACACATCATCAACCCTGCACTCTATTCCAACCGCCCCCTGTCCAATAGCGGGAAGACTCACGTCAACCGGCAGTTTTTCCGTAATCCTGTCTGCAAAGCCGAGTCTCTTTACGCCGGCGGCAGCAAGAATGATGGCATCGAATTCACCTTCGGCGACCTTCCTGAGCCGTGTATCTACATTACCCCTGAGCTGAGTGATCTTAAGGTCAGGACGCAGGTTTAACAACTGGCAGATTCTTCTGAGGCTGCTTGTGCCGATATTTGCTCCCCGGGGCAGATCACTAAAACTCTTTATACCCTTCCCTGCAATAAATGCATCCCGTGGGTCTTCCCGTTTAGTGATTGCGGAAAGATGAAGGCCTTCGGGCAGATCAGTCGGGACGTCTTTCATGCTGTGAACTGCCAGGTCAGCCTCTCCCCTGAGCATCGCTTCTTCAATTTCCTTTACAAAAAGCCCTTTCCCACCGACCTGGGCAAGAGGGACGTCGAGAATCTTGTCCCCAGTTGTCTTTATCTTGTTCAGTTCAATATCAAAATCAGGATTTATTCCCAGAAGCAGGGACTTGATCCACTCGGCCTGCCATAGCGCGAGTTTGCTTCCCCTTGTTGCGATTACTATTTTACGTTTTGTCATTATCATCACTCTCTATTTCTAAATTGTACAGTTTCTGGATAATACCCAGCATTTGTTCCTTGTCTTCCTCTTCTGCCTTGAGCGCCGCGGTCGGTGGATGGATAAGCTTGTTGACAATGGAGGAGGTAAGCTGTTCTATAGCTCTAATAGTTTTTTCTTCCATCGGGCCCATCTTCATGAGGGTTTTTTCGACCTCATTCTTTCTGATTTCCTCGGCCTTGTTCCTGAGAGCCACAATGGTCGGGGTCGCAGTCAACGCAGCAGTCCATTTCAGAAAGGACCAGATTTCTTCATCCACAATCTGCTCTGCCTTTTCAGCCTCTTTGGCCCTCTCCTGAATGTTTGTATCGATGATCCCCTGGAGGTTGTCCACATCGTACAGGTAAACATTGTCCAGATCATTTATCTGAGGGTCAATGTTTCTCGGCACCGAGATATCAATTATGAACATGGGCTTCTGCTTTCTTTCCTTCATTATCTTATGGACCTGGTCTTTCATTAATATGTAGTGCGGGGCGCCGGTTGAGCAAATGACGATATCGCTGTGCTTTAGTTCCATTGTATAATCTTCAAACATGACAACCTTTCCGTGGAACTCACGGGCAAGCTCCTCAGCCCTTGCGATGGTACGGTTGGTTACGTAAACGTCTTTTACGCCGCTGTTTATCAGGTGTCTTGCAGCGAGCTCTGCCATCTCTCCTGCGCCGATAAGCATAAAGGCCTTTGCGGAAAGATCGCCGAATATCTTTTTGGCCAGCTCAACTGCCGCAAAACTGATGCTGACAGCGCTTGCAGCGATCTTTGTCTCTGTCCTGATACGTTTGGCTACGGAGACTGATTTTCTCATCAGCCTGTTGAGGTAAACCCCCGTAGTCTTGTTTTTCAGGGCCGAATCAAAGGCATCTTTTAACTGCCCGAGTAGCTGCGGCTCTCCAACAACCATAGAGTCAAGACTGGATGCAACCCTGTACATGTGTCTTATTGCCTCCTGGCCTTTATGTATGTAAAGTGATTTATCCAGGAGGTCTTTCGGCACCTTATGAAAATCAGAGATAAAATCTTTAATGCCTTCGATCCCTGCATTGACTTCATTAACCCCTGCGTATATCTCAACTCTGTTGCAAGTTGATAATATAATGTTTTCTTTTACCACGTCAGATGTTTTCAGGATGTTTACTGCCTGATCGAGTTTTGGCCCGTCAAAGGCTATTTTTTCTCTGACTTCTATAGGCGCTGTCTTGTGGTTAAGTCCGACTACTAATATTTCCATAATAAAAAAAGTGATGAGTAATGCGTGATTTGTGATGTGAATCTTCCCGACTCATAACTCATCACTGATCACTGATTACGGTTTACTTACATGAATACATGAAGTCCTTTCATGATCAGGGTAACACCAAAGAAGGCGAATATTATTATTGCAAAGCCGACGATCGAGAGAATGGCAGCCTTTCTGCCGCGCCATCCGACTGTAAGCCTGAGATGAAGTACAAGCGCATAAATAAGCCATGTTATAAGGGACCACACCTCTTTGGGGTCCCATCTCCAGTACGTTCCCCAGGCAGAGTTTGCCCATATTACTCCGGTTATCATGGCAAAGGTCAATAGAGGAAAACCGAGAGTAATGAGATGGTAATTTATCTCATCAAGGACTTGAAGGCTCGGCAGCTTCTGGAAAAGACCGCCAAGATGTTTTGATTTTACGTAACGCTCCTGTAAGAGATACATGATTCCGATACCACATGCCATAGCAAACGCGGCATCACCCAAGAAGGCCAGTATCACATGAATCCCGAACCAGTAGCTTTGAAGCACAGGGCTCAAGGCCTTTATCTCACGCGGGAAGATAGAGGACGAGAACATGAGAATAAAAACTATCGGCATAATAAACGAGCTTAAAAGACCGAGTTTATAACGGACTTCATGAAAAAAGAACAATATCAGCACGCACCAGGAAAAGAATGATGTTGCCTCATGCATGTTTGTGACAGGGATATGTCCGCCCTGAACGTACCTTACAATTATATTTGCAGTGTGAAAAAGAAAACCTGTTGCCGCAAGATAAAACGCAAGCCTGGAAGTGGTTTTTTTACCCCGGAAAATCTCAGCGATACCTGCAATTGTTGCAATGAAATAAAAGGTAAGCGCCAGCTCAAACAGAAGTACGTTTATTTCGATCTGCAAATTATAGACTCCTTAAATAATAAGAAATGCATTTTAACATAGTTTCCAGTGTGTGTAAATTATATAGTATTTTCCCCTGATCATCGCCAGGGAATCTGAATTTACTGATTCTATTAATATTAATCCTTAATGTATTTTTTGGTATAGGCGATGAATTTGTCAATTTCACCCTGTTTTTTTATTAAATCTATACGGAAGGTTTGAGTGCTTTTTTGTGATAAGGAAGCAATGATGGAAGGATCTTGAATTCCTTCCGGGGAGTTGATAATTATGATATCCGCCATCTCACTCACTTCCCTGGCTGAGTTCTTAATCTGCCCGTCCTGTCCGATAATAAATATTATAAGGTGAGGATTCAGATAGTTTGCAGGACTGTTACCCTCAACCACTACCCCTTTAAGACCATCCATTTTGCTCATTGCAATGCTTAAGTCATCTTCCAGGTCACTGCCGCTGCTTTGGACCCATACAACTTTCTCGGCTCCGGACTGAGACATAATTGCCGTATCTTTGTCTTTTTGCATGATGACGTCCGGATCATCAATGACAGATGTGTAGAGAGAGGTTTTTGTGAACTTAATAGCGCCGAAGCCTTTGAGGTTTTCAAGCAGAATCGAGCAGAGCGTTGTCTTTCCTACGCTACTATGGGCGCCTGTTACGGAGATGATTTTGAATGACATAAATAGAGGATACAGGATGCGGGATGTAAGGTGCAAGAATGAGGGCGATATCATAGTGAATGTGTTATAATTTTATCGCTTATTCGGGGGCATAGATCGAATAAATAATCTTTCCCTTTTTCTGGATCAGGACGAAATGATATATATTGCTATTTCATTTATATCCGGCATTGCAGCCTTTCAGTACTTTCCCTTTTTCCCTTTCTCAATTATTGTATTGTGCATCGCAGTTGTAAGCTCACTGTTTCTCAGCCGTCGATCAGACAGAAAAAGACCCGTCATATACATCTGCGCAGCGCTGTTCGGTTTTGTCTATAGCTTTATCAGACAGGACTCCATAC
>JACQXG010000019.1 GCA_016208905.1 Nitrospirota bacterium
CGTAAAAGATTACTGTGTGATCTTCCCCATATATTTCCTCTTCCTGGATTTGATTAAGTCGAGGACTGCAATGCGGTGAAATCGCAAACGAATTACTATACGCTAATTGTCAATTTACTGTCAAGGCCGATGGGGTCAAGTCAATTCAGGAATATCCTAATTTCAAAATTTAAATAATAAATAAGTAAATCTTTTTCAAATTTGTTAACTTATAAGCAGAGGGTGCTGACCTGAGTTTGAAAGTAGTAACCTACCTTTAACTTCAGCCATGTCCCCTAAACATGTCAGCACCCTCTATTTTAAACGGCATTGTTAATTCATTTCATAAGCTGGAACATCATTTGGGTCAGTGGATGGCGCATAAAGACTAAACTACACAAGCGGGGCTGAGAAGAAGGGTTGAATGCGAATTTACGTTCGCAGCTTAAATTTATCTTTCCACATTTCAAACGGAAAAGTTAAATTTACATTGTCTCCCGTGTCAATTTCTTTTATTTCGACTCCAACCTGGCATTCATCGCCGTATTGTATCTTCCAGACTATTCTTCCGAGGACGTAAATATAGTCAGATTCAGGATGGACCTGGAATCTGGTCCTAATATCATTGTCCGTTCCTATTTCAATATTTTTAGCATCAAAACTAAATCCGTCAGGAGAAAAATCCCTTATCTCGCCTGGGACGTAATTGGTTGCATTTGGCGCAGGAAGGATCTCAACGCCAAAAGGAATTCGGACCCTCTGGCCTTTTCTTCTGTTATCCATAATCCATACCTCCTTTAATACCGCTTATGATGACAATGAATATTAACATCATTCATCCAGGGAAGGGAACAAAAAATCAGGGACTGCACGAAAAGACCTGAGTCCGGCTGATAAATTATTGCCGCTGACCCAGTATAATATGTGTGAACAAAATCCATAATATCAGGATCGTGTTGCAGAGGAAAGATAAACCCTAATGTTGCAAAACCGGGCAGGGAAGGTTGCCGTAAAACCTTTACAAAGCGATTGGATATTGCAATTAAGTGACAGCAGCAGGAATTAATGATTAGTGAAATTCAGAAAACGTCAATTATGCTTTTTAGAATCTCACGAAGGTATCGCTGGTAAAGCTTTTCCAGCAACCTCCCCTGCCCTGATATCGATAGTTTTATGCAAGTGTAAGGTTAACATATGAAAGTCGTCTTAATCCAGCCGCCGGTACAGGACTTTTATGATACTGATATACGGCTTCAACCGATCGGGCTTTGTTACCTGAAAGCGGCAATCATAAAAGAAATGCCTGAAGTTGAAGTAATCATAAAAGATTATCATTCCGGTTACGGCCGGAGGACTATTTCCATACCCAAAGCGCTCTCTTATCTGTCGGAATACTACCCGTCTGCGGACAAATCCCCGTTTTCAGCATTTCATCAGTATTATCATTTCGGGCAATCATTCGATAAGATCGAAGCTGAGATTGACGATATGGCCCCCGATGTTGTGGGGATTTCATCCCTGTTCACTCCTTATCATCGCGAGGCGCTGGAGATCGCTCAGGGTGTTAAAAGACGTCTTGATGTGCCTGTTATCATGGGCGGCCCTCATGTTTCAGAAGTCCCGGAGTTTGTTCTTTCCAATCCTTATGTCGACTATGTCATCCGCGGCGAGGGGGAGAAACCGGTGGTCGGGTTTATACGTTTTTTGCTGGGGAAAATGAAACTTGAAGATGTCCCTAATCTGGGGTACAAAAAAGACGGCAGGCTGTGCTTTAATCCAATTGAGGAAAATTATCCAATAAATGAATTGCCGGCGCCGGATTTAAGCGATCTCCCTATAGAAAGATATAAGATTGCCGGAAACCCTCTGGCTTTTATGGTCACGTCACGCGGCTGTCCTCACAAATGTTCTTTTTGTTCGGTCCATAATACATTTGGATATGACTACAGGCGGCGTTCTATTGATAATGTAGTCAGAGAAATTGGGCAGCGATACAGAGAGGGTCACCGTGTGATTGATTTTGAGGATGACAACCTCACTTTCTATAAAAATGAATTCAAAGAACTTTGCGGGAGGCTTATTGGGATGTTTCCGGACAAGGAAATGGAATTTGTCGCAATGAACGGGATCAGTTATATGAGCCTGGATGATGAGATGCTGGAGCTTATGTCGCAGGCCGGATTTACACATTTAAACCTGGCGCTTGTCAGTTCAGATAAGAGTGTTCATGATATAACGAGGCGGCCGCATTCTATCGATGCATACGTTAAGGTCGTCAGTAAAGCATCTCAATTGGGCTTTAAAATTGTATCGTACCAGATTCTCGGACTTCCATATGAAAGCCTGTCGGGCATGATTCAAACATTGGCATTTAATTCACGACTTCCCGTGTTGCTTGGGGCCTCGCCTTTTTACCTCTCGCCTAATGCTCCTATAGCGCGCGGTTTGCATCTGACTGATGAAGACTATGTGAAGGCGAGGCTGACGGCAATGGCTGAAGGCGAGGCTGACGGCAATGGCTGTTGAAACCGGTCCATTCAGGAGGGAAGATATTTATTCTTTATTCATAACTACGAGGATAATTAATTTTCTTAAAGGACTTGATATACCTGATTCTATAACATTGAGTGAACTGCTTGATCAATCCTGGAGCGATAAACGGACTCAAATCGGCATTGAATTGCTCAAAGAACTTCAACATAGCGGACAACTGTATTTCCAGACCTCAGGCGGGAGAATACTAAACAGGAAATTCAGGACAGGGCTTTTTATGAGTGTACTGCGGAATGCCGAACATATTACATGTCAGAACGGCAAACAGATTTCAGTCGGGAATTTTGCCGCGTAAAAAACCATGGCATGATCCATGCCTTGCATTTGACCTCATTCTATGCTTTATGTATTATATAAAACTTTCCCCTGATACCGGGGAAGGCCCGAAAATACAATTATGGCAACT
>JACQXG010000021.1 GCA_016208905.1 Nitrospirota bacterium
AATTAGCGCTCATAATTCTTATTGTGATAATACCAATTAGCGGAGCACTGGTACTGGCCAAGATTAAGCCGGAAATTACATATAATGTACGATATACTGCTACAGCATTATTGGCTTTTCTGATGTTTGTCGCTAAAGGAGTAGACTGGCTGACATGTTTAACGCCGCGTATATTCGGCAGGATACTCGCGATTACCGCAATAGTTGTCATGACAGGGTTCAGTGCTTATTCCTACACGAATTATCAATTCAACATAAAATATCATAAAGCAGATTTCAGGAGTGCAGCGGCGTACATTAATGAGAAAAGAATGCACAACGACGCAGTAATATGCCTGATAGACAGTGGGGTAATCAAAAGATATGCAAAAGACAGCTTTCAGTGCGAGAATTTTCATCTTAATACTTTAAATGATAAATTGAAGTTAGATATATTGATGCGGCAAATAGTAGAGAGCAGAAAACAGCTTTGGCTGGTGTTAACTAACGAATGGTACATAGACAGCAGCGGCAATGTTAAAGAATGGCTTGATAAGAATTATGAAGAGATAACGTATTTGCATAAGGATGTAAATGAGATCGCTAATATAAATATTTATACTTATGACCTTACCAGAAAAAAGGCCATGCCCCTGCACTGAGCACACAATAGCTATTTAACTGACGATATGAGGACTATGTACCGGCGTTGCTGAAGACCTTGAAACCGGCCTGAGAGGACATGCTGTAGACATCGATGTCTTTAACAGCACATGCTGAAATAATCATCGCAAGATTATGGAGTTTTCTCCACAGCACAAATTCGAGGGACGCTTCATAGATTACAACATTTCCAAACTTGCTGCCTTTCCCGTATATATTGGCTATCTCAAGGAATGCATTTGCCTGCGTTGAGTTTCTGAACTGAAATGATCTTTTGAGTTTGTAGACCATATCCTGCATATTGACCTCCTGATTTCTTTATCGGTATTGCAGGTGATAGTCTTTAGTAGATGCGAGTTACCCTCGCCCTTGTTAACAGCGTCCCCATATTATGAGGCTGAATGCCAATTGAAAATCTTTACACAATTACTACCGAGTCCTTAAAGCCATACTCATTCCCGACAAACCTGTCAGCATACCAATCGCTTTCCCAGCGATGACCATCAATAAGATACCTGAATCGGTACTCTCTCTTACTATCCAATTCCATGGTTATGACAAAGTCGCCGTTTTCGAGGCGCTTCATAGGGGATTTAAAAATGTCCCAGTTATTAAAATCTCCGACAATTGTGACATTCCGTGTGTTCTTTGCCATTTCCCTTATCAGTCTGAATGTAACCTTACATTTTTTGCCGCTGTCATGATACTGTTTGATAAAACCCAGTTTATTAGGGAGGCTCAGGAGCTTCCAATCCGGGTCAGCCCATTCAGACACCGGAATGCTTTTAGTTTTCTCATAAACCACATACCTCAGGTCATTAGTGTATATATTTCCCGCAGGGATATCCGAGGAAGAGAATATCTTTTCTATCGTCTCTTTTTGCAGACTTTCATCTTTCATTCTGAATTTAATTCCTGCCACACATCTTTTCCCGGCCTGTCTTTTCCATAAAACATCACCGAAGAGAGAAACAGAGTTTCCATTCCCGGCAGTCTCTATAATCAGCTCCAGGTTTTCATATATAAAGAAACTGAAATCATACGCATTCAGTCCAAGTCCGCCACAGGACAGATTCATTGCCTCTCCCATGGAATAATCTTTGGCCCCATAAGTAGGCCTGAATTTTACTCCAAGCGGCAAATCATACCTCTTAAACTTCCTTCTGCTTTCCAACATAGATTCTCCCTTCAATCTATTTTATTTATTTACAGAATAAATTGGAATGAATAGTATAATAAATCTCTGCCATTTCAGACCGGTGTAAATATTAATGTATATGAGTCATCGGAAGGCAATAAGTTAAACGCAATAGAGCAGCATTACAGCACATATGAAAGAATATGGGACACCCTATAAGAATCCCATTTAATTTTTTATACCGTCCTTATGTGTATTGAATGGCAACTTTGTAGGTGATTGCCGACTGGTCATCGCAGGAACCGGTGCTTCCGCAACTGAGCTCTCCTTTTTCCGTCCCTCTTCGGTTATTAATCATCGTCGTGATAACCTGGGTCAGATCAAACCCGCCGTCATCACAGTTCTTACTCAAACAGTCTACCCTGAAAAAAGCATAACTGCTGGGAAAGAAATTAACAACCCGGGGCACCGACTTTGATATCCCCCTCTGATTGTACATCATGCTGATGACAATGCTTGCAACACCGGGGAAATGTGCGGACACTATGCCTGCGTCTATTTTCTGCTGTGCCCTTTCTATTCTTCTTGGGTTATTCCTTAAATTCATGTTCCTCCTAAATAAAAAAGGCCCCCTCTGCAGGAGGGGGCCTTCTGCGGCTATTTACTGTTTAACTACATTGATCGCTTTGGGGCCTTTGGGGCCGTTTTCAGTGTCAAAGCTGACCTTGTCACCCTCGGCAAGAGATTTAAATCCATTGCCCTGGATTGCCGTATGGTGCACAAAAGCTTCACTTCCGTCTTCACACGAAATAAAGCCAAAACCTTTTGTGTCATTAAACCACTTAACAGTTCCTTCCATTTCTTTTCCCTCCTTATCTAAAAACTAAATCTCAGAAGGCCTCAAGAAAAAAGGCTGCAAAGTCATAAAGTCTTTGTAGCCTTGTGTACTCGCAAAAACTTCTAAAATTATGATCTATCATATCATGATCTCCAACACTTCATCAAGGAGATAAGTAATTTTATTTTTTTAAGGGCAAAACCAGTCGAGTTCAGAACGTAATTTCAAACGGTATCAATTTACAGCAGGATTAGGTTAATATAGGCACAAATTAATTTTTTAATTAGCTAACAATATTAAATTTCAAAGGACGAAAATATGATTAACAATTATACGGTAAGTGGAGAAATTGAAGCATGGTGTACAAAATGTAAATTAGAATTAGCGCATACGATTGTTGCTATAGTTGACAATTTACCCAAGAAAGTTAAATGTAATACTTGTAACGGACAACATAACTTTCGTGTTAAACAACCTGATAAAAGTCCGACAAAGTCAATAAAGACCCCTAGAAAAATAAAAGCCAGGGAAGCAACTTACGAAGAGTATATATCCAGATTATCAGGCGATGGTGTTTCCAGATCCAGGAAATACAGCATACAGGGCAGCTTTAAAAAAGATGAGCTTGTAGACCACTCTAAATTTGGAATCGGCGTAGTCTTGTCTGTAATTAAAGTTAATAAAATAGAAATTCTCTTTAAGGACGGCCCCAAACTGCTTATTCAGAATCAATAGACAATAAGTTGCCGCAGAAGATTGGTAGTTCTTACCCTCTGGTCAAATGCCGGTATTTGATTCTATGCGGCTGTTCTGCGGCAGCGCCGAGACGGGCCTTCCTGTCCGCCTCGTATTCAGAGTAGTTCCCCTCAAACCAGATTATCTTGCTTTCACCCTCAAAGGCGAGCATATGGGTGGCAATGCGATCGAGAAACCAACGGTCGTGACTTATGACTACAGCACAGCCTGCAAAATTCTCCAGCGCCTCTTCAAGAGCGCGCATAGTATTAACATCCAGATCATTAGTAGGTTCATCCAGCAGAAGAACATTGCACCCTTCCTTCAGCATGCGGGCCAGATGGATACGGTTTCTCTCTCCTCCGGACAGCATTGAAACTTTTTTCTGCTGATCGCTCCCGGAAAAATTAAAGCGCGCTACATATGCGCGTGAGTTGACCTCCCTTTTACCGAGCTGAATGAGATCCAGCCCGTCGGAAATTACCTCCCAGATGGTCTTGCCCGGATCGAGGTCATCACGGCTCTGGTCCACGTATGCCAGCTTGACAGTCTCTCCTATCCTGAAGCTCCCTGAATCAGGCTTGTCCTGCCCTGTGATCATCCGGAAAAGCGTGGTCTTTCCTGCTCCATTCGGTCCAATGATCCCGACAATCCCGCCCGGAGGAAGGGAGAAGGTCATCCCTTCCATAAGAATATTGTCGCCATAAGACTTGCTCACATTTTCGGCATTAATAACAACATTGCCGAGACGCGGTCCAGGGGGGATATAGAGTTCCAGCTCCTTGGATCTTTTTTCGATATCCTGGCTGAGAAGCGCCTCATAAGAACTTATACGCGCCTTGGATTTTGCGTGGCGTCCTTTGGGAGACATCCTTATCCACTCAAGCTCGCGCTGCAGGGTCTTCTGCCTTTCGCTTTCAGACTTTTCCTCCTGCTGCAGACTGTTTTTCTTCTGTTCCAGCCAGGAGGAATAATTCCCTTTCCAGGGGATCCCCTGTCCTCTGTCAAGTTCCAGAATCCACCCTGCAACATTATCAAGGAAATAACGGTCATGGGTCACAGCAATGATTGTACCCGGATAGTTTTGGAGGTGGTGCTCAAGCCACGCTACTGTTTCAGCATCAAGATGATTAGTGGGCTCATCCAGAAGCAGTATGTCCGGCTTTTGCAGGAGAAGTCTGCAAAGGGCCACACGACGGCGTTCCCCCCCTGACATTACCTTTACCGGCGTATCTCCCGGCGGACAACGCAGTGCATCCATGGCCATTTCCAGGCGTGAATCCAGATCCCACGCATCCAGGGCCTCCAGTTTCTCCTGCACCTTTCCCTGGCGTTCAATGAGTTTGCTCATCTCATCATCAGACATGGGCTCTGCGAATTTTTCATTGATAAGGTTATATTCACGAAGGGCGTCTACTGTCTCCTGTGCCCCTTCTTCAACAATCTCCCGCACTGTCTTTTTATCATCAAGTTTCGGCTCCTGCTCAAGAAACCCCACGGTATGTCCAGGGGAGAGGACTGTCTCTCCGTTAAACTCTTTTTCCACTCCCGCAAGAATTCGCAGGAGAGAGCTTTTTCCTGACCCGTTAAGACCTATGACTCCGATCTTTGCTCCATAGAAATAGGAGAGATAGATACCTTTCAATACCGGCTTCTTGTCATAATACTTGCTCACTCCAACCATGGAGTAAATAATTTTATTCGGTTCGTTGCTCATAATGTTTTAAATCCTTTCTGATCTTCACCCGTTTTGGCGGACGCTGAAATTCCTCTTCGAAGCTTCCGGAATTGGATTAACCCGAAAAATGCATTTCAAATAATGCAGATGTTGAAAAATTAATTAATTGTCGATACCTTAAACGCAATATTCATTAATCGGAGCGTACACACTTTAATTCAAGGCCTCAAGTATAATTTCTATTATAGTCATCGAGTTAATTAACTTATTTTTCAACATCTGCTTTATTTGGATTAAAGAAGACTTGGTAACTAATTGAAAATGCATATGCCGATTAATGGTCGGGGCGAGAGGATTTGAACCTCCGACCCCTGGTCCCCCAGACCAGTGCGCTAACCAGACTGCGCTACGCCCCGATTTCTTTTTTCATGCACATGCCGGCTGTCTTTGATAGATACCCATAGACAAGCCGGTGAAACTCTACTTGTGAATTTTAAGGTACCTTATGCCTAGAATATTTCTGAGTACTCAACAGAAATCGAAGACAGTATAGACAATCACAGATGCAATTGTGCACCATTATTATCTGAAATTATCGGCGGTTTTTGCCCGGATATATCTCTATTCAATATATCCAGTATCTCTCTTAGTCTTTTCTTTACCCCTTGGATCGTTTCCATAGAAACGGAATTTTTACTTAGTGTGCTGCTCCCGAATTTCCTTCTGACTCCGGCAATAGTATATTTTTCCTTATATAAAAGATTCTTTATTTGAAGAACGATTTCCAGATCTTTTCTTGTATAAATGCGCTGCCCTGTCTTGTTTTTCCTGGGGTTAAGAAAAGGGAACTCCGATTCCCAGTATCTCAATACATGTGGCTCAAGATCAACAACATTACTGATATCACCTATTTTATAAAAAAGTCTATCAGTACTTATTTTCTTTCGAGGCGACTCCCTCATAAGAAATTACACCTTTTCAACAAGAGACTTAAACTGAAGGCTTGGTTTAAATGTAACTACCCTTCTCTGCTCTATTTCCAGTTCAGTGCCTGTCTTTGGATTTCTCCCTTTTCTGGAGCCCTTTTTTCTCACAAGAAAGGTACCGAACCCGGTTATCTTTATCGATTCCCCTTCCGCGAGGATATTTTTCATTGATTCAAAAAGTGTTTCAACTATTGTAGTCGCCTCCTTTTTCGGAAGCCCTACCTTTTCATAAAGCTTGTCTGATAAATCAGCCTTTGTCATAAACTACCCTCCTATCATTTTTCTTAAATTATAAGAGGACATACCAGCATTGTCAAGAGAAAATAGTTTGAAATATGAGAAAAACATCTCTCGACAACTAAAAAACAAGCCAAGGTTGAGGCAGGAAATGCTGCTCATACATCATAAGTGCGTACCTGTCAGTCATGCCGGCGATAAAATCACAAACCATTCTATCCTTTTCCGCCATCATTTCCTTGGGAAATTCCCTGAAGACTTCCTCTGTATGCTCAATATAATAATTATATAAATCAAGGAGAATCTTCCTGGCCTTCTTAAACTCTTTTTTTGAGACCTCACCCTCATATACATTTTTATAGAGAAAATCTCTTAAATCATATATGATTTCTTTCATTCCGTCACTCACTTTGATCTCTGTCATATCCGATGAACATGAAGTATATATTACGTCCTTAACCATTGAATCAATTCTCTTTGACTGGCTTTCACCAATTACAAAAAATTTTGCCGGGATTCCTGAACGTTTAAGAAGGCCGGCCCGGATAGTGTCGTTAAGATCATGATTTACATAAGCAATAACATCGGATATCCTGACTATCTGTCCTTCCAGTGTTTCACTTCTTCCGAGCGATGAAAAGATATCTCCCTTCCCTTTTGAATGCTTCAGGATACCATCTCTCACTTCATACGTCAGATTAAGACCGCGGCCGTTCCTTTCGAGTATATCAACAACTCTGAGACTTTGTTTATAATGCTCAAATCCCCCGGGATATATTTCACGCAATATATTTTCTCCTGCATGACCAAAAGGGGTATGGCCTAAATCATGCCCCAGGGCAATTGCCTCTGTGAGATCTTCATTAAGTCTCAGGGCACGGGCTATGGTCCTGGCGATTTGAGAAACCTCAAGGGTGTGAGTCAAACGTGTTCTGTAATGGTCCCCTCTGGGCGCTAAGAATACCTGTGTCTTGTGCTTTAACCGCCTGAATGCCTTTGAATGGATTATCCTGTCCCGGTCCCTCTGAAAGCAGGTGCGAATCTCGCCTTCTTTCTCTCTTCTCTGTCTGCCTTTGCTGTTTGAACTGAGGCATGCCTTTGGATGCAGAATCTTTCTCTCAATTTCTTCAGTCTGTTCACGTATGGTCATATAATTACTTCCATTATTTATATCTTTACCTTTCTGCATCCCGGGCATTCATTTTATAACATATTCTACAGTATTGTTTCCCGCATTGCAGGACATATCCTGCGATTAATTTAGTAATCTAAATCCCTCTGCTCGAATTTATTGACCGGTGTCCGGCCGAGTATACGATACAGGATAGAATTGAGCGTGAACGGGTCATTATCAAAGCCGCCGTGTGTCTTTGACGCACTCTCTGAGCCCGAAGTTCCTTTGGATGCTGACACAACAATATCTCCCAGCAATCCTTTGATATCAGAGGCAGCGTCGAGGAAATGCTTCATGCCCAAAATGGGGGTATCGCGTTTATCTTCAAAGGCCCTTGACACGAGCCACAGCAAAGACCTGCCGTAGGGACCTACTGTATCGTCCTCTTCCTGCTGTTCATTTAAAATAAACAGTGTCGGCTTTGGACATTGCCCGGATTGAATTACCTTGTCCATAAACTGTTTGAATTCATCGCTGCGGACCGCGGGGGCAAGAAATTGCAGTGTCTTGAAGGTAACGCCAAGTCTGCACAAATGCTCTACTGCGTGAGTGGTAAAGATACTGCCTGCACTGTGCGCTACCACATGAAGTTCCCATTTGCTCACCGCGCCCGGGGAAGCTGCTTTAAGTGCGGCTTGCGCATGTTTCCGGATAAGCTGCATACCGCCTAGTCCCCGGCGGTGGTCTGATGCGCGCCAGGCATTCTCTTTCATTTCGGACCACATCGGGCCGCCGATAGGCGCGGTGGTCAATTCAAGCACCCGGTCCCTGGCGTTTTTCATGCCTTCAAGAAACCCTCCTCCGGCGCGCTCATCCGCATTGGTGAAAAGATCGCCTATAACTTCGGACAAAGTTTCCAGCGGCCCGGTTTCCCACATTATGTGCAGGGGGTAAATGCCGTTTGCAAGGAATTTGTCGCGGAAAGCGATAATGCGTTTGGCAACATCCGCTTCACTGTTAAGCCCTCCGTGCAAATACAGCATTACCCGTTTCCGGTCCCAGCCGAGTTCTTCGGCCTTGTTAGGGATAACTTCCATAAACAGGCGCTGAAGGTCTTCTTCGCTTGTCCAATAATCACCAGACTGGGAGAGCTCCCCATTGTTGCCTATGTTAATAACATAGGGACGAATTTCAGCGAGGGGGATCTGTTTGCGGCCGCGATAACGGCCGCTTATCGAATCAGCGGCGCCCTCCCGGGTCCACAGATCAACTGCAAGCGGCACTCCTAACTGCGCAACCCAGACATCAGTCACGTGAAGCATGTAATCTTCATAGGGCAGAAGCGCAAAGCCTTTTGCGCCCCAGCTTTTACCCCAGGAATTCTGGACAATAAATCCCTGCCGGGTGTAGCCGGCCAGCGCCACTGCATGACCGGAATCCGATCTTCCTTCTCGTGAAATGACTGGAAGCACGCGTTTATTTTTTCCGCTTCCCACGGTCACGGTAACAGAGCCCGGGTTGTCCCAGCCGGAATGTACCATCAATGTACAATAGATAATGCCTACCTCGCATAAAGCCGCATGGACATCCCGTACCTCTTTATGTTTTACCCGGTAATAAGCGCCGCAAGGCGTGCCGATGGCCGCCCTGCTGATCTCTTCAATAAATTGTCCGCGTCCATGTTTTTTATCAGGCCACAGCTTACGCTCACAAACACCGTGCCGCGTCCATCCCTTAATCGCGCCGCGGGCTGACGAACCTTCATACTTTTCTCCAGGCCATTCGTCGTAGCACCGCGCCATTTCGTAAAGCATCCGCGGGCTGACCCGGCGAGTGATGCCGCGCTGAGCCAGCAGATAATTAATCACCGCTGCCAGGGCAAAACCTGTGCAAGCGCCTTCAGTCCCCTGGTCAAGAATTTCAGGCACCTGGTCACAATTCACGAGCTCATCAGGCAGAGGCGCTAGGGAAGGCTGGTAAGGCCAATCCCGAAGGTCGATCTTGTCAGGAAAGGCATCAAATTTGCGTTTGGCTGAGCTGGCTTTTCTTTTGCTGGAAGGGGGTTTTTGCTTTTTTGATTTACCGGTCATGATGTTCTCCTTTTTATTAATTACAATCGGATTGTTCAAAATTCTCTGATGAAGTTCAAACAAGAATAGAAGTTTAGAACTAAACTGCAAGCTAACAGGTCGGGGGCTCCCCGCCTATTGCAGGGGCGAGGCACCGCCTCGCCCCTGCGAAATAATTTAAAGTCCCATTTTTTTCAATGCATCAGCAGCTGCGTCTTTTGTTGCAGGAGCATCTTCAGGCAGATAAAGCATTACACCGCCTTTGACAGGCCTCAATACTATCTTCCCGTCCTGGGCCAGCTTATTTGTAGCATCAATCGGATTTTCACCGTCAAAGTACTTTTTAAAGGCATTATTAAAACCGGAATAAACAGTATGTATGCCTTTGTACCCTTCCTTCCTGAGACTGACAATGGCCTTTTTAATAAATTCCTCATGACTCAATTTCTCTGACATAATGTCCTCCCTTCAATTTAAAAGTCATTTAATGTCATTCAATCGCCTTCGGCTCGTCAAGGTTTATATTTGACTCAAGGGTGATCGCCTTCTGGCTTCTTAATTCATCAATCTTCTTCAGCGGCCTCTCAAGCATATTGCTTCTCGTCGTTATCAGGGCGTCATATTCATTTTTGGCGGCATCCAGCCTTTCCCCCATAATCCTGAACTTGTCCTTGTATGCATTCCATTGTTTGGAAAATTCCCCAAGCAGTTTGAGTATTTCAGAAGCGGTCTTTTCCAGGCTGAAGTTCTCGACTGCCTGCCGGATAACTGCCAAAACCGCATAGAGAGTGAATGGAGAGCATAAGACAACCTTTTGTCTCAATGCCTCATCCATTATCGAAGTATCAGCCTCATTAATAAAACTGTATACCTGCTCATTAGGAATGAAAATGAGAACGTAGTCAACTGTATTATCTGATGGATTTATATAATCGCGTGTCGTCACCTGTTTAATCATCAGCTTCGTGTTCCTGAGAAGCTCGTCTTTATAGCGCTTCCTGTCATGGTCTGATGTGGCGCTGAGATAAAGCATATAATTATCTAAAGGAAATTTCACATCCATGTTTATCTTTAAATGATTCGGCATAAGAAAGGTATAATCAGGCCTGCCTGATGAACCTTCCAGTGTCTTCTGCTTTATGTAATTAATACCTTCAACCATCCCGACCAGATTGATAATGTCCTCTGCCATGCGCTCCCCCCACTCGCCCCTCTTTTTTGAACTCGCAAGCGCCTGTTTTAGATTTTCTGTAGTATCTGTCAGCCTTAATGTTACATCCTCATGTTTTTTGATAAGTGTGGAGACTTCTATATTTCCTTTGCCCACGGCTTCAATTTTTTGTTTGACATCGGACAGCGTCTTGTCCATTTCCGTCAGGCTTTTATCAATAAGTTCTTTTTTGGCCGACAGTTCTTTAGCGCCTTCCACGGTCTGGGATTTTAATCTTTCCTCGGCAAGTTTCAAAAATTCGGCAGAGTTCTTTGAAAGGGCGTCCAGAGAAATCGTGCTGAATTTGTCCGCCAGGTCTTTTTCAATAGACTGGAGGTTTTTTTCAGCTTCATGATATTTGGCCTCCATGGCTGCCCTGATCTGGGATTCATTTTGGAATTCATTCTGTGTCTGGCTCAGCTCCCGGCTTTTCTGCTCAAGCTGCTGTCTCAACTCATTAATTATCGCCTCAGCGCTGCTTGCCTTTCCTTCAAACAATGAAATCTTCCTTGAGAGAATAATGTAAAGAACAAGGCAGGAAAAAACTCCGCCTAATACAAGACCTAAAACAAGCAAACTAATCTCTGTTGTCACGATTACTTAAGCATCCCCGGTTTTATTATCCAGTCTACAGTCCAATTTCGGTCTTCAGATCTCTTAAGACAAACAATGCCCCCCATTTCAAAATTTATTATTTCTTCCTTTTTATTATTGCAAAGCAGAAGCACTGATAATTTGGACAAATGGGGAAGATGCCCTACCAGCATAGTATTTTCACTCATTTCGTTAAGGCGTTTGTGCCATATCTCAGGCTCATCCATTGGCAGCAGACCATCAGTCCCCAGGACCCCCATATCATCTGTGATATGCTCTTCCAGTATCTGAGCTGTTTGAAGCGCCCGCATTTTCCCGCTATGAAGTATATGCGTTACCTTAATATTCATTCCCTGGACAAATCCTGAAATCTTCCTGATATCCTCAATTCCCTTTTCAGACAGGCTGCGGGACGCGTCTTCCTCTTTACTCATAGAGGCTGCATGCTGCACTAGATATAAATACATATATGCCCTCCCTCTAAATTCTGAATATTCTTATGATAATACTTCAAGCATTTCAGCTTGTAAACCCCATTAGAAATTTATCTCCAGTCAGATGAAGAGTCATAACATTTCATATACCCAAACACTTCCGCCCTTCTGTATTTCTTCTGACCGCCTTACAAGACGTTTTTTATGCAGATTCAGCAGCCTGGTCCCGCTGGTATTCGCCTCAAGTTTCATATATTGTGCAAGGTCCTTTGCAGTTATTCTGTCCTTTTCTACAATAAGCTTTAAAGTCTCTCTAAGGTACTTATTTAACTTACCCATAAGCAATTTTTTCCCGTCCCTCATTTCCGCCATAACAGCTAAATCCTTTCTCTCAAGCGCCACTTCAATGTTTTCTTTTTGATTATCATTCAGTCCTGTCAAACGAATGTATTTATCGCCATACTCTCCACTCAAAAGGCGGGACACAAGCTTGACAATAATCTCATCAGCACAGGAATAATCAATAATTCCGATCTTCGAAAAATCAAGAGAAACTACTGCTCTGTCCTGTTCCCTTTCCATGTCCCGCTCAATCCGCTCACGTATCACCTGCCCCGAATGTCTCGTTACAAGGTCACTGGAGCCATTTTTGAGTTCTTCTTTAAGTAATTTGCAAAAATCGTAGGTAGGCATCTTCTTAATAAGTTTTTAGCCTGCAATTGATAAGAAATAAATTATAAAAACGGTTTTTTTAAATTCACTGCAATAATGCTGACCGCTACAAGCACCCTTACACTTAATTCCTGCTCGTGGTTTTAAAGCATAATCCTCCATTCAGTTTCCTGCCCGGAAATACTCGTTGAATTCCAACCGCAAAATTCTTCTTTACTTCATCCATGCGTCTGTTTTGCAGGACCGTCACCTGATGGATTGAATCAATTTCTTTATTGAGAGATTTCCTGTCCGGCATAATACACCTCCCTTTAAAATTAAAGATTCTCAACTAATCGTTATTTCTTGTGAAATAGCCCTTGCCGTCTGATTGGAGGATTTGCATGTGTTTTAAGTGTAGAATAATTCCCATTCGTCCCTGAATTCCTGATAAGCCGCGCATTTCAGCATGTTTCTGCAATCGGGACAAAACAAATTACAGTCGTTACTAAAATACACAAAATCGAATTCTGCAAATAAATCTTCAAACCGATCATTTGCCTGACCGTATGTTCCGGATACCCCCCTATAGTAGGCCAAACTTATCCCCCTTTTTATATCTCCTGAACATTAATTATTATGATTCAATTGAATCAATTGAATCATACTTCAATTAGATTGTCAAGAAAAAAATGTGAGCTTTTGTAACATGCGGACATCTTTGAAGAAGTCATTAAAGAACTATAAAACAGCTTCTTAATAATTTAGAGATCCAGCAATCTCTGCCTGACCTCAATCAGGTGCTTCAAATACTCCACAAATGCCCTGTATAGTTTAGCATTGTCATTTTCCAGACTTTTTAATAGGGCATCGCAAAAAAACTGGGTGCAGCGGAACGGCCTTTCCCATCTTTCGAGTAAACATCCCTTTTCATTCATATATCTGCATGGGCCTGTTTCTTCCCTGTCAGGTTGATTATTTTTTACTTCTACGCCAAGTGCCCTCAGAAATATAAGGTCATCA
>JACQXG010000032.1 GCA_016208905.1 Nitrospirota bacterium
TGTCTGCAGGAAAAAAAGGTAATCAGTAAGACCTTTTTCATCAAGACAAAGGACAATATAAAAATACCCGTTGAAGAGAGCGCATCTCCGTTTTATGAAAAAGGAAAAATGACAGGGGTCGTGGCGACCTTCAGGGACATTTCGCATTGCACCAGTGCAGTGGAACAGCGGTTAAAATCCGAGAGGAAGGAAAGGCTGATCCCCATATGCGGCTGGTGCAAGAAGATCAGGAGCGACGAGGATTACTGGGAACAGCTCGAAACTTATCTCACGAATGAAGGCTTCGGCATATTTACTCACGGCATGTGCCCTTCCTGCGCTGACAAGATTTTTGAAAAAAAGGTCTACCTTGAAAGCTATCAGAATATATGCAAGGCAATAAGCTCCAGCATCTCCCTTGACGAAGTCCTGAAACTGATCGCGACCAATGTCGTGAAGGTCATGAATGTCAAGGCAAGCTTGCTAAGGCTGCTTAATAAGGAGACGATGCAATTGGAAGTTGCGGCGCATTACGGGCTTAGCGATAAATACGTCAATAAAGGCCCGGTGGCTTATGACGCCAGTATTGACGATGCGCTTGCTGGAATGGCAGTGTCTGTCTATGATATGGCGGAACACAAGGACTCAAAATATTACACTGAGGCATTGGAAGAAGGCATAAGAAGCATCCTGTCCATCCCGCTGCGTTTTGAAAAGGAGATAATAGGGATTCTCAGAATGTATACGACTGAACCAGTGAAATATACTGATGAAGACCTGAAATTCATATCCGCGATTGCGGAACAGGGCGCGATTGCCATTGTAAACGCCAGACGCTTTGAAAAAGCCGTATCCAGGGAAAAGGAATATCTCAGGGTCTTTGAGGAAATTACAAAGGCCGTAAGTTCCACCCTGAATCTGAAAGAGGTGCTGGATATGATCGCCCAAAAAATCCCGCAGGTGATGGGGCTGAAAGGCGCTTCACTCCGGCTTTTAAACAAAGACACAAAACAATTGGAGCTTGCCGCTTATTATGGATTAAGTGAAAAATATGCCAATAAAGGCCCTGTGTCTTATGATGCCAGTATTGATGACGCCCTTGCCGGCAAGCCGGTATCAGAGTACGACATTACAGAGCACAAGGATTCAAAGTACTATCATGAAGCTGTGAAGGAAGGCATCAGGAGCATTCTGTCCATCCCCATGTTTTTTCAGCAGGAGGTCATCGGCGTGCTCAGGCTCTATACGATAAAGCCGGTCAAATATAAGGACGCGGCCCTTAGATTCATGTCCGCTATCGCAGAGCAGACTGCTATTGCAATCGTCAACGCAAGGCACTTTGAAAAAGAAATATCCAGAGAAAAAGAATATCTCAGGGTCTTTCAGGAGATTACCAGGGCCGTAAGTTCTTCTTTAAATGTCAATGAAGTCCTTGATATGATCGTCAGGAAGCTCCCCGAGGTCATGCATTTAAAAGCCGCTACAGTGCGCCTGCTGGATTCGTCCGGGAAAAAACTGAAACTCGTGGCCTCACACGGCCTTAGCGAAAAATACCTGAAGAAAGGGCCTGTCGATGCTGAGAAGAATGTCACCGAAGCATTGAAAGAAAAGCCTGTTGCTATTTATGATGTCCCGACTGACCACCGGATCAAGTATAAGAAGGAAGCCGATGAGGAAGGGATAAAAAGCATGCTTACCCTGCCTGTCATTGCAAGGGGCAAAGTGCTTGGCATACTGAGGCTGCTAACAGGTGAGCCGAGAGAATTTTCCAGACAGGAAATAGATTTTGCCGCATCACTCGCTGAGCAGTGCGGGACCGCGATAGAAAACGCCACGATGTACGAAAAAATCAGGAAAGATTATGACGACGTCATGAGGTATGTGGATGGCGCGGTGCTGGAGAAAGAATAGCAACTTTATGGGGAGCGGCAGTGAGAAGATTGTCGTTGGCAATACCGGCAGCGGCCTTTTTTCCCCTGATGCCGGCCTTTGAAAGCTCATACGCAACGATCATGACAGCCTGGGCAAGATTCAGGGAAGGGTGTTTCCGGCTGACAGGGATGGTCATGAGAAACCCGCATTCCTCGATTTCATTATTATAAAGCCCCCTGTCTTCTCTTCCAAAGAGGACCGCTACTTTACCGGCGTGGGCGACGTCATATAAACGCTTAACTCCCTCTTCAACAGGTAAGAAGGCGCCCCGTTTTCTTCCCTTCCTGCGTGATGTACCGGCAATGAAATGTTTGTCCCCGACCGCGTCGCTGACGGAGCCGTATATTTCAGCGGACTCTAAAACGTCATTTGCGTTATGGGCGAACCATTGCGCTTCTCCATTTGACAGAGGAGGGGGATTGACGAGGCATAGGTTTCTAAAGTCCATATTTTTAATGGCCCGCGCAGAGGCGCCGATATTGCCGGGCTCTTTCGGCCCTGCAAGGACGAAGTATACATTATCTTTCCAGTTTCTCAAATCCGGTCCTGTTTATCTGTCATTACATCATCTCCAGTGTCTTTATCAGCGCCTCTGCTTTTTTCAGCGTCTCATAATATTCCATCTCCGGATCAGAGTCAGCAACGATGCCGGCGCCTGCCTGGACATATGCGATATTATCTTTTATAACAAAGGTCCTTATGATAATGTTTAAATCCATGTCCCCGGTAAAGCTTATGTATCCGATGGAACCTGTGTATGGCCCCCGCGCGACCGGCTCCAGCTCGTCAATTATTTCCATGCATCTGACTTTTGGGACCCCGGTTATTGTGCCTCCAGGGAAGGTGGCCCTTATCGCATCGAAACAGTCCTTGCCGTCGGCCAGGAGTCCTTTAACATTGGAAACAATGTGGATGACATGCGAATAATCCTCTGTAATCATCAGCTCGTCAACTTCTACAGTACTGTAATCGGAGATCCTGCCAAGGTCGTTCCGTTCAAGATCAATCAGCATCAGATGCTCTGCTCTTTCTTTTTCATTCAGCAAAAGGGCAATCCTCATTTGAATGTCGCCTTCTTCATTAGTTCCCCTGGGCCTCGTGCCAGCAATAGGCCTTGTTTCTACTATATTTCCGGTGACCCTTACAAGCCTTTCAGGAGATGAGCTTGCAATGCAGTAATCTCCCATATTCATATATGCGGCAAAAGGGGACGGGTTTATCCCGCTTAAGACTTTATATATCTGCCATGCCTTTATGTCCCCGATGTCTGCTGATACCCTTTGTGAAAGATTGGCCTGAAAGATGTCACCTGCCCTTATATATTCTTTTGCCCTTTTCACTATGTTCATGTAATTCTCTTTGCCCATCTCATGACGAATCTCGATTGCGGTCCCGGATTTTTCTGAATGAAAATTCTCGCGTCTTTCTTCTGCCGGGGAAGGATTATTGGAAACTGAAGAAACAATTTTGTGCAAATCTTCAATCTTTGCACACGCCTTGTCATAATAATAATCCCATTTCCCCATAAATTTTTCCGGGTCTGAAATGGTTTCTTCAGCAGCAGGACAGGATATGAGAAAGGTCTTCATCAGTTTGTGATCAAAGGCAATTACTGTGTCAACAAGTATAAAGTGGGCATCAGGAATGTTTAAATCATCTATGGCAGTTTTTGGCAGATTTTCCAGATAGCGGACAAAATCATAACTTAAAATACCTAATGCCCCGCCTGCAAAAGGCGGAAGATCTTTATGCGCATTTATATGATAATTACTCATCAATTCTTTAAGCTTTTTTAAAGCCGGGGCTGAAGACGTAAGCTTCCTGCCGTTATTGAAATTTAATTCAACTGAACCGTTTTTCACCCTTATGACAAGAAATGGTTTCGCCCCTATAAAAGAATACCGGGCTATTTTTTCAGGCCCTTTTATGCTTTCCAGAAGGATGCTGTAGGGCGATTCCATTAATTCATAGACCTGGCGGGGAGGCATAAACGGCAGTTCTGTGTAAACAGGATAAATCCTTCCTGATTTTGCGTTTTCAACGAACTCGTCTTTTGAGGGCAAAATAAGCATAAAGAATTAACCCGGAAAATGCATTTTGAATAATGCAGATGTTGGAAAATTAATTAATTTTCGATACCTTAAACGCAATATTTACTAATCGGAGCGTACACACTTTAATTAATAACCATATGCATAATTTATATAAATTCATCGAGTTAATTAATTTATTTTTCAATGTCTGCATTATTTGGGTTAAGAGTTATGAGTCAAGATGTATGAGTGAAAAAACAGAGTAAGGTATATTATTAACTCCTGACCCTTGACTCTTAACCCAGATTATTTATTTCTTCTTCAATAAGCTTTAACGCGCCAACAGGATCAGGATGTGAAGTAATGGCCCTGCCGATAACAAGATAATCAGCGCCCATTTGAATGGCTTTCCTGGGTGTTAACGTTCTCTTTTGATCGTCCATTGAAGCCCAGGAAGGCCTGATCCCCGGAGTGACTATCAAAAAGTCCTTGCCGAAGCGGGCCCGGACCATCTCCGCATCCTCAGGGGAAGCCACTACCCCGTCCAATCCTGCCCGCTGGGCAAGTCCGGCGAGATGCTTTACTTGAGTGTTCATCCGTACGGTGACGCTCAATTCATCCCTGAGGGCGTCCTGGTTTATACTGGTCAATATTGTCACTCCAATAAGCCGGGGCCTTTCCATGTTATGTTCAAGTGAATATTTAGTGAGGGTTTGGGCCGCCTGTTTCATCATTTCAAAGCCTCCGAGAGTGTGAACATTAAACATAAATACTCCAAGTTTTGCCGCTGCCAGCGCAGATTTGGCTACTGTATTGGGGATGTCATGAAACTTCAGGTCAAGAAATACCTTTTTACCAGTTAAATGGATCTCTTCAATTATCCTGGGGCCTACGGAGGTAAAGAGCTCGGAGCCGACTTTAAAAATATCAATATGTTCTTTGAATCGTTGTACAATGTCAATTGCATTATCGTACTCCGAAACATCAAGGGCAAGGATTATGCGTTTTCTGGGGTCCATCACTTGACCCCCTGGCCCCTCGACTCCTTGATTCCTTTTTTCATAATGTATTGATCATATACAATCTGAGACCACGTTTCCAGACCATCATAGTAGTCCCTTAACTCATTCTCAGATACCCATTTGGCCGTCATCTTTTCGCTCTCCAGGACGCGGTATTCAGGGGACTGGACTTCAAGCTCATACAGTAAGCCCAGATGTACTTTACTGACACTGTTGCTTTCGTCATTGATTATCCCTATAAAATTCAGATCAGCACGATCATCCACCTCTACTTCCTCATTAAGCTCCTTATATAATCCCTTTATAACTATATTCTCTCCGATTCTCTCCGGTCATCGATGACTCAGGATTAATATGCCCGCCGATTCCAAGAGAGTATTTGTTATGAAGCCTTTTCTCCGTTTGTCCGGTTAACCTTTTCAAAAGGAGATAATTGTTTCCGTTGCGAATGATTACGTAAGGAATGACCTGTTTATGCTCAAAGTCATATTCAGCATTATCTCTCGACATAAACACCTGATTATTCAATATCTTATTGAATATCTGTTCTTTCTGTTCTGTAATCAGGCAGCCTGATTTATTTTGTATGTAAGGGCACAACAGGTCATTACGGATGACTAAAACCTTCTCTGGCACGAGGCGACATCTCCTTATAGATAAGGGAAAATTAAGGCTTTCAAAGGGTAACATAAAGCCCTGTTTATTTCAACATACTCTCTAATCCGGATAAAATCCTGACTGAACTTTTTTAGTGACAAATGGAATAAATAGCTGTACAATTATCTTACCTTAAAAACGACTATGCGATGCTAGTCAAAAGGAGTAAATATGGATGATTCGGATGATATGGGTGACCCTGTGGTAGAAGAAAAAGATGTACCCTCGTTTAACATTATAGAAGAAAAAATTAAAGAGATTGATAATACTATAATCGTATATCGTGTATACTATTTCTTTACTACACGTATTTTCAGGTTCCAGCTGATAAAAAA
>JACQXG010000039.1 GCA_016208905.1 Nitrospirota bacterium
TTAACTGAACGAAAATGCATTATAAAGTTTCATGTAAGTATCATTCTCTGAAATAAGCTGGTCGTGAGTGCCGACGCCGGCTATATTACCTTTATCAAGAATCACTATTCTGTCTGCATTTTTTATCGTTGAAAGTCTGTGCGCAATTACAATTGTAGTTCTCCCTTTCATTAATTTTTCGAGCGCCTTCTGCACTATCGCCTCAGAGACGGAATCAAGTGAAGATGTAGCCTCATCAAGGATCAATATAGGCGGATTTTTCAGTATCGCCCGTGCAATGGCTATTCTCTGTCTTTGTCCCCCCGACAGATTAAGCCCTCTTTCACCTAACTCGGTTTCGTACTTCTCCGGCAGTCCTGCTATGAATTCATCTGCATATGCAAGTTTCGCGGCCTCAATGATCTCGCTTTCGGTCGCGCCCTTTCTCCCGAAGGCTATGTTTTCTTTGATCGTGTCATTAAAGAGGATAACGTCCTGACTTACGATGCCTATCAGCTCTCTGAGTGACTGCAGCTCCAGCTCGTTCAGATTTGTCCCGTCAATAGTAAGTGTACCGCCTGAAGGTTTGATGAATCCCGGAATCAAATCGACCAGGGTCGATTTCCCGACGCCGCTTCTTCCGACGACTGCCACAATCTCGCCGTTGTTTATATTAAGGTTTATATCTTTTAACGCGAATGAATTACTGCCGGGATATGCAAAGGACACATTTTTGAATGAGACGGCCTTTCTGAACCCGTCGATTTTAATGGTCCCTGACTTTTCCTGTGCTGCGTTAAATAATGTGTCAAGTCTTTCCAGCGACGCCCTGGTCTCCTGCAATGCGTTGTAAGCCTCTCCAATCTTTTTCACGGGTGAAAATATCATGTAAACAGCAACAATAATGGAGGCAAGGTCTCCGGGGGTGATAATATTTTTGGTAATCAGGTGGGCCCCGTATAATACCGCGACTGCTATACCGACTCCCGTTGTGATATCAATGATTAATTTTGTGAATTCCTTGATCCTGATCAATCTCAGTATCTCCCGGTAGTATCTTTCATTTTCTTTTTTGAAGCTGGCGCTTACCATGCTTTCGCGGTTGAAGACCTTGATTACCCTGGCGCCGAGGATCGTCTCGCCGATCTTATGCGTCAGTAATGAAAGTTTTCTCTGCGCCTCTTTCCGCTTCGCCTTGACCCTTTTGCCGAATTTTTTCGCGCTGTAACCGAGCAGGGGCAGCAGCGCCAGGATCAAGAGCGTTAAATCCCATCTCCTGTAAAACGCTACTCCCAGCAGGAAGACAACCGTAGGGGTTTCAACAACCACGGCTGCGATAACGTCTGAAAATATCCCTTCCAGTCTTTCCACATCATTGATTGTCCTGGATATAATCACACCCGAAGATTCCTTATGGAAAAAAGCGAGAGGCAGGCACACAATATGATTGTACAGCCTGTTCCTTGTCTCTCTGACAAGCTTCATGCCCGAGGACTTCATTAAATATGCCTGTCCGAAGTTCAGGACACCTCTGAGAGTGAACATCAGGACAATGCCGGCCGGGATATACTTCATGTATTCGTATTTCCCTTTGACAAATACTTCATCAAGCGCGGGTTTGACAAACCACGCAATGGCCGCGGTTGTACCTGAGACCAGGATGCTGAGAAATATACCCGCGGCTACTCTACGCCAGTAGGGTTTCGTAATACTGATTATCCTTCTTATAATTTGCATCGCTATAGTATACCTAAGTTAATCACGGCATTGTTGTCTTTGCCTGTTTTTTTGCTGTATTATATCAAACTATATCTTTTATCAAAAAGGGGTCTTAAATGAAATATAAATCATCAAAAATTAATTTCCACGGGAAAACGGTCCTTGTGACAGGCTGCGCAGGATTTATCGGATGGAAGGTGTCGCAGCAGCTGCTTGATATGAATAAAAACGTAGTCGGCATCGACAATATTAACGATTATTATGATCCATCTCTGAAAAGGTGGAGACTGAAATCATTAAAGGCATACCCCGGCTTCAGTTCTTATAAAGTTGATATAGGTAACTTCAAGAGACTGAAAAAGGTTTTTCAGACAGAAAAAATCGATGCGGTCATCAATCTGGCTGCACGTGCCGGCGTAAGGGCCTCAGTGGAAGATCCATGGGTTTATCTCGATACGAACACAAAAGGGACACTGAACCTGCTTGAATGCTGCAAGGACCACAAGGTAAAGAAATTTGTTCTTGCCTCCACGTCAAGTCTTTATTCCTCACTCGATATGCCCTTTAAAGAGACTTCCAGGACCGATACACCACTTGCCCCTTACTCTGCTACAAAAAAAGGCGCTGAGGGATTATGCCATGCATACCATTATTTATATGGACTCGATATAAGCGTCCTGAGATATTTCACTGTCTACGGCCCTGCGGGCAGACCGGACATGAGCATCTTCAAATTTCTCAGGAGTATGGATTCGGGCAAGCCGATTCCGCTTTATGGAGACGGCAGTCAAACGAGGGATTTTACTTATATCGACGACATCGCCGATGGTACAATCAGATCGTTAAGGCCCGCCGGCTTTGAGATATTCAACCTCGGCAGTGATCATCCTGTTAAGCTAAACTATATAATAGGCCTGCTGGAGAAATTCCTCGGCAAGAAGGCAAAGATCAAAAGATATAAACTGCACCCCGCAGATGTTACCGCAACATGGGCGAATATCGATAAGGCGAAAAAAGTCCTGGGCTGGAAACCTACCATGCCGCTTGAAGAGGGTATTGAGAAAACGGTCAAGTGGTTCGTTGAGAACAGGGATTTTGTAAGGAAGTTGAAATGGGTGGACTGACATTAATGTGTTTGTAGGGGTGGGGTAATCCCGCTCTTTTTATATTTATGTGCAGAACGTTAATGTATGGCAAGTTAATAAGGGGGCGAGAAGACCTCGCCCCTACTTCCTATATATAGCCCTCAGCGCTTCGCTGACATCTGAATATTTAAATCCATACCCGGCCTTCAAGGCCTTCTCAGGCAGAACACGCTGCCCGGCAAGGAGAACGGCCCCGAGTTCACCAAGTGAAACTTTGACTACAAAGCCCGGCACTGCAAAACACGACGGTCGATGAAGGACCCTTCCAAGGGCCTTACTGAATTCTTTATTAGTGACCGGATTAGGCGCGGTCAAATTGACAGGGCCTGATATGGATTTATTTTCGAGCGCGAATCTGATAATGCCGGTTATGTCATCCCTGTGGATCCATGAAAACCATTGCCTTCCGCTGCCTATCGGGCCGCCTAAAAAGAATTTGAAGGGAAGCGCCATTTGCGGCAGCGCCCCGCCGTCAGCTTCCAGCACTCCTCCGATTCTGACAGTGACTACTCTGACTCCCAGGTCCAGGGCCTTATATGCCTCAGCCTCCCATTGTTTACAGACATTGGCAAGGAAATCGTCAGCCGGCGGAGTATCCTCTGTAACAAACTCATCGCCGTGTGCGCCGTAATAACCTATTGCAGATGCGCTGACAAGTGTTTTGGGTTTTGGGTTTGCAGTCCTGATTGACTCCACCAGCGCACGGGTAATATTTACCCGGCTCGATAGTATCCGTGCCTTTCGATCCTTTGACCAGCGCTTCGGCGCAATCGGCTCACCTGCCAGATTAATAATAGCATCGAATGCTGAAATTACATCCTGAGGGATAAGATCCGGGGGATTCCATGTTAATTTATCTTTTGCCCCGGTTTGACTTCTTGTGGTGACAGTAACAGAATGCCCATTACCGCGAAGCTCGCGCGTTAAGGGCGTGCCGATAAATCCTGATCCGCCTGTTATGAGGATGTTCATGGGATAATTATAACAGAAGGGTTCAAGGGTTCAAGGGGTCGAGGGCATGAAAATTATTCTTCAGGACCAGGGTCTGTTCTTCCCGGAATTGAATCTCCCTGCTCATGAACAAATGGCGTAAATATGCCCGCGAATAGTTTTTGCAGGTGTAACATCCGCAATTAGGGTCAAGCGGCTCCGGATCTTTTTTGAACTCTTCCCGTTTTATGCTGATCCTTCCCCGGCTGGTAAACAAAGTCCCATTTCGCGCATTCCTCGTCGGCATCACGCAGTCGAACATATCAATCCCCGCTGACACTGCTTCCAGAACATCCAGCAGGTCTCCTATGCCCATGAGATAATGGGGCTTGTCTTCAGGTAAGAGAGGTGTCGCGTAATTTATCATCTCATACATTGATTCTTTCGGCTCGCCTACACTCAAACCTCCGAGCGCATATCCGTCAAAACCTATATTAATTAATTCCTCGGCGCTCTGTTTCCGCAAGTCTTTGTATACTCCTCCCTGAACAATTCCGAAAAGGGCCTGATTTTCATTTTTCGCTTTAAGGCACCTCTTCCCCCATTCAGTAGTTAATTTAAGAGAATTCAGCGCATATTCCCTTGTCGCAGGATAAGGAGTGCATTCATCGAACACCATGGCAATGTCTGAACCGAGCGCCGCCTGTATTTCCATTACAAGTTCAGGCGTCAGAAAATGCAGGGACCCGTCAATGTGAGAGCGGAACTCTACACCGTCATTTTTGATTTTTCTTAACGGTGAAAGACTGAATACCTGGAATCCCCCGCTGTCGGTGAGAATGGGGCCGTCCCATTTCATGAACTTGTGAAGGCCCCCGACCTCTTTGATGATCTCATGTCCGGGCCTGAGATAGAGGTGGTAAGTATTGGACAGAAGTATCTCGGCGCCGAGCTCTTTCATCTCGTTGGGACTCATTGCCTTGACAGCAGCATTGGTGCCGACCGGCATAAAGGCGGGGGTATTTATTATTCCACGCGGGGTATGTATCTGACCAAGGCGCGCGTTGTTGTCCGTTTTAGTAATTCTGAATTCATAAGACATAGCATAGAAAATACACTTCTTCAGAATAATAATGCAATAAAATTACACCTTACATCCTGGTAAGCGCTATTTTTCATTTACGGAGATTTGTTTTTCTTCTTCAACCGCTGATTCAGCGCCTGACGCGTAATGCCCAGCAGCGAAGCCGCGCTTCCCTGGTTGTCGTCACAGCATTTCATGGCTTCGGAAATTATGTGGTCTTCCATTTCCTTTAAGGATGGGAAATGTCCGAATATCTTTTTTAAAGAAGATGAGTTTTCATCCTCAGGCATGGCCTCAGTTTGCGGCAGCGGCCGCCTTTGTTTTATGAACCCCTTGAAACTGTCCAGGGAAAGTTTCCCTGATTTATACTGCGCAACAGCGTCATGGACCATGGCCTGAAGTTCGCGGACATTTCCCGGGAACTGATAGTTGGAAAGCAGGGTGATGAGTTCAGGAGAAAGCACAGGCTGCTTCTTGTTCATGGTGCCGGCTGATTCTCTAATGAAATGATCAAGCAGCAATGGAATGTCCTGAAGACGTTCGCGGAGGGGAGGAATGTGAATGTGATGCGCGCACAGCCGGTAATATAAATCATTGCGGAACGATCCCTTTTCTATCTGCTCCTGAATGTCCTGGTTTGAACAGGCGATGATGCGCGCGCCGCTTTTCTCCGGTGTGTCTGATCCGAGGGGGTAGTAAATCCTTTCCTCCAGCAGGCGCAGGAGCTTCACCTGTGATGATTTGTTCAGGTCGCCTATCTCATCCAGTAAAAGGGTGCCTCCCGAGGCGCGTACTATCAACCCTTCTCTGTCCTTGTCCGCCCCGGTGAATGCGCCTTTTTTATGGCCGAATAACGTATCAGAGAACATCGTGTCATCCAGACCGGCCACATTAACGGCAATATATTCACCTTTCAATCCGCTTGCAAGATGGACTGACCTTGCAACCAGCTCTTTACCGACTCCGGTTTCTCCGGTTATGAATACCGGCTTCTGTGATTTTGCCACGGCCTCGATGTACTGGAAGATGGCCCGCATCTTTTTACTTTTCGTAATGATCGATGAAAAGGCCGCCTCATTCTCCAGTTCCCCTGTGAGAAGGTGTTTCTTGAGTGAGGTTATCTCTTCTTCCATCTGCTTGCGCTCAGTGATGTCCCTGACGATATGGATTACACCTATGAGCTGATTGTTGCCGTCAAATTGGGGCATGGCCCTTATCTCAAGGAATTTATTCAAATGGGGCTCGTACGTTTCAAAGGCGACCGGCTTCTCGGATTTAAGGCACTCGCAGCTTGGGCAGCCTTTGGGAGGGGAACTCTCTCCGTGGTAATGCTGATAACATTTTGCTGTTTTGGACTTTAAGAAAGGCAGCCCGAGAATTTTTTCTGCTGCCTTGTTGGCGTGTATGATATTGAAGTCTTTGTCGTGGACCGTGATCATGTCGGTTATGTTATTGAAGGTGTCCTCCCAGCTGTATACCGATTGAAAGATCAGCTCGTCCGAGCGTGAATGTTCCCTTTCCATATCGGAAACAAGCTTCCGCATTTCTTCCAGCTCTTTTATAAGCTGTTCTTTTGTTTTTTCATTATCATTCATAATAATGTTTTTTCTGATGAATGCATCCAAAGTCAGAGGAGGGTAAATTTAAAAAGTCATCTCGATACCTTAGCACAGCCTTAATAGTACAAAAAGATGCGAAAACGCCGCAGCAATTAAAACAGGCTGATGACATTATTTAATATCTTATCGAATTATGAATTTTAAAATTTACCCTCCTCTGACTTTATTATTGTAAATAGATGATCAATTCTGACTTAAGTATAACCCATTACATGCTCTGGATAAAAGATCAATTAAAAGCGCAAGCAGGGCCAATATGATATTTTATTAATGTTAAAATACCGTGGTCATGAAAGAACAGATTAATTTAGGCAAATGGACGGAGGAGGGATTGAGCCATCTTCTTAAAGAGGCTTCGGATATAAGCAGTTCAGGCGGACGAATAGCCTTGCTTTCAAGACACTTCCTCAAAACAGCATACAAAGAATCCACGTTAATCGGAGACGTAAACAGCCCGGAGGTTTTTGTCATCAATCTTGAGGCTGTTGACTGCTTCACGTTTATTGACTACATCGAGGCGATGAGACTTTCAAATTCTTTCATCGAATTCAGGGAGAATCTTAATAAGGTGAGATACAAGTCCGGGATGATTGCCTATAAAAACAGGAACCATTTCTTTACAGACTGGCGGGAATTCAATTCCGGCATGGTCGAAGATGTAACAGAGAAGATCAGTTACGGCAATAGCCAGAAGGTGGTAAAACGGTTAAACAGGAAAGACGACGGAACATATTTTCTTCCCGGCATTCCCGTTATAGAGCGGGAGGTTGTCTATATCCATTCAGATGCGATTGATGATGAAGTGATTGAGAATCTGAACACAGGTGATTATGTCGGGATGTATTCAAAAATAGAAGGACTGGATGTATCACATGCCGGTATTGTTATCAAAGAGCAGGATACAGTTAAATTGAGACACGCCTCATCATTGCAAAAGCACAGGAGGGTGATGGATGAGGATTTGAGAAAATACTTAAAGGGTAAGCCGGGGATAGTTGTGCTTAGACCAAAGTAAGGGCGGGGTCACCCCGCCCCTACAAGCAACATAAAAAATAATATGAAAATGCTTAAGGCAATCTTCAGCCGCAAGATGCTGGTCTCCTTCATCATGGGTTTTGCCTGCGGCCTTCCCCTTCTGCTGACCATTTCCGTTCTGCAGGCATGGATGAAGGAAGAGGGCGTGGACCTGGCAGTAATCGGAATGATGGCGCTTGTGGGCCTTCCGTATACAGCGAAATTTATCTGGGCCCCCTTCCTTGACCGTTTCACCCTTCCTTTTCTGGGACGAAGAAGGGGCTGGCTCCTGATTGCCCAGACAGCATTGATTTTATCGATTGCCGGTCTTGGCATGACCAGTCCCGGAAAAAGTCCCTGGATGGTCGCCTTTGCAGCGTTTCTCGTTACATTTTTCAGCGCCTCACAGGACATCGTGGTTGACGCTTATCGCAGGGAGGACCTTACCGACTCAGAGCTGGGATTGGGGTCTTCTCTTTATGTGAACGGTTACCGCGTGGGGATGCTCCTGGCCTCAGGCGGCGGACTTATCATGGCAGACCACATGCCCTTCTCAATGGTCTATTTGATAATGGCGGCGTGCATGCTGCCCGGTGTATTAACAACCCTGCTTACTCCCGAACCTGATGCCCCGATGGGCACACCGAAAAACATGAGGGAGGCAGTTGTCGATCCTCTCGTTGAATACTTCAGCAGGCAGGGGGCCATATGGATGCTTGTGTTTGTCCTGCTCTATAAAATCGGTGATACCATGGCGAGCGCGATGACGACCCCCTTTTATCTTGATATCGGATTTTCAAAGACAGAGATCGGCACGGTGGTCAAGCTTTTCGGGTTCTGGGCGACAATTATCGGAAGTTTGATCGGGGGGATACTCATGCTGAAGATCGGGATAAACCGGTCTCTCTGGGTCTTTGGTTTTTTGCAGGCCGTATCAACCGCCGGATTTGCTGTGCTGGCAAAGATCGGGCATAGCGTACCGGCCCTGGCAGGGGTCATTGCCTTTGAAAATTTAAGCGGAGGGATGGGGACCGCTGCATACACGGCGTTCATGGCAAGCATCACAAACAGGAAATTTACTGCTACACAATATGCCCTTCTGTCCAGCCTTATGGGTGTCCCCAGGGTCATGGCATCTGCGCCGACCGGATATTTTGCGAAACATCTGGGATGGGTGAACTTCTTTATCATATGTACATTGATAGCAATTCCAGGGATGCTGCTTCTTCTGAAGATTGCGCCGAAGAAGGATTGACAAGTTTTATTAAAGGATGTAGATTATTTCTGCTGATCAGGAAAGAGAGGCAGAGGATGTCAAAATATTCCAGCACATTTAATAATGAATACCATCCACGTTCCGGCCAGATCGCGGTAGAGCTCGGATTTATAACCGTAGACCAGTTAAAGGAAGCTTTATCAGAGCAGATTGACGATGACGTTTCCCATAGACCGCACAGATTTTTGGTGGAGATTTTTTTTGCTAATGGTTGGATTACCCGCGAGCAGATTGATATTATCCTGGACGAGCTTTTCAAAGATGATATGAGAAGCAAAGGGAAATTGTAATAAGTGTCAGTGTCAGTGCATAGTGTCGGTTAATTTATTTCCTGACACTGTCACTAATAACTGACACTTTTTGCGACCATTGGAACAGAGCTCACAATGAACCATTAAGGTCGACCGGCAATCTGCCCTGAAAAACGGCTTCCCCTCTCAGGCATTTAACAACAGAGGACTGCGCCTGCAAGGTGGTATCATATGCGGCAATGAGCGCGCCGGCTTCCATAAAATGCCTGAGCACATAAGGGCTGCCGAAAGATATCACGATTGAATGGCGGGATTTTTTAATGATATCTCTGATTATATTTATTTCTTCATCCCTGATACCCGAACTTCCCTCCCATGCGGCTATTTTGGTAAAGAGCGCAACGATCAGGACTTCCCGCAGGGTCTCGCCTTTATAAGCCTTTATATTTATTGATCCCGGAATGAAGGTTTTAAGGACTGACAAATCATGTTTGCTCTCGTCGGCTGAGAATACAAGAGAAATATTCTGAACGATCTTCAGGGAATGAAAGTCAGGTTTATTTTTAACGAGGGTCACCGATCTGCCGGAGATTGTATCGGAGAGCTTTTTATTTGCATGATAGTCCGGCTGGACTTTCTGGATGCTCTTTATCCTGGCTTTGTATTGCAAAATCCGCTCTACGGCAGCGTCTATCTTTTCTTCCTTCATTTCACCGGATGCGACTGCGTGTTTAAGTTCTTTAACAACGGAGCCGGCATCTGCAGGATGGAGCAGGACATCGACTCCGGCATTTATGCACGTTGAAGGGACATTTTTGAATTCCTTAAGCGCGTGCATGTTCAATGCATCTGTGAGCACAAGCCCTTCAAATCCAAGACCTGTTCTTAAAAGACCGGTTATGACCTTCTTTGAAAGAGATGCTGGGAGGTCATCAATGGCCGGGACTCTGATGTGTCCTGTCATGATACTGCTGACATTTGTTTTAATGGCTTCAATGAATGGAAATAAGTCTGTATCATTCAGCTCTCTGAAAGATTTCGAGATGACCGGCAGAGATATGTGGGAATCAATAGCTGTGTCCCCGTGTCCGGGAAAGTGTTTGGCGCAGCTTATTAGCCCTGTATTTTCCAGAGTCCTGATATACATCTTCCCATACCACGCTACAATCTCAGGATTGTCGGAAAAGGCCCTGGTGCAGATTATCGGATTATCGGGGTTCCTGTTTACATCAAGGACAGGGACCAGCGGCATATTGATCCCGATATCAATTGACTCGATAGCTATTGCCCTGATTGCATCTCCAAGGAGCTTTACACTTTCGAAGTCATGCCTGTCGATCGCTGCTGCTACAGCCATCTGCCCCGGGAAAGAAGTAGCCCCGTCTATTTGCTGCCCCACGCCCCTTTCTATGTCGGAGGCAATAAATAACGGGATTTCAGAGATGGATTGCAGTTTAGCGATAAAATTTTTTATCTCATCTTTTTCACCGCCGAAGACTATGAAACCTCCGATCCCCTTTCGGACAAGCTCAACAGCATGTTCCGCATATGAAGATAAAGAAATCTTCTCTCCGTCAATCCTGCTGATGATGAGCTGGAAGAGTTTTTTATCAAGACCTGGCATGAGACATTATAAACTACTTAGCAAATAAAACACCCACCCGGTTTAAACCCTGAAAATGCATTTCAAATAATGCAGATGTTGGAAAATTAATTAATTGTCGATACCTTAAACGCAATATTCATTAATTTTATTTGATACGCATATCAGGCAGTAGACGGGAAGGGGGAAATATTATACGATTAAATTAATGTCTGCCGGCCGGGACGATAAATTTACCGAGAGAAATTTGAGGGATATGATTGCGAATTGCGTGGACCCTGCGCGCGTGCCGAAAAGGATTAATATAATTACTGACACATCGGACTTTTTCAGGGTCGATTACGACGATGTTGTTATTCTTAACGGCCGTCCTTATTTTATCAGAAATTATGAGAAGGAAGGGCGTTTCAGCATAGATGAGCAGCCGAAATTCTGGGTCAGGAGGGCGATTGACCTGCATGACGGGAGTATGAAAATTATTAAAATGGTTTTTCCTGAAAGATTCGATGCTAAAGTCGGCGATATAACTTTTGACTGTGTGCGAAGTCCTAAAAAAGAGGCCAGAATTCTTGAGTTGGTCAAAGGCCACCGGAATTTCATGCAGGGATTCAGCACCGTAGATTCAGCGGGGAATATCATAAGAATCGTTGATTATATCCCGGGCGTCGCGATAGATAACCTGGTATCAAAACTCGGCAAGGACCATGAAGACTATTTCTACAATCATTTTCTCACTGTATTTAACGATTATATCGAACTGGTAAAGGCCATCAAATTTCTTCATGACCACGGGGAGAAACACGGAGACATCAGACGGGACCATATTATTAAGGACAAGCGCGACGGATTTTACCGGTGGATTGACTTTGACTATAATTACTGGCATAAAGAAAATATGTTCGGTTACGATCTCTTCGGGTTAGGCAACATCCTGATTTTTCTTGCCGGTCAGGGCGATGTTACCACGCAGCAGCTTGTACATAATGATCACCCTGTGCTGAACAATTTAACTGCTGATGACACGAACATTATTTTCCGTAACAGGGTGGTCAATCTTCAAAAGATTTATCCTTACATCCCTGATGCGCTGAATTTTATTATGCTTCACTTCTCCAGGGGGACGGAGGTGTTTTACGATGATACAGATCAATTCCTGAATGATTTGCATGAAGCAGGGGATAAATTAGGTAATTCATAGTGAATTCTATTCCAATGGTTGTAGACATGGAAGGCTGTGGAAGAATTTCTATACGACACCTCTAAAAAAGAGTTAAGAGTTAGGAGTAAAGAGTTAAAAGAAGAAAAACAATATGATTGCTATGAAGCAAAAATCTAATAAGTCGTTTGTCGATTATAGAAATTCTGGAACAGACTTCCATGTCTGCTGAAAGATATCAAATAAAATTTAAGATATTTGATGACTAATAACATAGTTTGGAAAGGGGGAAGGCTTTGGAAAATAACAACGCGGGGAATTCTGATTTACTAAAAGACAGACACGTCCTCATCGCGCTGGATGAGTCGGAAAATGCTAAAAGGGCGCTTCTTTATGCAGCGGATTTTCTTGGGGGTGTGCCGGGATTTCGCGCCACTCTTCTCAGTATTATCCCTGAACCGCCTGAAGATTTTTTTGGCACGGATAAAGACCGTCAAATGTGGATAGAAGACCAGCATTTCAAGGCAAAAGAGATGCTCGATAAATACCGCCGGATACTTATTCAATCCGGGTTCAGTGAAGATAAAGTAGAAGTCCTTATTGATGTCAAAAATTGCCCTTCTGTTGCGGAATGCATACTCGAGGAGCAAAGGAAGCTTGGATGCTGTACGGTTATCGTAGGGCGGAGAGGAATATCAAAGACAGAAGAATTTATGTTCGGCAGCACTTCCAGCAAAATCCTGCATGCCGGGAAAAACTGTGCTGTATGGGTAATCGGATAAAGTGATTAATTCTCTTTTTCTTCTATCCCGTATTTCTTCATTTTATACCCGATCTGCCTCGGGGTAATGCCGAGAAGACGCGCTGCCTTTGCATGAATCCAGCCTGACTTTCCCAGGGCATTAAGGATATTGGCCTTTTCAAGTTCCTCGATATTTGCTGTTAAGGATGATAATTTGTCGGAATTTTTCAAACGGCATATATTCATAGATACAGGCAGATCTGTCGCGGTTATTATATCTGAACCGGACATAACAACGAGCCTTTCAATAGTGTTTTCAAGCTCTCTTACATTACCTGGCCAGTGGTAATGTATAAAAACCTGCAAAGCGCTTTTATCCATGACCACGAAGCGGACGTTTTCTTCATTGAATTTATGTAAGAAATGTTCAATGAGGATTGGTATGTCCTCTTCTCTTTCCCGCAGTGGAGGTAAGAAAAGCGGTATCACATTAAGTCTGAAATAGAGGTCTTCCCGGAATTTCCCCTGCGATACCAGGTTTTCAAGGTTGCGGCTTGTTGCGGTAATTATCCTGACATCAACCTTCAGTGTCTTTTCACTGCCTATCCTCTCAAATTCCCTTTCCTGCAGGACACGCAGGATTTTCGGCTGAAGCGCTGTGGGCAGGTCTCCTATTTCATCAAGGAAAATGGTCCCCTTATTTGCAAGCTCGAACTTGCCGCTTCTGGAGGAAACGGCCCCGGTAAAGGCCCCTTTTTCATGTCCGAAAAGCTCTGATTCTAAAAGTCCTTCGGGAATTGATGCGCAATTAAACTTAATAAAAGGCCCTTTGTTCCTCTGGCTCATGTAATGGATTGCTTTGGCGATCAGTTCTTTCCCGGTTCCGCTTTCACCCCGCAAAAGTACGGTTGCCTTTGAAGGAGAGACCCTGTGGACTGCCTTAAAAACCTCCTGCATCCTGTCAGAGTCGCCGATAATGTTATCAATGCTGTATTTGCCTTTTAACTCTCTCTTTAAATGCTCCTTTTCTTTTTCGATCCGCTCATAGCTTTCCCATAATTTAATAAACTGAGCTATTAATGAAGCCACGATTTCCAGGACCCTGAGGTCGTCATCGACGTTCCCCTTTTTTTCCGAATAAATCCTGTCAACGCTCAAAACTCCAAGCACTTCATTTTTAAGCTTGATGGGTATGCACAGGAAAGAAATACCGTCTTTTTCCGGCCTTGCCCCGGTCTTGTTCAGAAACAAAGGCTCTTTCCCGATATTGGGAATTACCATAGGTATCTTTTTTTCCAATACCCGGCCTACTATCCCTTCACCAATCCGGTATTTACCTTTCTCGATATTATCTTTTGTAAGACCATGTGCCGCAACAATGCGGAGTTCCCCTGAAATCTTGTCGAGCAGAAATACGCACCCCCTCTGCATTTCAAGCAGGCTCCCGATTGTCGACATTACTGACGACAGGTTTTTCTCAAGGGCAAAAGAGGTGGTGAGGACCTTGCTGACCTCAAGAATGGCAGTCAGTTCCCTGTTTTTCTGGAGGATGAGGTCGGTTTTTCTATTTTTATCCGGGACGGATTTCATTGGCTAACACAAATAAATATATTGGAAAAAAACAGCGCATTATATTCATACTCAATGAATATAATGAGTTTTTTATTTATTCATCTTGAGAATAAATAATACTAACATCAGGTCAAAGCTTATATCAACTAAAGGTCCTTATATTACTTAAAGAGTATGGGTTAACACTATAGGTCACCATTGCCGGGTTTATGGATGACGCTTTGATTATTAATTGTGAAATATATGTATGAAACGGTATAATAAAAAAGTTGAAATTCAATATAGCTGTAGAAGTTATATTCATATCCACTAGGGAAATTCATAGGAAAGAAAATTAACGCTGCATACAACACATAAGTGCAGCTATTTTTTAACGGAGATTTTATGGCAAAAGGTTGTTGTGACACAGGGAGAGAACAGCGTATTAAACAATACGATCTTACTGCATGGTCTATTGCGGACCCTAATATTAAGGCTTTTAATTCTGATGATGTCTTATACTCCCCTGAATATTTAAAGAAACAAAAAAACGGTATATCTCTTTTTATAGACCCTAAGTCGCCAAACTGGATCAGTGTAAATGAGACAGGGGCTGAGGTCATTAAACTTTGTAACGGCAAACGTGCGCTGTCTGATATTCAGGACTACATTTGCGATAAATATAAGGTAACGAACAAAAAGGAAGTCAGAGATGAAATCTCAAAATTCCTGAGCGCAGCAAGATTACTTGAATTCGTATCAAATACCCAATTTGTAAGACCTGAATATAAGGGAAGAAGCAGTGCGATTGCCCCCCATAAATTAGATGAACTCTGGATATATTATACGCTTGCCTGTAACCTCAGATGCAGGCATTGTCTTGTAAGCGCCGGAAAAGGCCTGCGAAAGGAATTGACCAATGACGAATTCAAGAAGGTCATAGACGATTCAATTAAGTTAGGGGTTAAACGGTTTTACATTACAGGAGGTGAGCCGTTTATAAAAGAAGGAATATTTGACCTTATTAAATATATTACAAAAACAAAAAAACGTGAACTTATTGTTCTTACTAATGCCACTCTTTTTGATGACAAGAAAATAGGAGCCTTGAAGAAGTTAGTCAGTCCCAAACTCCTTTTACAGGTCAGCCTTGAAGGCCCGAATGCGGAAATTCATGACGCGCTTCGCGGGAAAGGCAGTTTTGATAAGGCTGTAGAAGGTATCAGAAAATTAATAGACATAGGTATCACTCCTATTGTTTCAACGGCCATCAGTAAGTTGAATGAGAAAGATATTGCAAAAACTTCCCGCTTTCTGTCAAAGCTTGGCATCCAGGAACATAATGTCCTATGGATGCATGCAAAAGGACGGGGCGCGAGTAACTTAAGTGATTTATATGTGCCTTCCGATGATATTGCACGGGCGATGAAAAGACTTAAAAAGGAATATAAAGAGAAGGAGATGATATTTGATAATGTCGAATCATTGAAAGTCCGTGTCAGGACAAAGAGAGGAAGGAAAAATGACCTGTGCAATAACTGTTATGAAAAAATCTGTGTGAATTCTGACGGCAATGTATATCCGTGTGCTTCACTCAATGGTGACAAAAATTTCAATGCAGGGTCCGTCCGTAACAAATCACTTAAAGATATCTGGCTGAATTCGAAGGCCATGGAAAGAGGCAGGAAAAACAGTGTTCAGGACAAACCGGAATGCAGGGATTGTTATCTTGAGTACTTCTGCGGCGGCGGATGCACATCTCATAGTTATTATGCATCGGAAGTAGATACAGGAAAGGGGTCCGTCAAGGCCCTTGATCCTTATTGCTCGACGTATAAAGCATTGTTTGAGGACATTATCTGGGAGCTGGCTTCTGAGGGAGTTACGCCCCAAAGCGGAAAAGGCTACACTTCTCCTCTGGTTTATAATGCTATGGATTCAAAACTGCCCGGTCATCTTGGCGCAGGGATTAAATCAATAGATAAGAATTTTGAAGTAGGGTGCTACCATTGTTCATGCGTGCTGTCGGTTGACGTTGAAGATGATGAAGAAGTTTGCAAACCTGAGATAAAGGGACATGTGACCAAGACGGTGAAAAAGAAGTTTTCTAAAGCCGCCTATAATCCTGTAGCTGATTACTACTGTCCTACGGGTTACGCTCCCAATGACCTGGCGCATATACCGAATGAAGTGCTCGATGTTTCTTATGGATGCGGCAATCCTGCTGCGCTTGCAGACATTAAAGAGGGGGAAACAATCGTTGATTTAGGCGCAGGTGGCGGCATTGACTGCTTTATTGCCGCGAAGAAGCTCGGGGATAAGGGCAAGGTAATCGGGATAGACATGACCGATGAAATGCTGGAAAAGGCAAGAGAAAGTGCGAAGAAAGTTGCAACGGTCCTGGGGTACGACATTGTCGAATTCAAGACAGGAAATATCATGGATATGCCTGTTGAGAGCAATTCGGTTGATCTGGTCATATCCAACTGTGTTATTAATCTTACTGAGGATAAGGCTAAAGTATTGAAAGAAATATATCGAATATTAAAACCAGGAGGGAGGTTTATTATTTCGGATATTGTTTCGGATAAACCTGTTCCCGGATATTTAAAGAGAGACAAAGAACTGTGGAATGCATGTCTTTCAGGAGCTCTCACCGATAGTCAGTTTGAGGCAGTAGCAAAAAATGCCGGGTTCTCCAGTGTAAATATGACGAAAAATTACCTTTATAAGAAAGTTGAATATATAGAGTTTTATTCAATAACCTTAAAAGGGAGCAAACCACAGGAAGTCAATTGCTGTTGCTCCTGCAGTTGAGAAATGAGTTTAAATATAAACAAGAGAGGTAGAGATAAATGAGAGTAACTTTGGTTAACGCACAGGTATTGGACGGCAATAATGTCGTACCCCCTTTAGGGCTTATGTATATCGCTGCCGTATTGGAAAAGGCCGGACATGCTGTCCAGATATTTGATTCCGACCCCGAATACCAGGATACCATGCTTAAGGAGATAAAGGAATTTAATCCTGAATTGATAGGATTAAGTTTCCTGACAGTAGCCTATCAGAGGGCATTTAACCTTTGTAAGACTTTAAAAAAGGAACTGCCTGATGTTACATATTGTGCAGGAGGAGTGCATACAACAGTTAAACCTCATGATACCTTAAAAGAATTCGACCTCGATTTCATTGTTATTGGAGAAGGTGAAGACACTATAGTTGAAGTATGTGAGAAACTTGCAAAGAAAGAAGGCGTTGCGGGGATAAAGGGAGTTATGTACCGTGAAAACGGTGTAATTATTGAAAACGAAAAACGTGATATGATTACTGATCTTGATACCATCCCGTTTCCTGCAAGGCACTTAATAGATATGAAACCCTACCTGAAGCCGCCGGGAATTATAAGGGGCTATGCTGAAAAGAACCAGACTACCATTGTTACAAGCAGGGGTTGTCCGTTCAAGTGTATCTACTGTGGCAGTCATAACATATTTGGCAGAAGGACAAGAAGACGCTCCGTGAAAAATGTTGTTGACGAGATAGAACATCTGGTCAAGAATTACGATATGAAGGGTATATATTACTGTGATGATACGTTTACTCTCAGCTCCAAATGGGTAAAAGAATATTGTGAAGAACTGAAGAGGAGAAATCTGAATATTAAATGGGCTTGCCAGTCAAGGGTGGACCAGACCGACAGGGAATTAATGCAGAGAATGAAAGATTCCGGGCTGGTACAGCTTGACTTTGGCGTAGAAAGCGGTTCTGAAAAGATCCTCAAAGTGCTGGGCAAAGGCGGCGCCGGCGACAGGACATCACAGATAAAACAGTCTTTTAAACTTTGCAAGGAGCTGGATATCAGGACCCTTGCAACATTTATTATTGGTAATCCTACAGAAACAAGAGAAGATATAGAAGAAAGTTTTCAGGTAGCAAAAGAGATTGATGCCGATTACACAGCTTTTTATTTCCTGACTCCTTATCCCGGGACGGATATATATAACATGGCCATTGAAAATGGGTGGCTTGACCCTCACGTCCCGTTCTCAGAGATATGGGCGCACAGGCAGCCGGAGCTCCCATTGATGGCTATAACATTCGGCAAGGAAGAACTCCGGGATATCCGCAGACACCTGCAGAACCAGTTTTTTGTAAAAAATTATCTCAAGGCTTCGAGCAATATCAGCTTCTACTCGATACTGTTCAGCATTATCTTCAGGCATCCCAAAGTTATTCTGGATTGTCTTGGTAAACTAATCAGGACCCGAAGAATTGATTATATCGTTGAGACACTTAACGCGGAATACTGGCGGATGAAAAAGTACGAAGGGGCCTGAACTGAAGATAAGTAATAATGAAGAAATGGTGTTGAAATGCAACGAGTTTTCTTTTTATGTCGGAATTCCTTACTCTTGGCATAGAATTTTACATTTTAACCAGGGCTTGAATTATAGGTATCTTTGAAAATCAAGGACTTTAACATGAGCATAAGTTTTGCATATTTTAATAGGGATTAAATCAATCCAATTTACTATAATGCATTTAGGATATGCAGATGATTCGAAATAGGGTAGTGAAGACCGTTGAAATGGAAAAAAGGCGTTCCCAGAGGAAACCTGTGAGTTTAGACGCAGAAGTTTCCTTTGACGGTAAGAATTATCCCGTATATATAGAAAACATTTCCGAGTATGGATTACATGTGATAGCTGCTGCCGGGAAGAAAGCAGTATCTATTGTACCTGAGATGATACTTAAGCTCGAATTTCAACCTCCTGCCGGGGAAAAAACAGACCTGCATTACGAGGTAAGATGGGTGCATATCAATAAAACCCCGATACATGGACTGACATACAGAATGGGTATGGATATATCAGATCAATTTTCAGGGCATAAAGACCTTCTTAACATTCTGGAATAAATAATATCATGCATTAAAATCCAGGGCGAGAGTACCTCGCCCCTACATTCGCGCTTACAACCCCTGAACAGGCATAGGTGTAAAGGTCAGGACAAAGATTACAAGAGAGATCCAGCCGATAAGCCTTCTCTTTCTGTCTAATTGGATCTCCGGGTAAACTACTGGTGGATGTTTGTACCCGAGTATTATCATTAGAACAGCCCATATCAGCCAGCCAGGCCAGAATACAAGTCCGAGAACAACGAGAATGGGAATCATGCTTTTTGAAATCAAGGCATGTTTTTCTCCAAATAGCGCATATGTTATGTGCCCGCCGTCAAGCTGGCCGATTGGAAGCAGATTAAGCGAAGTCACTAAAAGACCGATCCATCCTGCAAAGGCCACCGGATGTAGTATTACATCGAATTTTTCAGGATCGGCATTTAAAACAATTTTAGATATAAAAGTGAACAATAATGAACTGCCGAAGGCAATTCCGTCCTGAACTTCTTCCGCAGGCCTGACCTCGGACAGATGAAGGCCTGCGATGGATGCGATGACGGCAACAATAAAGCCGCCTATCGGTCCTGATGCCCCGATATCTATGAGTGAACGCCTGTCAGGTATGGGCGGCTTCATTTTTATAACCGCGCCAAAGGTGCCTATTATTGAGGGCGCTGGTATGAAATATGGGAGAGTCGCAGGTACGTTATGTTTTCGTGACGTCAGGTAATGGGCCATTTCGTGTGTAAGAAGAATAAAGAGCAGAGTGAGTGAAAAGGGCAGGCCGAGATAGATTTTTTCCGGCTGCTCCCAGGGGATGATGTTGCGCATCAGGGCTCCGGCAGAGAGCGTTGTCAAAAAGGTCTGCATAAAGAAAATTTTCCCAGTCGGCCAGCTTTTTTATCATACTGAGAAGACCCATATTTTTCCAGTCTACTTCCGGAAGTACCTGCTTGATTCCCATCAGCTTTGCGCCAACCCAGACAGCCAGAGAAGATAATGGCACAATCGTCCATGGATTATTGACGCTTATGCCGATAATTGCAACCAGCCTGTTTAACCGGAAAAGCCATGCAAGAAAAATCCCCCCGGCATAATGAAGTCCGAGCAATGGGGATATTCCCATAAACACGCCGAAGGCAAAAGCCAGCGCTATTCGATGCGGTGACTCTTTAACTTTAAAAATGCTTCTTAATTTATCTCTGAAATAAGACATAATATTAGCTGTCAGCCATCAGCTGTCAGCGTTCAGCTTTTTAACTGACTGCTGATTGCTGAACGCTTATCGCTGATTTTTTTAAAGTGTTCATATCCTTCCGGTTTAAAGAGTGTTTTCTTCCCCTTGCTATCTATGATATACCGGCCTTCTTTTATTATTTCCCCAATTTTATAATCATTCGTTTTGTAAGTCGGCCGGGCAGTATATAGCAGGGCATAATCTTCACCGCCTTTTAATGCATATTGCACCGGGTCTTGCCCCATGCTGTTAGATATGGATCGAAGCTCTTCGGATAAAGGAATATTCTCTTTATAAATTATTGCGCCCACCTTGCTTTCATCACATATATGACTTAAATCTGCGAGAAGCCCGTCGCTGACATCTATCATGGATGTCAGTTTAGATGTGCTCTTTAACTGCTTAATATCCGGCATCAGATGTTTCTTAATAAGTTTTAAACGAGGACTGGCCGGGGAGAATATGTGTACCCGTTTGCCCCGTGTTTTTAAAAGCTGTAAGCCAATTGCTGAATCTCCTAAAGTATCCGTAATGAATATCCCGTCTCCTTCTTTAGCGCCTGATCGTGAGACGATTCTGTTTGCATTGCCGATGAGTGTTCCGCTCAGCACAAGTCCCTGTCCTGAAGCGCAGGTGTCTCCTCCGATAATGGCTATTCCAAATTTCCCGGCGATTTTTTTTACCCCAGAATATAACTCATAAATATCTTCCGAATCATAATCCCCCGGTATGCCGAGACTTACAAGAAAATATTTGGGAGTTCCGCCCATTGCCAGTATATCGCTTATGTTGACGGCCAGAAATTTGTATCCCAGCTGGAAAAATGTCGTGAATGAAAGGTCAAAGTGAACATCTTCAATTAACATGTCGGATGTAATCAGGAATTTTCTATCTGTGACTTTTACAACTGCGGCATCGTCACCAATGCCGGTCAGAACATCAGATAAAGTACCGGAGCATTTTTTTTGTAATTCTTTTATTAGTCCAAATTCACCCAGTTTTGTAATCTTCATTATTGTATTAACCAGAATGATACATTTCAAATAATGCGGATGTTGGAAAATAAATTAATTTTCGATACATTAAACGCAATATTCATTAATTGGAGCGTACACACTTTAATTTAAAGCCTCATGCATAATTTCTATTATAGTTATCGAGTTAATTAATTTATTTTTCAATGTCTGCATTATTTAGATTAATCACAACGGATTTCAGGGGTTAAGGAGCAGGATAAAATCCAGTTGTTAGTTGTTTGTTTTTAGTTGTTAGTCTGAAAACAAAAAACTGACAACTAACAACTTTTTTCTCACCTGAATCCCCGCACCCTGTCTTGACTTACGGAATTAAAGAGGATGTTATTATGTTATGGGATTAAATTCCAGCAATTATTAAAAGCTACTTTTGGCCTTTTCTCTTTTTTATGCTCTTTTTAACTCTCGTCTTACTGCTTGTCTTAAGGGCGTTTTTCAATACCTCGTCCATAGTTTCAACAGGTATAAACTGCATATCTTTTTTAATATATTTAGGGATATCTTCAAGATCTTTTTCATTTCTTTTAGGAATAATTACTTTTTTGATGCCCATTCTCTTTGCTGCAAGGGCCTTCTCTTTTAATCCGCCTATCGGCAGTACGGTACCGCGCAGAGTTACTTCACCGGTCATGGCAATGCTTTTATGGACAGCCCTGCCCGTAAATATGGAAGCAATGGCTGTGGCCATAGTTATCCCCGCAGAAGGGCCGTCCTTCGGAATCGCGCCTGCCGGGACATGTATATGAATATCATTATCTGAAAACATGGTATTCTTTATACCGAGGCTTTTTGCCTTTGAACGTATATAACTTAAGGCTGCATGAGCGGACTCTTTCATTATGTCTCCAAGCTGACCGGTAAGGGTAATGCCGCCTTTGCCTTTCATTATAATTGCTTCAATATATATTATATCCCCCCCCGCTTCAGTCCAGGCCAATCCGGTTGAAACGCCGACCTCATCTTTCTTGATTTCCTCTTCAGGCAGATATTTAGGCACGCCGAGATATTTTGACAGATTTATCGAGGAAATATTATATTTTTTGGTCTTGCCTTCAGCAATCTTTCTTGCTACCTTCCTGCAGAGATTGGCGATCTCACGCTCAAGGTTTCTTACGCCGGCCTCACTCGTATAGTGGGTGGTAATCTGCAAAAGCGCGCTGTCATTTATTTTAATATCTTTTCCAGAAATGCCATGTTCAGTCAGCTGCTTGGGGATGAGATAATTTTTGGCTATTCCAGCTTTTTCCTCAGCTGTATAACCGGATAAGTAAAGCACCTCCATTCTGTCTCTCAACGGAGAAGGAATTGGGTCCATCTGATTTGCAGTTGTTATAAACATTACGTTACTTAAGTCAAAAGGGACTCCCAGGTAATGGTCTGTAAAGGCAAAATTCTGCTCCGGATCCAAAACTTCTAAAAGCGCGGAGGCGGGATCGCCTCTGAAGTCCATGCCTATTTTGTCAACTTCATCGAGCATAAACACAGGATTGTTTTTGCCTGTTGTTTTGATACCCTGAATGACCCTTCCCGGCATGGCTCCGACATATGTCCTTCTGTGCCCTCTAATCTCGGCTTCGTCTCTCATTCCTCCGAGGGACATCCTGTAAAACTCCCTTCCAAGAGCTCTGGCAATTGACTTGCCGAGTGAAGTCTTGCCGACTCCCGGCGGTCCCACAAAACACAGAATGGGGCCCTTCATTTTGTCTTTTAACTTCCTTACTCCAAGATATTCAAGGATTCGTTCTTTGACCTTTTCAAGATCATAGTGGTCTTCATCAAGGACCTTCTTTGCACGTTTTATGTCGAGATTATCTTTTGTGCTTTTTGACCATGGCAGTTCCACGAGCCAGTCAACATAAGTTCTGATAGTGCCGGCTTCTGCGCTGTCCTGATGCATTTTATCGAGACGATTGATCTGTTTTATGGCTTCTTTTTCTACCTTTTCGGGCATCTTTGCTTCGTCAATCTTCTTGCGCAGATCCATGATCTCTTCGGTCTTTTCATCTATTTCGCCAAGTTCTTTCTGTATGGCCTTCAGCTGCTCCCTGAGAAAATATTCCCGCTGAGTTTTATCTATTTCACCTTTGACGTCTGACTGGATTTTCTGCTGCACGAGCAGCAGCTCAACTTCTCTGTTCAGGATCTCACTGATTTTATTGAGTCTCAGGATGGGGTCTGTTTCCTCCAGTAATGCCTGTGCCTGCTCAGCCTTCAAGCCCAGATTTGACGCAACTAAATCTGCAAGCCGTCCCGGTTCTTCTATGTTTTCGATCAGGACAATAATATCAGGCAGGAAAGACTTTCCGAGCGCCAGGGATTTATCTACAAGTTCTTTTACATTCCGCATAAGCGCTTCAACTTCTAAAGTTAATTCAGGCTGTTCCTGGTCAACGACTTTTTCAATCTCTCCGATATAAAACGGATCTGTCTGGTTGTAATTGAGAATCCTTGCTTTTGACAGGCCCTGAACAAGAATTTTAAGTCTTCCGTCCGGCAGTTTCAGCATTCTTAATATTGTCCCGACTGTACCAACTGCGTAAAGGTCATCTTTGGACGGTGACTCTATATTAACGTCTTTCTGCGAGACAAGCAAAATTAGTTTGTTGCTTTCAACTGCATGTTCAATTGCCTTTATTGATATATCTCTTCCCACAAACAGAGGTAGAATCATATACGGAAATATGACAACATCTCTTACCGGAAGAATTGGCAGGGTTGTCGGAATTTCTATTTCACGCTCTTCCTTTATATCAAAATCTGACATGATCTCTCCTTTTTAGATATTAACCTTTTTTCCGAATATTATCGGGTCAATTTAAGAGAATCTCTCATTAAGCTATAAGACAATAACAAAAAATTAAGGATATTGTACCATGTTATCGGAGTTATTGAAAGAGGTTGTGAAAAAAGGAAAAGACGAATTTTTTAATTGAAAAAATAATAAATTAAAGATCAAAAATCAAAACGACAAATTGTAACTATTTAGAAAAATGAATTTCCGGAAACACTACTGACTTATCTATATGATAAGTCATCTCTGCTTACTCACAATTATTTTTACACACGCAATTTTTAATAAATTCCTTTAAGTCGCCGCCGATGTCCTCCCTGTCCAGGGCGTATTTAAGTATGGCTTTCAGGTAGTTTAAAGGATCTCCCGTTGTGAGCCATTCACCTCCTTCTACTTCTTTAGCCATAAATATTCCCCCATTCTTAACGTATGTTCGAATGGCGTCAACAATCCAGAGTTCATTGTCTTTACCAAGGGGAATGCCTCTTAAAATATCAATGATATCCTGATTTAAAATCATACGTCCGAAATCAGCCAGTTGCGATGGCGCCTCATTGATTGACGGTTTTTCCACAATATCTTCAATCTCCATATTCCCCTTGCGCAATTTCACAATCCCGTACCGGTTTACCACCTCTTTGGGCACTTTCTGTACCCCGATCATTAATTTGCCGTGACGTTTATGATCGTCTATCATCTGTTTGGTAAAAGGAATGTGTGATTTAACCAGATCATCACCCCATATGTATACGAAGGTTTCATTCTCAACCAGGCTGGCGGCCGACAATACCGGCGTGCCGTTTCCGTAGGGGCCTTTTTGCCTGACATAAATGAAATTAGCCATATCAGCAACTTTTTTAACATCCTTAACTCGCTTAAGCTTGCCTGCTTTTTGAAGTTCATCAACCAATGCCCAGTTATGATCAAAGTGGTCCTCCAGGGGTTTTTTGTCCCACTTGGTTACCATAATGATATCCTCAATTCCGGCTGCGACCAATTCTTCGGCAACTAATTGAATAATCGGCTTGTCCACGATCGGCAGCATCTCTTTCGGCATGGTCTTTGTGGCCGGTAAAAATCTTGTACCGGAACCGGCTACTGCTACTACGGCTTTCCTGATTTTTGGCATAATACGTTAACTCCCTCTCAGTAATATTTATAAACTTTACATATTTATTGCGAGCATCTTCATGCGGTGTCACTTTTTAATTGACTCCCGAAGATTTTTGATGAAATATAGAACTTATTTATATCATTTTAAAAAAGATTTGAAGATTATGCAATCGATATCTTGTATGGCACTATTGTTTTAATTGACAAAAAAAGTTTGATTCCTTAAATTTAAGGACAAAAGTTCGAGAATACAAAAGATCAGAATAACTAAGAGTAAAATGCTATTGTACTTTTGTCCTATTGCACTTTAATGTATCAGGAGGCTGATTATAATGAAAAGCAAGATTAAATTTGTCGAGAATATGCAATTTGTCGGAACTGCCGATTCCGGCCACGCGGTTGTAATGGATGCACCGCCGTCTGCCGGCGGGAATAATATCGGGTCAAAACCTTCTGAACTTCTGCTCATGGCTTTTGGCGGGTGTTCAGGGATGGATGTTATTTCAATACTAAGAAAGAAGAAACAGGATGTTACAAATTTTGAAATAAACGTAAACGGCGAAACGCCTGAAAGTCATCCCCGTTCGTTTACTGACATCCATATCGAATATATAGTTACAGGCCGGAATGTTTCGGAAGAGGCGGTAAAGCGTGCAATTGAACTGTCGCTTGGAAATTATTGCATGGTTGGAAATACTATCGGCAAGGCCGCAAAGATAACGCATTCGTATAAGATCGTTCAGGAATAAAGGAGGCAGAGTTCAGAGTTATGAGTTATGAGTTATAAATCAGAGAATGATCGCAAGAAATAGGTTACATTCTTAATTCTTAACTCTTGACTCTTGACTCGTAACTCTTTATGTCCTTTGCAAACATTATTTAAATACGTCGCTACGCTGGGCTTCATTGGATATCTGCCATATGCCCCCGGCACTTTTGGCTCTGCATTTGGCTTTTTATTTGTAGTATTAATCAAGCCTGATGATTTGAATCTCCTGATAATCTTCCTGCCTTTATTCCTTCTGGGTATAATAACTTCACATAACACTGAGAAGCTTCTTGGAAAAGACAGCGGGCACATCGTTATTGACGAGCTTTGCGGATACCTGATTTCCGTGTTGTTAGTTCCGAAGACATTCGGTTCTCTCCTTTCTGCATTTATATTATTCAGAGCGTTTGATATTTTTAAGCCGCCTCCGATACGCAAGATTGAAAAGGTTGTTCCGGGAGGAGCGGGGATTATGCTGGATGACGTCATGGCAGGGGGGTATGCGAATGTTTGTTTGCAGGTTTGGATGTATCTTACTTAGCGGTTATATTTTATTAAGAAAAACTCATTGTCTTCACATGACATATACTTTATAATAACTAGGGCAAAGGATGAGGTAGAATTGTGGCGGAAGATTACAAGCAGACAATTGACGAAATAGTCAGAAAAATAGCTGAGAAATTCAATCCGTTAAAGATTATACTTTTTGGATCATACGCATACGGCAGTCCGACTAAAGACAGCGACATTGATCTCCTCATAATAAAAGAAAGTATTATCCCAAGGCACCAAAGGACAAAAGAAGTAAGGCGTATACTTAGAGGAATGAAGGTGGCTGTAGACATACTTGTTTATACACCGGAAGAAGTCAGGAAGTGGGAAGGGATAGATACAGCATTTATCACAGGAGTGCTCAAAAAAGGTAAAGTCCTGTATGGATAAACAAGACAAAAAACAATCTCTTATAAAAGAATGGAGCTATAAGGCTGAAAGGGACATAGATACTGCCCGTTTGACACATGATAACAGGCCTGAATATACAGATATCATTTGCTATCATTGTCAACAAGCAGTAGAAAAATATCTAAAGGCATATCTGGTTTACCTTGATACACCGTTTGAAAAGAAACACGACCTCGACTATCTTATAGATTTGATAGCAGACAACGACAAAGATATTGAACAGTTTTACGACATCGTAGAAACTCTTTCAGGATATGCAGTTGAAGTGAGATATCCTGATGACTGGTCAGAGCCAAGCCGGGAGGAAGCAAAAAACGCTTATAAGATTGCTTTGGACATAAAAGATTATGTGGTTAAGATGATCAAGATGGATTAGAAGTTACAAGAAATAATACACAGCACTTTTTTATCTTTCTATGGTATCTTATTTGGGAAATCAAGAAAGACCTTGAGAAGTTTTATTGCAATAGAATTACCGGACACAGTAAAATCAGCATTGCTGTCGCTTCAGCAGGAGCTTAAAACATGCGGAGCGGATGTAAGATGGGTCAGGCCGGAAGGCGTTCATCTTACATTGAAGTTTCTCGGGGATATCGAGGAAAAGCTGGTTGACGGAATAGTTGAAACATTAAAGGGGACATGCAGAAAATTCCAGAAGTTTAATTGTGAAGTAAGGGGTATTGGTGTTTTTCCCGGGAACAAGGCACCGCGTGTATTATGGGCCGGTATAGAGGACCATGACGCATTGAAGCTCATTCAGAAGGAAATTGATACCGGGATGTCTTCACTCGGATTTGAACGGGAAGACAGAAAATTCACCCCGCATTTGACCCTGGGCAGGTTCAGGTCTTCAGAGGGGAAAATGACTTTGATTAATAAGATGGGGGCCTATAAAGAATATAGCGTTGGCATAATTGATGTTAATCGTATATCATTTATGAGAAGCGATTTAGGCCCGGCAGGGGCAAAGTATACAAAGATAGCTGAGATACCATTGGGGGATTAGATTTTAGACTGACAACTGACAACTAACAACTTTAAAATATAGGGAGGCAAAATGTCTGATAAGGACCGTGCGAAGGCGCTTGAAGTTGCCATATCGCAAATAGAAAAGCAGTTCGGCAAAGGCGCTATTATGCGTCTGGGCTCAGAGGGAGTAGTAGAGATTCCTGCTATTCCGACAGGCTCTATCGGGCTGGATGCAGCCCTCGGAGTAGGCGGTTTTCCAAGAGGGAGGGTCATCGAAATTTACGGCCCTGAATCTTCCGGGAAAACGACCCTCGCGCTTAGCGCCATCGCGCAGGCCCAGAAGGCAGGGGGAGCAGCAGCTTTTATTGATGCGGAACACGCGCTGGATGTATCCTATGCAGGAAGACTCGGGGTCAATATTAATGACCTGCTTATCAGCCAGCCGGACACCGGTGAACAGGCCCTGGAAGTCACTGAAACATTAGTCCGCAGCGGGGCAATTGATATCATAGTTATAGATTCAGTCGCGGCGCTTGTCCCGCGGGCGGAGATTGAAGGTGAAATGGGTGACAGTCTGCCGGGGCTTCAGGCAAGGCTTATGAGTCAGGCTTTAAGAAAACTCACCGCTGCTATTTCAAAGGGGCAGACAACGGTCATCTTCATCAATCAGATAAGAATGAAGATAGGGGTCATGTTTGGAAATCCTGAAACAACGACCGGGGGAAACGCGCTCAAGTTTTATTCCTCAGTACGGCTTGATATCAGGAGGATTGAAGGCCTAAAAAACGGCCAGGAATCAATAGGCAACAGGGTGAGGGTAAAGGTTGTAAAAAATAAAGTCGCGCCTCCTTTTAAACAGGCGGAATTTGATATATTCTTTAATGAAGGGATTTCAAGGCTTGGCGAGCTTGTTGACCTCGGAATTGAGAAAAAAATAGTAGAGAGGGCGGGCGCATGGTATTCTTATAAAGGCAACAAGATAGGACAGGGTAGAGAAAATGCAAAGGAATATCTCAAGTCAAATCCTGAAATAGCAGGGGAGATTGAGACAAAAATACTTGAGGAATATAATTTTAAGAGGTAGGTTATGTCAAGAGATATTAATTCGCTTCTGGAAATAGCCGTTAAGCGGAATGCGTCGGACATGCATATAAAAGTAGGCAGTCCCCCGATTATCCGAATTGACGGCGCCCTGACAGCACTGCAGGATGAGCCCAAAATTACCGGGGAAGATGTTCAGAGTATAACCGCCATTGTACTGAAAGAACCTCAACAGGAACAGTTCGAAAAAAACCGTGAGATTGATATGGCGTATAGTGTTTCAGGACTTGGAAGGTTCAGGTGTAATGTCTATTATCAGAGAGGCACGATAGGTATTGTTTTCAGGGTTATCCCCCCTAAAATTCTTGAACTGGAAGAGTTAATGATGCCCGTTGTAACAAAAAAAATCTCTTTAGAGCCCAGAGGCCTGGTCCTTGTGACCGGTACGACGGGAAGCGGCAAAAGCACTACGCTTGCATCAATGATAGATTATATAAACTCTCACAGGGCAGTGAATATTATAACGATTGAAGATCCGATTGAATTTTTACACAGAGATAAAATGAGCATTGTAAGTCAACGGGAGATAGGCGCTGATGCAACGAATTTTGCCAAGTCCTTAAGAGCGGCTTTAAGACAGGACCCTGATGTTATCCTGGTTGGTGAGATGCGTGATTTTGAAACCATAAAAACAGCGCTGGATGCCGCGGAAACAGGGCATCTGGTCCTCAGCACTTTACATACAACCGACACCGTTGAGACCATAAACAGAATTATATCGGTTTTTCCGCCTTACCAGCACGGGCAGGTAAGGGCGCAGCTCGCTTCTGTTCTGAAGGCCATTATATCCATGCGGCTTATTCCAAGGGCCGGCGGCAAAGGGAGGGTGCCTGCTGTCGAGATACTCATTAATACCGCCACAATAAGAAGCTGCATAGAGGAGCGGGACAAGACAAAAAATATTCATGACTATATAGCGGAAGGTGTAAGCCAGTACGGGATGCAGACATTTGATCAGTCCCTTATGGGCCTATATAAGAAGGAGCTTATCACGTATGAGGATGCAGTTAGTATTGCTACGAATCCCGATGATTTTATCCTCAAAATTAAGGGGGTTGAGTCCACAAAGGATATCTGGGGACCTGGCGGTCACATAACCGGGAACTAAAATGAAGAGGTCCCCGGGATCGAACGGTCCTCAAGTCAACGCAAAAACCTACGCTTTAAAACTCCTGAGTTACCGTTCCAGAAGCAAAAAGGAAATGCTCGAACGGCTGGGAAGAAAAGGCTTTGACAGCAGTCAGATTGACAGTGTAATAAAATTTCTGGAAGATACGGGTCTGATCAACGACAGACTCCTCGCCTCGGACCTGGTCAAATATTCAACAGAAAGAAGACCCCTCGGCAAAAAAGGCATCGCGATGCTTCTCGCGAAGCGCGGAATAGACAGAGAACTTGCAGATAAAACCCTGTCGGTCCATACAGCAGAAATGGAAGACGCGGCAGCCCTCGAATTTGTGGAAAGAAAGATGAAGACTCTAAAGAACTATCCTGAGAATGTTATAAAACGAAGACTGTGGGGAATGCTCCAGCGGCGAGGGTTTTCCATTGAAGTAATTATCAGGGTTGTAAATTCAGTACGGTAGGAAATCCCTCAGTTACGAGGGGGATTATCCAATCCCCACGACCGGATATGCAACATTAAATCTTACATCCTGAATATCTCAGGCTTGATCCATAAGATGGCAAGTGTTCCGGCAAGACAAAAACTTGCGCTTGTTAAAAGGGCATTTTGAGTGCCCACGTAATGTGCCAGGCTTCCGACGGTAAAATTCCCAAGGGGCGCCATTCCGAGAAACATTGTTGTAAAAGAACTCATTACCCTTCCCCTTAATTCATCAGGGACGGTAAGCTGTATAAGGTTGTTTGCCGTGGCTATCTGATTGATTGCTCCGAGGCCGACAAAAAAGAGCATCGCATAGGAAAGCCAGACTGTTTCAGAAAATGAAAATATAAGGAGCGCCACCGAAAAAATTATTCCTGCCGCTGCCATGACCATCCCTTTTTTTGAGGTATTCCCCTTTAATGCCAGTCCTATCGCGCCTGTAAGGGCGCCTGCGCCTGCACATCCCATTAATATGCCGAGGCCTGTCTCTCCTGTTTTCAATATGTCCCTGGCATATACCGGTAAAAAAGAAATATAGGGGAACCCGAAGAAACTGATTATGCCTGCTGCTATCAAAAGAGTATATACCGACGGAGTGTTGCGGATATATTTAAGTCCTTCCTTTAAAGAAGTTTTGATTCCGGATGTCGTGCCTCTTTGCACATCAACAGGCTTGAAGCGCATTTTAATCAGGGCAGCGATTAAAGCAAGAAAGCTCAAGGCATTAATAAAAAAACATGAAGCAAGACCGACAGAACCCATGAGAATACCGGCCACTGCCGGTCCGATCATCCTTGCACTCTGAAAAGCCATGGAATTGAGCGCGATGCCATTGAGCAGGTCCTCCTTGCCAACCAGCTCAATGATAAAGGACTGCCGTGCAGGAATTTCAAAAGCAAGCACAGTGCCTATGAGAAAGGCTATGATTAGCGCGTGCCAGATATTGACAACTCCGGTTGCGACCAGGACAGCGAGTATCAGTGTAAGAGATAAAAGTATGATATGGGCTATCAGCACTATAATCCTTTTTGAGTGCCTGTCTGCAATCACCCCGCCGGCCAGTGAGAAAAGGAGGATCGGGGCCGACGCTGCTGTCCCTGCCAGTCCCAGAAAGAAAGGGGAGTTTGTTAATTCATAGACCAGCCAGCTCTGGGCGGCCTGGTGCATCCAGGTCCCTGTAAGTGATATTATCTGCCCGGTCCAGAAAAGCCTGAAATTCCTGTGTCTGAGCGCTGCAAAAGGGTGATATGCTTCCATTGTTAGTAATGATAACATACGAGGCTCTTGCAGAAGTCTTCTCTTTGTCACCTCGAACGAAGAGAGAGGTCTTATACATTGTTGATAGCAAAAGATTTCTCTCTTTGGTCGAAATGACATCTACAGGAATTGAATTCTTTTGCAAGAGGCTCATATCATAAAGCGGTTCAAGCGGCTTATATTGTGGTATAATTTTAACCGTGATAACCTTAAGAAAATTGATATTTCTTGCTCTGATCTGTCCGGTTATTAGTCTTCATGCATGCCGGCAGCCTGTCACTCAAACCGGTGGAAAACTCAGAATCCTTACGACCATTGCGCCGCTATACAGCTTTGCAAAAAATGTCGCCGGTGACGAAGCAATCGTTGATAATCTTATCCCTTCAGGCGTTGGTCCGCATGAGTACTCTTTGAGCCCCGGAGATGCCAGGAAAGTTTCAGAGACGCGGATTCTTATAATAAACGGCGTTAAACTGGAGGCATGGTTAAATAAACTGCAAGGCCCTGCGTCAGAGTCTCCGACAAATGACAATAAAAAATTAATTATTGTTGACACGAGCGCCGGAGTTGAGCTTATCGGCAATGATCCCCATATATGGCTTTCTCCCAGGAATGCCATTATGCAGGTAAAAAACATAAGGGACGCCCTTGTAAAAGTTGATCCTGACAATAGCGAAACATATACGAAGAATTCCTCTGAATATATTCAACGCCTGGGGAATCTGGACAAAGAGATCAGAAACGAAATCAGGACGTGGAAGCAAAACCGGATTGTTACTTATCATCCCGCGTTTAAATATTTTGCCGGAGAATACGGATTGGAGCTGGCTGTTGTAATTCAGGAGACTCCGGAAATAGAGCCCTCTCCCAAACATATAGCTCATGTTATTGAAACAATTAAGTCAAAGGGTATCAGGGCCATTTTTACCGAGCCCCAATTTTCTCACAAGATAGTAACGTCACTTGCCGGTGATTTAAACTTGCAGGTTTACAGCCTTGATACACTGGAGACCGGACTGTTTTCCAAAGAGTGGTATGAAGACAGTATTAGGTCAAATTTACAAGTCTTGAAAAAAGCATTAAACTGAGGAACTCAATGCATGCCATTAGTGTAGAAAATTTATGCGTAAAGGCCGACAACCGTCACCTTATTGAGAACATAACTTTCTCGATAGAAGAAGGCAGGATAGCGGCGATTATCGGGCCTAACGGCGCCGGCAAGACGACATTAATCAAAGCGATACTCGGACTCATCCCATATGAAACCGGTTCCGTAACTCTTTTTGGACACCTTTTTAAACATGGTAATTCTCATAACAAGATCGGTTATGTCCCTCAGAGGCTTGAATTTGACAGGACATTTCCGCTTACAGTTTCAGAGCTTTTGCATTTTACTATTCCTCCCCGTTATTCTTTCCCTTTTCACAGGAAAAAAGGAGAGGAAGCCCATATTGACAGACTGCTGAAAACTGTCGGGGCCCAGGAATTAAAAGAGAGACGGATCGGCAGCCTGTCAGGAGGAGAACTCCAGAGGGTCATGATTGCCAAGGCGATTGTTAATGGACCCAGGCTTCTCATACTTGACGAGCCGGCATCAGGTGTGGATATCGAGGGGCAGGAAAGGTTTCATGATCTGGTCAGGCGCCTTAATAAAGACAAGGGGTTGACGGTGATATTGATCTCTCATGATTTGAATGTTGTCTACCGTTTCGCAGATGACGTCCTTTGCATAAACCGGAGGCTTGTATGCACCGGAAGGCCTGAGGAGACGCTGACTGATGATGTCATAAAGAGTGTATACGGAGAGATGATGGGGGCGTATATCCATAGTTGTCATGAACATGATTAGCGAATATTTATCATATCCGTTTATCCAGAGGGCGCTGCTTGCTTCAGTGATGGTGGGCATTCTCTGCCCCTTTGTCGGTAACTTTGTAGTGCTGCGCAGGATGTCCTTTTTTTCAGATGCAATATCGCATTCGGCCTTTGCCGGCATTGCAGTCGGCGCGTTGTTTGGAATCGACCTTTCGCTCTCGTCTGTTATTGTTGCAATACTCATTGCCCTGATCATTGCATTTCTCTCTGAAAGAACGACCTTATCACATGATACGGTCATTGGAATCGCATTTTCCGGGGCCATTGCATCGGGTATGCTGGTCATTGGAATGCTTAAGGGTTACAGGGCCGATCTGTTTACATTCCTTTTCGGTGATATACTTGCAATAACGAACAATGACCTCTTATTGATCCTTATTGTCAGCGTGCTGACTGTTACGGCCCTCCTTGCTTTTTTAAAGCCCTTTTTACAGATAACATTCAACAGGGACCTCGCAAGGGTGGAAGGCATCAATGTCCGCTTCTTTGAATACATGCTTTTTTTAATCATTGCGATTGTAATAACAATAAGTCTCAAGATCATCGGGATTGTGCTTGTAACATCGCTTTTGATTGTGCCTGCTGCATCGGCAAAAAATCTTGCGTCAAGCATGAGCCGTTTGTTTATGCTTTCAAGCGTCTTTGGCATTATTTCAGGAGTTGCCGGCCTTGCAGCTTCTATTTACCTGAACACTTCATCAGGCCCGACGATTGTGCTTGTGAGCATAGGGATATTTTCCCTGACTATGTTTAAACGGGGAAACGGTCACTAGCCGTTGACCGGCTTGAACGACGTAAAGATTTCCTTTATTTGTTCCGAATAATAAGCAGATTGTTTGAGGGCATAGGTTAAAGATATTTCTTGGTTATGAACGAAAAACTATTAAACCAGGAAGATGATGTCAAAAAGGCTGCGGAACTTGTAAGCAGTATAGGCATCCCTTCCCAACCCGCGCTTCTGCTTGAAATCAATAAAAAGATAGGCCGGCCCGAGACAAGCATAGGGGACATAGCCGATCTTATTTCAAAGGACGTTGCCATGTCTGCCAAGCTGTTAAAGATGGCTAATTCGTCATTTTTCGGCCTCAGGGAAAAGGTCGATTCGATCCAGAGGGCGCTCTCCCTTGTAGGACTGAAAAATTTCAACAGGATTATCCTGGCAACTTCTTTGCGTGAGTCTGTTGGTGGTCATGGCAGCAGCACGGAGAAATTCTGGAACCACTCAATGACTGTTGCCGGGGCATCGGCGTATATAGCGAAAAAAGCAGGCTTCGAATCCGAAGAGCAGGCTTATATCGCAGGACTTTTCCACGACTGCGGCGTGCCCATGCTCATGAAGAAATATCCGGACTACAGTCAGATACTTGATTATGCCCTGAGCGTTGTGAACTCTGCGTCATTATCAGGGATTAAGAAATCAATAATTGGAATAGAAGAAGAGCGTTATAACACTCACCACTGTGCTGTGGGTTATCTCATAACCAAATCCTGGCATCTTCCCATCACCATATCCAAATCGGTATGGTACCATCACTTTGTTAATATCGATATACACAGTGACCCGGTGACCAGACGGCTTTCGGCGATTCTGCTGCTGGCGGATTATATAGGCGGACACATTCTTTATCTCGGAGGAAGCGATTGTCCTGTTGAGACCGAGACTGAATGGGCAAAAATGCATAAGAAGGTCGTTACAGAGCTTGCCATGAATGCTGAAAGCGTCAAGGACATGAAAGACGATCTGGTCGAGAAGTTATACATCTAATATTCAGCCTCCCCCTGATTTGATATAATTACTAATATAAAAGTGAGAAGTGGGAAGTAAGAAGTGAGAAGTAAAGAAAACGCCTTGAACTTCCTTCTTACTTAATCTATTAAAAGGAGCAATGTCATGAGATATGTAGTCATAGGCAACGGAGTCGCCGGGACAACCGCTGCTGAAAATATCAGAACGATGGACCATGACGGAGAAATAATAATTTTGACTGAGGAGACTGTTCCTTTTTACAGCCGTATCAGGCTGATTGAATATCTTGCAAAAGAGGCGGCGGAGAAGGACATTATAATCCGTAAGAGCGACTGGTATGAAAAAAACATGCTTATGCTCCGGTTGAACGCTCATGTGTCTGAAATAGATAAAGACAATAAAAGAGTCGTTACAAAAAATGGAGAAAGTCTGCCATACGACAGACTGCTTATTGCAACCGGCGGCATTTCATTCGTCCCTCCTATTCCCGGTTCGGATAAAAAAGGCGTCTTTACCTTAAGAACAATCAGGGATGCGAATGAAATCCTTGCTTATGCGGAAGGCGTGAAAAAGGTAATTCTTATCGGCGGAGGCGTCCTGGGTCTTGAAGCAGGCAACAGCCTGAGAAAGACAGGACATGAAGTCACTGTTGTAGAATTCTTCCCCCGCCTGCTGCCGAGACAGATGGACCCGGAAGGCGCGGAGGTCCTCAAGGCGCAGATGGAAGGCATGGGTTTTAAATTTTATCTCGGGGCAAAATCAAAAGAGATCACCGGAGAAGACAGAGTAAAGGGGCTGCTGCTTGAAGACGGGACCAGGATCGATAGTGATCTCATTATCATTTCCGCCGGGGTAAGACCGCAAGCGGGCTTGTGCAAGGGTCTCGGCCTTACAATCAGCAAAGGAGCAGTTATCAATGACAGGATGGAGACAGAGATAAAGGACATTTACGCAGCCGGAGACCTTGTGGAACACAGGGGGATGTTTTATGGTATATGGCCTGCGGCACAGAAACAGGGGGAAATAGCAGGAATAAACATGGCGGGAGGAAATGCAGTATATGAAGGGACAACAATGTCTAATATGCTTAAAGTCGTCGGCATTGACCTCGCGGCAGCAGGGGACATAGATGCAGACGGTAAATTAGAATCAATTGTTCAAAAGGATAAAGATAAATATATCTACAGAAAGCTTGTGATAAAGGACAATGTTATTACAGGCTGTATTTTATATGGCGATATATCCGGCTATCAAAAAATCCTAAGGGCCATAGACGGGAAGAAAAATACAGGAGATATCAGGCGGAAGATCGAAAAGTGGGATTTGAGCGGGCTGTAATTTTATTTTATCCTCTTTGATATCGCCTTGAATTCCGGGGTGCCCGCCTTTTCAAGGAGTTGAAATAATACGGTCTCCGTGCAGGTTATCACGGCCCCGGCATTACGCATTATTTCCCTGCCGGTCTTATAATCGTCTTTCTTCCGCGAGCAGACAGCATCGCTGACCAGGTGGACAAAATATCCTTTTCCCAGCAGTCCCAGGCAGGTCTGCAATACGCAAACGTGAGTTTCCATCCCGGCAAGTATGATCTGCGTTTTTCTCAATGAGGCAATTTTCTGCAAAAACCCGTCTCCCCTGCAGCAGTCGAATGTAACTTTCTCAAGAGGCGCATACTCAGACAACGCTTCTTTTATCTCACTGATTGTCTGCCCCAGACCTTTAGGGTACTGTTCTGTAACTAGTACGGGAATGCTGAGCAGTTTGGCTGCCTCAATGACATGCAGACAGTTGGTTGTGACCTTTTCCTTCTGACTCATTACTACGGCAAGCTTGTCCTGAATATCTACGATTAAGAGAACGCAATTATCTTTGTTAAGAGTGAATTTGTCCACGCTTCTTTCTTCCCTTTCTCCGGATTCAGGCTTACCAATATAGCATAAATATTCTAGTGAAAAGTTAAGGAGGAGTTGTCCGCATTCATGTCCAGGTCCATAATAATGGCATCTTCTATTGGTTTTTTATAGTAGCCTTTTCTTCTGCCGATTTCTTTAAATCCGGCTTTTTCGTATAACTTTATAGCTGCAATATTGGATTCTCTGACCTCAAGGGTCACAAGATTTAAGTCCTGTTTTATTCTGCGCAATTCCTGCAATGCTGCTCTTAACAGCAGACTGCCAATTCCGGTTTGTCTTAATTTGGGCTTTACGGCAATCTCCATCAAATGCGTAACATCGACAATAGTTCTAAGACACACATAGCCTACTATTTCTTTACCCAGGGATGCGACATTCAGAATTGAATCTTTATTTCCGAGCTCATATTCAAAGGAGTTTAATTGCCAGGGCATAGTAAAACTTTCTTTTGCTATGGCATGCACCTCCAAGATATCGGCATACAGCATTTTCCTGATTTTTATCCCTGCCAATGAATCTCCGCTTCGGATTTTCTTATGTATAATGGGACAAGGCCCACCGGATCTGTGATTATACCCTGTTTTACTTTTTCTATTGCTATTTCAGCTACAGTTGACGCTGATGGAGACATTTTTGACAGCGGCGCAAACACAGCTTTTGTTTCCAATAATTCAGAGATCAGGTTTTTATAGATTTTTGATCCCTCCCCCGTAAAGACAACCGGCTCTGAAATATTTTTTAACAGATCTCCAGGGCTGATCACGATTTCGGGCATTATCTTTGTGCAACCGTCATTGTCCCATCTGTAAAGCGCCGCATATACTTCGTTTTTTCTTGCATCAAGCATGGGGCAGATAAGGTGTCTGCAAAAAGGTATGTTACGCGCAAAGGCATCAAGGGTCGGCACAGGTATAATTGGCTTATCAGTTGCGAAGGCAAGGCCTTTTACCGTACTGAGACCTATCCTGAGCCCGGTAAATGAACCTGGTCCGATAGAAACAGCAAACACATCGATTTCCTTTATTGATATGCCTGAAGAACCCAAAAGCCATACTATGGACGGCATCAGTCTTTCCGCATGCGCAATTTTGACGTTAATGCCGGCTTCTCCGATCAGTCCTTCAGCATCATCAACAATTGCAATGCTCCCGGCCAGGGTTGCTGTCTCAATGGCAAGAACTTTCATAATTAACTATCCTATTTTTTTAAAATACTTTTCAGAACAATGATTGCATTCTCTCTAAGAAAGTCTGCGTTACCCTGAAACATAGACGGACTTGTTTTAAGGTTGCCGGCAATAACCAGCGTAGGAGTTTCTTCAATATTGTAAGTCTTGGACATAATTATTGCCTCTCCAACGTTTTTTGCTTTTTCTCCTGTCCTCAATCTGTGGCTGAAATCAAATCCGAGCCCCACCTTCATACCGATATCTTCCAGCACTTCAATATTTCCTATGTCCCTTTTATTTACAAAAACAGCCTCGAACAGGGCTTTCTTCATTTCCTCGCCTTTGCCTGCCTCCTCTGCCAGGAAATATGCCTCTCCAGGTTTAGGAGAACCTTCGCCCCAGTATACGGGAATTGTCTTCCACCTGATCTTCCCCGGGAAATTCCCCTTGATAACAGGGATCGATTTTTCAAAGTGATAACAATGACTGCAATAAAAGCTGAGAAATTCCATGACCTCCACCTGCTTGCCGTCAAAAGAAAATTTATGCTCGGTCAGTTTTTCATATACCCCTTCAATACCGGCGCTCTGATCTGCGTATGCTGGAATCGAAAGCAAAAATAAGGACAACACTACAAATAATTTTCTGAAACTCATTAAAGCCTCCTTTTTATAGTTTAATGAATAATTTTTTCCAGATATACCGGATAATCAAAGTCCGGACTGTTGTCCCTTGTATGACATTTCAGGCATGCGGCCTCTGTCACACGTTTCATGGGCTTAGAGAAGTCCTCAACATGGTCCCTGTCCAGTCCATGGCATGCTTCACACTGAACATTTGCCAATTCGGGAGTTGTCTCTATACTATAAAATCCACCCTTTTCTCCAAACCCTACGGTATGGCATATTATACATTCAGGATCATTGGATTTCCCTGCCTGTTGAAGACTTTTAAAAGCTCCGGCATGACGCGTCTTTTTCCAGCTCTCCTCAAAAAGCTGATGACACTCCGCGCACCTGGTCACGCCAAGGTAAGTATCTCCATCCGGTGGTCTTTTTGACTCCTTTAACAGATTAGCAACCTTTAAATCATAATCATTCAGAATAGCGCGGACCCCGGGATCTTCCTTAACGTCGCTGCCGAGAGAAAGCCATTTATGCCTGAAATTCCTTACCCCTCCCTCACTACCTGCCGTGAGGGTGAGCACGCCGGTCTTCTTGCCTCTTGGATAGCCTGCAAGAATTACCGCGTTATTTACTGTGACAGGTTCATTGAGCGTCTCTCCGGAAGATGTAATAATAACATCCCAGCCTTTCATCAGCCCGGCCTTTGAAACGGGCAGGTCCGTAAGAAGGACATTAAGACTTTTGTCACGGAGGGCCCCCGGATCAATGCTTATACTTACATCAAGACCGTTACGGCTTATAAAAAGTGATTGACTATTCGGGATCGAATCGGAGACTGCCGGTATTGCATTATCACTCAGGACAGCAGAATAAAAATCATCCGGAAATGCTTTCTCATTATTCATAAATGCTACGGCATCATATTTCATGATGTTATAGGATTTTAATATGGCCTCTGCCTTTAGTTTTCCCTGGGGAGTATTCTGGTCAGTAAAGTTTCCCGCGTCAATCAAGATAAAGGGTGATAATTCATTCCTGTGTTCGGCAAGATAGCCTGACAGCCTCGCCAGTCCCCCGAAATCTGTTTTCAGAGAACAGCCGCACGGTTCAAGTTCACCGCTTATGCTGCCTGTATAAATAATGCTGAAAGCCTGCTCCTGGGCATACATTGCAAACGGGGCAAGCAAAGCAGAAAATACTAGCGTCAGAGATAAAATATATTTCGTCATCATCCTCGGATGTATTTTAACAATAAATTATCACCATAAAAAAACCCCCTGCCTGTAAAAGTAGAAATTAATTGACAACGCCCCTTCTCATCTTTTATATTTGAACATATGTTCAATTGATTAACGGAGGGAGTACCGCACCGATGAATAAACAGCATGATGTTTGTGAGGTCAGGGCAATAAATAAAAAGAAAGTAAAATCAGTCAAACAATTAATGCTTACCGATAATGAAGCCAATAGCTTATCCGGTACCTTCAGCGTCCTGGCTGATCCTACTCGCACAAAGATAATCTATGCCTTATCAAATGACGAGCTCTGTGTTTGTGATATTGCGAGTATATTGGGTATGAGTGTTTCCGCCATTTCTCATCAGTTGAGGATATTAAGGAACATGCGTCTCGTGAAGTTCAGAAAGGAGTCAAAGATGGTTTATTACTCCCTGGACGATGAGCATATAACAACACTATTTAACGAGGGATTAAACCATATAAGGGAATGAAGAGAGAGTCAAGAGTTAAGAATCGGAAGGACTGATATTATGGATCGTATTAAACTGCATATTGAGCCGAACACTTGCAACCGGGATGAGACAACCTGCTCCTGCTGTGCTGCTGATATGTTCGTAGAAAAACCTCCCTTCTGGAAACGCCGGAAGTTAATTACCGGAGGCGCTGCCGGTTTGCTTATGGTCGCTGCCCTTATTATTAATGTATTCACATCCCTTGATATCGCCGCTCAATTTATGTATGTCATTGTAGTGGCTGTTGCCGGAAAGGAAATCCTGTTGAAGGCATTCCGCTCGGCGCTGAAACGGCGTCTGGACATGAACTGTCTCATGAGTCTTGCCGCCTTCGGGGCCTTTTTCATAGGCCATGGCGAGGAAGGCGCTGCGGTGATTTTCCTTTTCTTTATTGCTGAGAGCCTGGAAGAGTACGCTGCTGACAAGGCAAAACAGTCAATAAGTCAGCTGCTGAGTCTGGCGCCGGAAACAGCGAAAGTAAAGAGAGGAGGCGGCGAAATAGAGATGCACACACATGAAATCAATGTGGGAGATATCATCGTCATCAGACCAGGAGAAAAAGTACCTCTGGATGCGAAAGTTGTAAACGGTCATTCATATGTTAACGAAGCGCCTATTACCGGAGAATCGGTCCCCGCAGAGAAAGCAGGCGGTGACAGGGTTTATGCCGGGACTCTAAACGAAGAAGGCTATCTTGAGGCTGAGGTCACAAAAAAAGCGGACGACACCGTGCTCTCCAGGATTGTAAAACTTGTCGAGGAAGCCGAGAGGAAAAAATCAAAGACCGAAAAGTTCATAGATAAATTTGCGCGTATATATACTCCGGCGGTGATCAGCCTGGCCTTTGCCGCCTTTCTTATCCCGACCTTTATTCTGGGGCTTCCCTGGGACGTATGGCTCTACCGTGCATTAGTGCTGCTCGTTATATCCTGTCCGTGCGCCCTCGCAATATCAACACCTGTCGCAATGGTATCAGCTATAACCTGCGCCGCAAGGCACGGCGTACTTATTAAAGGAGCAACGTTTATTGAGGAGCTGAGTAAAATAAAGGCCTTTGCGTTCGACAAGACCGGCACGCTGACAAAAGGCAGGCTGGAAGTTACCGACATAATCGGCTTAAACGGCAATTCTCCGGAGAGTGTCCTGGCTATCGCTGCGTCGCTGGAGTCACGTTCAGGACATCCCATTGCAAAGGCAATTCTTAATAAGGCCGCGGGGGAAGGGACAAACCCGAAAGAAATTACTTCCTTCAAATCAATTCAGGGAAAGGGCCTGAGGGCTGAAATCAACGGAACAGTGTATTACGCGGGGGCAAAGAACCTTTTTGATGAATTGTCCATAAAAGTGCCGGATGAATTATCTCGCTTTGAATCAGAAGGTAAGACCTCAATCCTTATCTCGAATGAAGACGCGGGCGTAGGGATTATCGCTCTAGGCGATAAAATTCGGGACAAAACCCCCGCGACAATATCAGACCTTAAGAAGTTACATATCAGGACTGAAATGCTCACGGGCGATAATAAAGAAGTTGCCGCCGCACTGGCAAAAATGACTGGGGTTGATGAATATTACGCGGAGCTTTTACCTGAAGACAAGGTAATAGTCGTCGAAAAACTCGCCAGGAGATTCGGCTCCGTAGCCATGGTCGGTGATGGAGTTAACGATGCCCCTTCCCTTGCCGCTGCCAACGTGGGCATAGCCATGGGGACTGCCGGTTCCGACGTAGCAATAGAAACCGCGGACATAGCTTTAATGCATGATGACCTGTCAAAAATAGATTATCTTATCCATTTAAGCAAAAAAACCATGCGTATAGTTAAGCAGAATATTATGGTCTCAATCATTATTAAGGGCAGCTTAACGGTCCTGGCAATTCCGGGTTTTATTAATCTCTGGATCGCTGTCGGTATCGGCGATATGGGACTGAGTCTTGCGGTTATTTTAAATGCGATAAGGTTGACCAGGGTAAGGGACTGACATTAAGACAGCATAGCCCCCGGTCTTATTATGTGTTCATAAGTTTTTCATAATTGATTCATTATAATATTTCCTGGAAAAAGGGAAATTAAAAAATTATGGCGTTTGAGTAATAATATGTCCATGTAGCCTGTAATTTCAGAAACAGCAGGATAAATTCCTCTTTGAGATATGGCCTGCCTGACATTGACTTCAAGAATCATGAAACGCTATAGTTAAAATCGGAGGTTTTTTTGGAAGAGAAAGAAAAGAAAGATATATTTGAATCAGTATGGAAGTTTCTGGCTTCGGTCAAGCTTGCCATTTTTGTATTGATTACATTAGCCGTATCCTCAATTGTGGGGACAATTGTTGAGCAGAAGGCTGAACCGGCCCAGAACATAGCCCTCCTTGCCAAGTTTTTCGGGGACTCAGCTGCCCCGACTGTTTATAACATATTCGCAAAACTCGGTTTTATGGACATGTACGGTTCATGGTGGTTTACTGCTTTTCTGGTAGTATTCAGCATTAATCTGATTGTTTGTTCAATCGACCGCTTTCCCAAAACATGGCGCCTCATTCAAACACCGCAAAAACCGTTGTCTGATACTGCGATAAAATCCATGCCTGTTAAAAAAGAACTGACGTTAAAGACGGGCGTTAATGTAGCCAGGGATGAATTTTTGAACATACTTAAGGCATCCAGATACCGTGTTTTTGAGGCCTCAGAACCTGATTCTGTCCGGCTTTACACTCAAAAAGGCAAGTATGCGCGGCTGGCAGTTTATGTTGTTCACCTGAGCATAATTTTGATTTTCATAGGGGCAATAATTGGTATAAGGTTCGGCTTTAAGGGATATTTAAATCTGCCTGAAGGCCGCACTTCAACCATCGCATATGAATCCCCCACTAAACAGATTCCTCTTGATTTTGCGGTAAAGTGTAACTGGTATGATACGCAATATTACGAAGGGATAGACACCCCAAGGGAATTTCAGAGTGAACTGGTTATTATTGAAAACGGGAAGGAAGTACTTAAAAAGGTCATTGAAGTTAATGACCCGCTTACATATAAGGGTATCACATTTTACCAGGCGAGTTACGGTATGATGCCTGAGGCAGCGGGATATTTTGTCCTGGATGTTACTCCAAATGGGGGTCAGGAAAAAAGGCTGTGGCTGAAAAACGGAGACTCCTTTGAAATACCAGGGACAGGCATAACAGGTAGAATTTATGATTTTTCACCGGCCCTTACACGCAATCCAATGACAGGTAAATTAACTACTTATTCCGATAGTATGGTCAACCCGGGGTTGGCTATTGAATTCGATCAGCCCGGCAGGGACAAATTTATCGGATGGATATTGAAACGTTATCCGGACACGGGGCTGATCCCCGGCGGGCATTCAGTCAAATTTGTGGATTACTGGGGTGTCGAATACACGGGACTCCAGGTTGCAAAAGATCCCGGGGTATGGCTCATCTATATCGCCTCTGTAATTATGACTGTTGGTTTATATGTATGCTTTTTTGTAAGCAATAAAAAAATATGGATAAATATTATTGACGATAATAAATCCGTCAATGTTATTATTGGAGGCTCGACCAATAGAAACAGGCTTAATTTTGAACAGGAAATCGACAGAATCTTATCTCATGCAACACAAGCTATAGAAGGAAGGAGTAACAAATGAGCAGCTCTATCTTTTTTGATATATCGGCAGGCGCATATATTGTCGCAATGATTACCTATGTGATTTATCTTGTCGTCAAAAATAATACTACGGGCATAATTGCCACTACTCTTACAATATTCGGGTTTGTCAGCCAGAGCACAGCGCTGATTATCAGATGGATTAATTCTTACCACTTCTGGTTGTCCGGCAATCCAACATCAGGAGTTATCGAGTCACTATTGAGATCAGCTCCTCTGAGGAACCTTTATGAGTCGCTTGTCTTCTTTATATGGTCTCTGATATTGATCCATCTTTTTATTGAGTTCAAATATAAAAACCGTTCTCTCGGAGCTTTTGTTACGCCTATTGCCGCGCTTGCCTTGCTCTTTATAGATATATCAGGCACCTCAAAGGAGATTCAGCCTTTGATACCGGCATTGCAGTCAAACTGGCTGCTCTTTCATGTGCTGTTGAGTTTCCTTGGTTATGCCGCATTCGGGGTATCTTTCGGGGCCGCTTCAGCATATCTTGTAATGGTCACAGAATCAAAAACAGAGAAAACATATATCTTCTGGAGCATCATAACCAGCATCTTCCTGATAGTCCTTATTGGTATGGGCATTGACTTTCTAAGCCTGTCAACCGCGGAGCGCGCTGAATTAATACAGAACCATTTTCTTAAGACCACTCTCAGGAGTCCATCAGGAGGGGTGGCTGCGATAAGCTGGGTAGTGTCCATTGCTTTTATGTTTGTTATATGGCAAGTCGGCCACGGGCTTAAGAAGGTGCTTACAGGTCTTAACCTTACGCCAATCATGCTTGATGAAATAGCATATAAGAGCATAGCTGTAGGATTCCCCTTGTTTACCATAGGCGGCCTTATCATGGGCGCTATATGGGCAAACAGCGCATGGGGCAAATACTGGACCTGGGACCCGAAAGAAACATGGTCACTCATAACATGGTTTGTTTATGCGCTTTACCTGCACGCCCGCTTCGTAGCCGGCTGGAAAGGGAAACGGGTGGCAATCCTTGCAGTCGTCGGTTTTGTGGCGGTAATCTTCACATATCTCGGAGTCAACCTTGTTCTGTCAGGACTTCATGCTTATGGAAGCGGATAGGATGGCTGCAAGTTTAATTTAATTAACTCTCCCTGATTGCCGGGGTGTATAAATTGATGATTGTATGACAACAGTTATTAACCTCAATATTCTGAATTTCTTCCGTTTAAAGCTCAATAAGTTTACGGTTAATAATGTTCAGTTAAATGCTCAGCTTCCATATAGAAGACAGGATACTCAGGCGGAGAGGGAAGATGTTATTGATGTAACCCCTTACAGTAACGTAGTGGCAGACAATGAGGGTATTAATAGAACAGGTATAAATTATCCTGTCAGTCCGTATCGCCATGCTGAGGTTGTAAAGGGATCTGATGTAATTGACAAAACATATGACCGTATGGGTAATAAGATTCAGTGCTGTCATCCAAAAGGCACGCACATAGATTCATACGCTTAAATCAGGAATGAGTTAATCTTCATCGGAAACTTATCAGGGAATCTTCTAAAAAATAATAAAAACCGCGTTACTGTTTTTCTTTTGCAGGCTGAGGGGCTGCTTCCTGTACCTCACCCTGTCCCGGTGCTGCAGGCTGTTCCTGAACAGGCCCTGTTGCTTTATCAGCAAGAGGTTTTGCGGGGGATTCCTTAACTGGCGCTGAAGACATAATGGAAGTCTTCTTGATTGTGAAAATTGCAAGTGTAAGTGAAGTGAGCATGAATAAAATAGCTGCAACGGTCGTCATTTTACTGAGAAAGGTTGCAGCGCCTCTGCTGCCGAAAAGGGTCTGGCTTGAACCTCCGAATGCAGCGCCCATTTCAGCGCCTTTACTGCTCTGAATCAGGATTATGAAGATTAAAAAGAGGCAGACTATCAAGTGAATAATAACTATTGCTGTATACATAATATTTCCTTTTTTATTTTATTCTCGCGCTTAATACAAGCTTGGCAAAACTGTCAGGTTTGAGACTCGCGCCTCCGACAAGGGCTCCGTCCACTTCCGGCTGTGACATAAGAGATTCGATATTGTCGGGAGTAACACTGCCGCCATACTGTATTCGAACAGCATCGGCGCCTTCTTTGTACTTCATCAACCATTCCCGAATATATGTATGTGCCTCGTTTGCCTGCTCCTTTGTAGCTGTTTTTCCTGTCCCGATTGCCCATATAGGCTCATAAGCGATGGTCATCCCATCAAGCGGCATGTCTTTCAGAGAACCGGCAAGCTGCATGTCCAATACTTCAAATGTCTTGTCAGCTTCCCTTTCCTCCAAAGACTCTCCTATACAAAGAATGACATCAAGGCCGCTTTTTCTGGCAATCTTAATTTTCCTGTTTACGATATCATCGGTTTCAGAAAAATACTGCCTTCTCTCAGAATGTCCTATAATTACACTGGAACATCCGGCGGACTTGAGCATCCCAGGAGATATTTCACCGGTATAAGCCCCTTTTTCCTCATAAAAGATATTTTGAGCAGCCAGAATTACATTAGATGACTTAAGAAGCCTGGATGCTGCTCCTAAAGATGTGAAGGGCGCTGCAATCGAAATATCGACATCTGAAACATCGTTAACCAGGGGAAGGAAAGAGTTAATGAACTCTTCTGTCTCCTCAATGGTTTTATTCATCTTCCAGTTTGCTGCTATATATGGTTTGCGCATAACGGATAATTTAGTTGAATTTGACCCTTAAAGTCAAGGTCGGGTAAAAGTCGACAAGCATTACGCCCTTCCGATGGAATAATATTTGAAACCCAGTTTAGATAATCTCTCGGACTCATATATGTTGCGCAGGTCAAAGAAAAATTTATCTTTTACAAGCTTCTTTATCCTGTTGAGGTCCAGGTTCCTGAACTGGTTCCATTCAGTGACTATTACCACTGCCTCAGCTCCTTTTGCGGCATCATATACATCCTTGCAAAATGTAACTTTCGGGAGGACTTCTTTGGCGTCCTGCATGGCAACCGGATCAAATGCCCTGACTTTGGCCCCTGCATCTAACAGTTTGTTAATAATGAAAAGAGATGGTGCGTCCCTGATGTCATTAGTATTTGGCTTGAATGAAAGGCCGAGAATGCATATGGTCTTTCCCTTTGGCTTTTCCAATACGCTTAAAATTTTTTCAGCAGCCTTTTCTTTTTGAAATTCATTGGCCTTTACTGTTGCTGAAATAATTCCCATATTGACGTTGTTTTCTTTCCCTATCTGTAAAAGGGCAAGTGTGTCTTTTGGAAAACAGGAGCCGCCGTAGCCGGGGCCCGCGTGGAGGAATTTCGGGCCGATCCTTCGGTCGAGTCCCATCCCCTTTGCAACTGTCTGAACATTTGCCCCTACTACTTCGCAGAGATTGGCGAGTTCATTGATAAAAGAAATTTTTGTGGCCAGAAACGCATTAGATGCGTATTTGATGAGTTCCGCGGTTTTAACATCTGTAATTACGATAGGGGTTTCAATAAGATAAAGAGGTCTGTAAAGATCTTTCATAATGGCAGTTGCCTGATCGCTTGAGGCGCCGATTACAATTCTGTTTGGCCTCATGAAGTCCTCAATACCTGCGCCCTCTCTCAGAAACTCAGGATTGGAAACAACATCGAAGTCTGTATTTTCCTTCAGGTTTTTTGAAATTATGTTTCGGACTTTCTCGCCGGTGCCTACCGGGACAGTACTTTTTGTTACGATTACTTTATAGCTGTTAATATGTTTTGCCATTTCTTTTGCAACACCTTCAACATACTTCATGTCTGCAGAGCCGTCGCCGCGGGGAGGAGTCCCGACTGCTATAAAAATAACGAGTGAGGAATCCACGGCATCAGCGATGTTTGATGTGAAGTGCATACGTCCTGCTTTAATATTTCTTTGCATTAACTCTTCAAGGCCGGGCTCATAAAATGGCACAACACCTTTTTTTAACGACTTTATTTTTTTTGTGTCATTATCCACACAGGTGACATTGATTCCAAACTCTGCAAAGCACGCGCCTGTAATTAGTCCGACATAACCGCTTCCAATAACAGATATATTCATTTTACCTCCTCAGATGAGTGACAACTACTGATTAACGCATTATTTTATATGGAAATATTCTTTTTGGCAAATTGGAAGTAAATACGGGCAAAAATACCGGGATCATCATAATAAGGGAAAACTTTTTGAAGATAACGGGCCTCAATCGTATTTAATAATCTCCTTCCACCAGCACAGCCGAAAAATGACCGATGACAGCTTTGCTTTTTAAAAGTACAGGAAGTTTCTTGTCATCATCAGTTGCCCAGATAGTAATGTCTCCGGTCTTCGGGAAAATCCCTTCTGATTTAATAATAGGTTTAATAACTATTGTGTCGAAGTCACCCGCAGGCACACTGATCCTTTCTTTCCTCAGTACCTGCACTTCGGTCTTCCAGAGTTTCTTGCTGTCAAAAATATCAATATAAGCAGGCTGTCCTGTTTTCAGGTCCCACTTTGTCATTTCATAAAAGGCTGACAGGGGATCATACGCGGGATTGTCAAAATAGAACTCCTCAATTTCTTCATCCAGTATATTATGATATATGATTTTCAGGGGTTTGCCGTCAATTTTTCTTTCGAAATATGTGACCTTATCTCTTTTGTGGCGTCCCTTCTGCACCTTTAAAATAAATTTTTTAGGATATCCGTCAGGATAAAGTATGCTTTCCGTAATATCGTCAACTTCATAGAAAAGAGAAATCAGCGGGGCCGAGGTCGCATGGGTTTTTATTGTTATACCTTCCGGTGTGCTGTTATACTCCAATACTGCCTCACCGGCCTTTATCCCGGACCAGTATATGTAATAAACAAATCTTTTATTGACTGTCTGGCCGGCTTCAACGGAGAAAGGGGAGACAGAAGAAAGAACACAGAGTACAGAGCACAGATTCAGGATTATAACGAATATTCTTGCTTGCATGTATTTTGAATTCCGGATGCAGGGCTTTCTCATAAATACTCTCTTATGGCCTCATAGACGGACTCAACGCTTATGTTCTTCATGCAGATGAATTCTCCACATTTCTTTCTGCGGCACGGACTGCACGGGACATCTGCCTTAATTACCTTTAGATTTCTGTTTGTCTGCCATCCGTAAGGCCCGGTTTTTAAAGGGTCCGTAGGACCGAAGAGGGCAATTGCAGGTATATCAAGCGCCGCCGCAATATGCAATGGACCGGAATCATTGCTGACAACTGCCTTTGCGCCGGCAATCAAGGCAGTCAGTTCTTTTAAATCAGTCTTACCGCACAGGTCAATTATTATATTTTTCCCTTTAAGATTTGAATTTTTGATTTTTGTCGTCTGTGTTCTTTGCTCTGCGCTCTGAATTCTGTCTTCTATTATTTCCTGAGCTATTTCTTTATCACCTTTACTGCCGGTAATAACACACGGGATGGATATTTTTTTCATAAGCGAAGCAAAATTTTCAGAAGGCCATCTCTTGGTAAGCCATCTGGCTGACGGCACGATAACAATGTATTCGTCTATATCTCCCAAAAGCTTTTTTGTTTTGTCCTTTACTGCCTGACTTATATGCAGAGGGAAATCTGCTTTCCCGACTTTAGCGCCGATTTCCCGCGCAATCTCAAGGCACTTGTCTACCGCGTGATGAGATTTATTTGCTGAAATTTTTTTGTCGTAAAAATATCGGCTTCCCTCACGCGCATTTGCAAAACCGATCTTTAAATTTGTCTTTGCAGAATAAGTTATAAGACCGCTTCTCAAAAGACCCTGCAGATCCACTACAATATCGTAGCTCTTTGACTTTAAAGTTTTTCTTAAAGATGAAATATCCGAAAAAGTTTTGTGAATGTTTTTAATATTTTTCCAGGCATCCTTATTGAAGATGATAAGTTCATTGATGAGGGGATTATCTTCTAAAATCCCTTTCAAATTTTTACTTATTACCCAGTCTATCTGTGCCTTGGGAAAGGTGTCTTTTACGGCCTTTAAAAAAGGCAGTGCATGAATTACATCTCCCAGTGAACTGGGTTTTATGACCAGTATTTTCATTTTACAGACTTCTCATGCGCCAATATCCACTTAACGGCATCATTTAAATCTTTTGCAATATAAGAAGCGCAGGTGTTTTCAAAAAGCGGTGTCGAAGACAACAAAATTCCGTTTGAGCGGATTTTTTTTGCAAGAAGCACGTCGGATTCTTTATCACCTATCACATAGGTGGTTTTAAAATCTATCTTGTGTTTAAGCTTTGCTTTGAGCGGCAGCACGGATCCAGGCTTTCTGCAGAGGCACTGTTCATCAGGATGGTGAGGGCAATAGTAAAAATCATCTATCCCCAATTCTTTCTTAAGATATTCATTTGATTGTTGCACAAACTTTTCATCAACAATTCCCCTTGCGATGCCTGACTGGTTTGTTATACCGATGAGTTTAAAGCCCGCCTCTTTCAATTTCTTCAGACTGCCCTTAACGCCTCGCAAAATCACGAGATCATCAAAACTGTTCAGATAGTTTTTATCTTCGATGATCGTCCCGTCTTTATCCAAAAAAACGGCTTTATTTACAGGAAGCGTTTTCTTGACAGCATTAAAAACTTCATCGGCGGTCATATCTGTCATACAATTCAGATGTCCTTCGGGGCATTCCCTCTTCATGCAAGGCGCGCACGGCAGGTCTTTAGTAATAATAGTATGACCTTCTCCAAAAGGCCCGGTAGTCGTTTTGTTAGTTGAACCGAATATGGCAACTATCGGCACAAGCAGCGCTGAAGCCATATGCATTGGACCCGAGTCATTGGTTATAAAAATATCACATTCAGATATCAGGGCAGCCAGCTCCCGGAGATTTGTTTTTCCCGACATTACCAATATGCGTGATCCGTATTTTTCCATTTTCAGTTTAATTTTAAGTTTATTGATTTCTGTAATAATTTCATCCGCTATTTCAACCTCTGAAGGGCCGCCGAATATAATGACCCGTCCGTTTAATTCGTTGATTATCTTGATTATCAAATCAGCGAACCGGTCAGGCAGCCATCTTTTGGCAGATCCATATGTGGCGCCGGGATTGACTCCGATCAACGGGCCGTTATCAGTGGAGAAATAGGAAGAAAGCAGATTTCCTGCCCTTTGTCTTTCATTATCAGACAAATAAATATAAGGTTGTGTATCTGAACTTTCAATGCCTGCTGACTTGAGGAGATTCAGGTAATAATAGACCTGATGTTGTTCGAGGATATCTTTTTCAACGGTAATCGCTTTTGTTAACAGGAAACCCCTAGTGTCTCTTTTATATCCGATCCGTTCGGGTATACCTGAAAGCCAGGCAATGAGGGCTGCATCAAAGGCATTCTGAAGGAGTATTGCCATATCGAATTTATATTGTCTTAATTTTTTTACAAGTTTAACCTTTCCCGAGAATCCGCTGAAACTGTCTTCATAAAGGATAATTTCGTTGATATCAGGACTGTCTTTGAATATTTCTGAAACCCATGGTTTTACAAGCAGGCTTATATGAGCATCCGGGAATGCATGGCGAATCGACCTGATTGCAGGGATTGTAAGAACCGCATCCCCTATCCAATTTACTCCCCGTATCAAGATTTTTAATGATTGTTTGTCCACAACAAATCCAGTTGATTAAATATTATTTGCAGATTTTATTATATAGAGATTTTAGATATTATAACTATTTCAGCAAAGGATGAAATGCGCTAGATCCTGGGCCGGATAAGATTCAGCACATTTCTCAGAATGACAAGGAGAGGGCTCTTGCATAATACATAGAAGCAGCAAATGATAACCAAGGGGTCTATTGCCTGCCTTATTTTTTGCTTTTTTTGTTTTTACTATTATCTTTTTTCTTTTTGCCGTTATCGTTATTTTCCGGCTCTTTTTCACCTTTCAGGGCTTCGGAAAATTCTTTTAGCCTTTTTGCGACAAGGGAATTGAATGTGCCTTCCGGATAAGTCCCGTCGGGCTTCATTTCTCCGGGGAGCATGCCGGTGAGGATTTCAATGCCGTCCTCGATATTGTCAATGGAATATACGTTGAATTTGCCGTTTTCAACCGCTTCAATAACGTCAGTTTTTAACATAAGGTGCATCAGGTTCCGCTTAGGAATAATGACGCCATGCTGACCACTGAGATTGTATAGTTTGCAGACCTCATAAAATCCCTCTATCTTTTCATTAACTCCGCCGATAGGCTGGACTTCACCGTGCTGGTTCATAGAACCGGTAATTGCAAAAGACTGTTTCAGCGGCACTCCTGCTATGCTGCTTAAAAGGGCATAGATCTCAGCGCAAGTCGCGCTGTCACCCTCTACCCCGCCGTATAACTGCTCGAATGTGAGGGATGCGGTCAGGCTAAGGGACTGCCTCGTGGCATATTTCCCGCCGAGATAAGCAGTAAGTATCAGGATCGCCTTTTCATGAATTTTGCCGCTCATCTTTGTTTCCCTCTCAATGTTAACAATACCTGCCTTTCCCGCATATGTCCTGGCAGTGATCCTTGAAGGCATTCCAAACCTGTAATCTCCGAGATCAAGGACTGAAAGCCCGTTTATCTGACCTATAACGGCCCCTTCTGTATCAATGAGGATTATTCCCTCCTCAGTCGCTTCGAGTATTTTTTTCTCCACCTTATTACAGCGATATGTTTTCTCTTCAAGGGCTTTATCAACGTCATCGGATGTCACAAGGTTGTGTTTATTGTACCGTGCCCAGTGGTCGGCTTCCCTGAGAAGGTCCGCTATATCGCTGAATTTGGCCGACAGCTTACGCTGGTGTTCGGCAAGTCTTGAACCGTATTCAATAACCTTTGCAACCGCGTCACGGTCAAAAGGACGCAGTCCCCTTTCATCACATTTTGTTTTTACAAAACTTGCATACTTGAGCATGTGCTCCGGATTTCTGTCCATACGATTTTCATAATCCGCTTTTACCTTAAACAGCTCCCTGTATTCCTCATCAAGATTATAAAGGAGATAATAAAGATGGGGGTTTCCTACCAATATAATTTTTACGTTAAATGGGATTGCCTGGGGCTTAAGCGTGGCTGTTGACAGTAAACGGTACTGTTCCCATACATCTTCTATCTTTATTTCTTTGTCTTTTATGGTTCTTTTCAGGGCGTCGTAGGAAAAGATGTTTTTCAGGAGCTCAAGCGCGTCGACAACCAGGTAACCGCCGTTTGCCTGCTGAAGTGAGCCGGTCTTTATCATAGTGAAATCAGTCATTGCAACACCGTACTGCAGTTTATGTTCAACTCTTCCAAAGAGGTTGTAATACGTTGGATTGCTTTCTATAACTACAGGGGCGCCTTTTAAATCGCGGTTATTGACAAAGACGTTTATGGAATATCGGATGAATGAAGGTTCAGTCTTTGGAGGTTTCATAAAAGGAAGGGTCGGGGCTGCCTGTTCTTCTTGAGGTTTGAAGTCATCAAGATGTTCCAGAATGTCTTCTTTTACCTGTTCAAGGTAATTTAAAACTTCCGGGTTGTCCATATGCTTACTTTTTATTTCATCGATCCTGTGACCTATAGAAGACAGTGTGGCCTGACGTTCAAGGTCTTTCATCATATCTTTAATCTTTTTTTCTTCATCTCTTACAACCCTTATAACATCATCGAGTTTTTCCTGCAGCTCCTTCCCTATAGTTTCAATCTTCTTTTTTACCTTTGGATCGAGACTCTCATATTCTTCCTCACTTAAAGTTTCACCCGTTGTTTTCACAGGAACAAGAATCAGCCCGCTGACGGTTTTTCTCAACGTAAAATCCTTGTCCTTTGCCTCTTTTTCAAGGTCGGTGAAATGTTCTTTCTGCTTGTGTTGGAAATCCTCCAGAATTTTAGTGCGCTGTTTTTCATACTCTTTAGATTCAAAAATCTTTGGAATTTCCTGCCTGAGGACCGATATCAATTCGTCCATTTCTTTTTGGAACGCAAGCCCTGTTCCGGGATGCAGGCTGATAGCGCGGGGTACGTCGGTATTTTTGAAATTATATACATAACACCAGTCATCTGGCACAGGCTCACTCTTTGATTTATCTTCCAGGATCGTTTTTATCGTAGTTAATTTGCCGGTGCCGCTTTCACCGAGAATGTAAATATTGAATCCATGACTGTCAATGTCCAGGCCGAATTTCAGAGCACTCAACGCCCTTTTCTGCCCAATTGTTTCTGTTAATATGGGGATATCATCGGTTGTTTTAAAGGGTAGATCTTCTGGTTTGCAGCAATAATAAAGTTCTTTTTTATTGACTTTTTGTAACATACACTGACCTCCCAAATACTCAAGAAGAAAATTTATTTATAGATGTAGTATTCCTTAGTAATGTAATATATCAATAATGGAAATTATTCTGAGTTGATGACATTATAGCTTTGATACGCTTTGTTGACAAGTATTTTTTTGTGGTAAGAGGGTATAACAATATAATATAAAATAAAAAACTATTACCAGAAAGCTGTTTTGGCTTTTACCCGTGATATTTTTGCAGACAATTATTAGCTTCGTGGATGATGCTTTTTGTGGATTTTCCTTAGTCTTTCAGGTGTGACTTTTGTATATATTTGAGTTGTTGAAATATCTGTATGTCCAAGCATTTTCTGAAGCGCTCTAAGGTCTGCGCCGCCGTCTAAAAGGTGGCTCGCAAAACAGTGCCTCAGAGTATGGGGGGATATTTTTATTGATAATTCATTCGAATATTTTTTAATTAACTGCCACAATCTCTGCCTTGTCATGGGTTTGCCGCCCTTGGCAAGAAACAGGAATTGACAGCTCTTTCTCTTTAAAAGTTGCAGTCTTGATTCTTCAATATATTTTTTAACTGTTGTCAGCGCGATTTCATTTACAGGCACTACTCGTTCCTTAGACCCTTTACCTGTTATGGTAATAAATCCTGCTTCAAAATTTATATCACACATTTTTATATTAATAACTTCACTGGCCCGCAAGCCGGATGAATAAATCATTTCAAGAATTGCCCTGTCCCGCAAAGAGAGATTGTTTCCTTCAGGTTTTTTTAACAATGAGAATATTTCATCTGTTCCGATGATTTTTGGAATGCGTTTCCATCCCTTTGGTGTAGAGAGGGTTTCAATTGGATCTTCTTTTATTATTCCTTCTGTCAGCATGAATTTGCAGAGACCGCGCAACGTAGCAATATTCCTTGCTAAAGTAGTGGTCTGATTTCCGGAATTACGAAGATGATTAACAAAGGATACAAGATCACTCTTATTAAAGCTTGTTATATTTTGTCCGCTTTCCTGCAAGAAATTGTTAAATTTCTGAATATCTCTCCTATATGCCTCTAATGTATTTGCCGAAAGCCCTTTTTCGACAGTCAGGTAATTAAGGAATTTCTCTATAATGTTAATCATTAGTATCAGGATACATGATAGCGTGAGAGGGAAGCAAATCCAATCGCAAACGGCAAATTCCAACGAATTGAATAACTTTTTTTTTAATTATTTGAAACCATAATTATTAAGTATAAAATTTAAAATTTAATATTGATTAATGTCCTATAAATGGTATCTATGGTTTCAATACACCACAAAATGTAGTAAATGTAAAAAAATATTATTTTTTCTCTTGACAAGTATTAAAAACATAAATATACTCATTTGTATTGGTGGGAGAAAGTGTCATAAAGTGGAGGAAAGATGTCGGGATTTGCTGGAAAGTATTATAACTCTCTAGATCCAAAAGGTCGACTAATAGTACCCGCGCCTTTTCGTGATATCCTCTCCTCCATGAATTCCTCTAAGTTGATTATAACAAATGATGTGTTTGATAGGTGTCTATGTGCTTATCCAGTTGATGACTGGCAGTCGCTGATAGATAAGGTAAGTCAAAAGCCTCAGACAATTGATGCTGTTAAATATTTTATGCGCAGGGTAATCGGCTCTGCTGTCGAATGCGATATTGACAAGCAGGGCAGAGTACTTGTCTCTTCAGCGCTCAGGGTAGATGCAGGTCTCAATAGTGAGGTTGTTCTATTGGGTCTCGGTAATCGAATTGAAATATGGGACAAGAATGAATTTGACGGGGTGGCAGATCCGTCAAAGATAGACAAACAATCTTTTAAAGAGGTATTTGCTAATCTTGGTTTGTAAGCTTATTACCAGAAAATGACAGATAAGAATATCACATATTTAGAGACTGATGGTTCAAACATTAATTCACTTACCGTGTAAATGGAAATTGTCCATGTCCCGGCAATGCTGGAGGAGGTTCTGGAGGCCTTGAAGATAAAGAGTTCAGGGATATATGTTGACGCAACTGTCGGATTGGGAGGGCATACTGAAGGCATTATGCAGCGTGCCGGGGAATGCACCTTAATCGGTATCGACAGAGACGATAAGGCAATTGAAATTGCCCGTGAGCGTCTAAGAGATTATAAAACAGTTCATTTTGTACGGGAAAGTTTTTCAAATATAGGAACTGCTGTCAGGAATCTGGGCTATGACAAGGTAAATGGGATTATCCTCGATCTTGGAATATCTGCTTTGCATCTGAAATCTGAGGGCAGGGGATTCAGCTTCCTTAAGGATGAACCTCTGGACATGAGAATGGACAGAAGACAGGCCCTAACCGCTGAAGCAGTGGTAAATAAATATTCTGAAAAGGCCCTTGCCGACATCATATGGCAATACGGAGAGGAGAGATTCAGCAGGAGGATAGCAAGAGCAATAATTTATGCCAGACACATAAATCCGATCAGGTCTTGCGGAGACCTTGCCGGAATTATTGAAAAGTCAGTCAGAAGACGGGGACGGATACATCCGGCAACCAGAACATTCCAGGCGCTCAGGATCGAGGTAAATAAGGAGCTTGAAGAATTGCCGATAGCCATAGAGACAGGGGCCGAACTGCTTGATACAGGCGGCAGATTGTGCATTTTATCCTATCATTCACTCGAAGATCGTATAGTGAAGAATGCTTTTAAAAAACTGGCAGCGGAAGGCATCTTCAACATTATCTCAAAAAAACCTTTAGTGCCAGGGCAACAGGAACGAAAATTAAATCCTTCATCAAGGAGCGTAAAACTAAGAGTGGGAGAAAAAATATGACTGGCAGAAGAATGAGAAATAATAAAAAGAACAGAACTTTTATTAAGTTTGGTTTCTTTCTTTACCTCGGCTTTTCGTTATTTGCCACTGTTTGGCTGAGGGCTGCTGTTGTCAATCTGGAATACGAACTTGGTAAGATTGACAGGCTAAGGTCAGATTTCCTCAATGAGAGAAAAACGGTTGTTGCGCAAAGGGCAAGTTTTATTTCAACCGGGAATGTAGAAAGTGTTGCTATAAATAAACTCGGGATGAGCCATGCAGAGAGAGAGAATATATACTTTGTAACAAGGACAGCAGTTGCGGGTCCCCACAGGGCATCTGTAAAGTAACGTTCTAACCGGCATTTATAGATGCAATAAGTTGAGTGCAATTTATGAAAATAATTGTTTTCTGGGACGAGGAATAGTATCAGTAATCACTAAATAATATCTTTAAGCGAAACAATGAGAAGAAGAATAAAAGAAAGAATTGAAACCAGAAAACTCTGGGACGAAGATCCTGTAAAGATACCGCTTCAAAAAAGCAAAAAAAGGGCCATGGTGCTTGTGTCGGTAGTCCTTTTTTGTTTTGCCGCAATCTTTCTGCGTTTAATCAATCTGATGATTCTTGATCATGGCAAACTGTCGGAAAGGGCCGCGCAGCAGTACAATAAAGAAAAAGTCCTGACCCCTCAGCGTGGCGTGATATGGGACAGAAAGATGAAAGAGCTTGCCACGAACATCGAAACAAATTCTCTGTACGCAGTCCCTTCCCAAATAGAAAATATACGCACCCTGTCTTCGGAGATTGCGCCTATAATAAAGGTCTCCACAGGAGAGCTTGACGGTATGTTGTCTAAGAAGAAGAAAAAGTCCTTTGCGTGGGTTGCAAGGAGAATGGATTCGGACACAAGCCGAAAATTGGGCGAACTGAAGGAGTATATCCAGGACGGCGAGATAGGTTTTGTGACTGAGCCGAAGCGCTGTTATCCGAAAGGGCAGATAGCATCGCATATTTTGGGTTTTTCAAATATCGATGATCACGGCATTGCCGGCCTTGAGCTTGTCTACAATGAGTACTTGAAAGGCGAGGTCAAAAGTGTCTCTGTCGGGGTCGACGCCCGCGGGAGGAGTATTGCCGGCGATATTAAAGAAGCTATGCCCGGCAATAATATCATTCTCACTATTGACGAGGGAATTCAGCATATTGTCGAGAGAGAGTTAACAACTGCAATGGAGGAGTGGCAGGCGAAGGCCGCCGTAGCAATAATGATGGACCCCGCGACAGGTGAAATCCTTGCCCTTGCTAACAGGCCGACATACGATCCTAATATCCCGGCAGCGGCCGGAGCAGACGAAAAGAGAAACAGGGCGATTACCGATATCTATGAGCCGGGCTCTACCATGAAGTCGATCCTCGCATCTGCGGCGCTGGAAGAAAAGGCGGTCAGCCTGAGAGATATGTTTGATGCGTCGAGAGGCGCCATCACAGTAGGCGGGAAGACAATCCATGACGTTCACAGACACGGAGTGCTCAGCTTTCAGGAGGTCATTCAAAAATCTTCAAACGTCGGCGCGGTCAAGATCGGACAGAGGCTCGGTTCGGCGAAATATTATGAGTATATAAAGAAATTCGGCTTTGGAGATAAGACCGGCATCGATTTCCCCGGCGAAGTGAGAGGCATTGCAAGAAATGTTAAGAGCTGGTCGGGTACTTCACTTGCCGCCATGTCAATAGGACAGGAAATTGGCATGACGCCACTACAGATGGTGAGGGCGTATTCAGCAATAGCAAACGGGGGCTTATTAATGAAACCCTATATAGTGTCTGATATAATTTCTCCTTCCGGCAAAGTTATTAAAAAGAATGTCCCTACTGAAGAAAGGCGGGTAATCTCCAAAGACACTTCCGATAGAATAAAAGACATACTAAAAACAGTTGTTGAGGAAGGAGGGACTGCGCGGAAGGCAAGCATAAAAGGTAATCTGGTTGCAGGGAAGACCGGTACGGCACAGATATTCGATCCTAAGTCCGGCCGTTACTCCAGGGATAAATTTGTAAGTTCTTTTGTCGGCTTTGTTCCGGCAGATAATCCCAGGTTAGCGCTGATAGTAGTTGTTTTCGAGCCGAAGGGGGCCTCATATGGCGGGGTAGTCGCTGCCCCTGTGTTTAAAAACATTATCGAAAATACGCTCGTATATCTTGATGTTCCAATGGAAAAAGATGAAAACCGGATTGTGCTTGTCAGCACAAAGCAGTAGTCATTAAGCTGGGACTAAAAAGACAGAGGCTTCGGGAAAAAGTAATAACTGACTTTGGAAATGGATTTCGTTAATCTGATAAATGGTCGATTCAAAACTTTTAGAGGGTCTGAAGATAATATTCAAACACGGCCCCCGGGACAAGGAGATAAAAGGCATTGCCTATGATTCCAGATTAGTCAAAAAAGATTTTCTTTTCGTGGCCGTCAGAGGATTTGCTGTAAACGGCCATGATTATATAAAGGATGCAGTAAACAGGGGGGCTACCGTGGTAGTCGCAGAGCATCCGGTAAAAAAAACAGATTTAAGACAGTTTGGTATAGAAGAGGAACCCACATTTGTCTGCGTTCCCGACAGCAGGGAAGCGCTGGCCCTCATATCTGCTGCTTTTTACGGACATCCTTCTGATAGTTTGTCATTGATAGGAATTACAGGGACAAATGGAAAAACGACCACGAGTTTTATTACGAAAAGTATAATCGACAGCGGAGGGGAAAATGCTGGTCTGTTGGGAACAATTTGTTATATGACAGGAGACAGGACTACGAATGCATTTAATACAACTCCGGAGTCATTAGACCTGCAAAGATATTTAAGCGAAATGACGGACAATAAACTGGAATATGCCGTTATGGAAGTTTCTTCACATGCGCTGGCACTCAAAAGAGTCCAGGGATGTTCTTTTAAGGTGGCTGCCTTTACAAACTTTACCCAGGACCATCTTGATTTTCACGGCACAATGGATGAGTACTTTAAGGCCAAGAGCAGGCTTTTCAATTATCTCGACGCAGACGGAACTGCTGTCTTAAACCGGGATGATAAAAGGGTAAGGACTATGGCCAGAAAACTGAATTGTAATGTAATAACATTTGGCATTGAAGAAGGGGCCATGATAAGGGCGGAGAATATAAGAGAGTCAGGGGCAAGGGGCAAGGGGCAAGGGGCGAGGGAAGGCGCATTTGGTATGTCATTTGACGTCAAAACACCAGAAGGAGGATTTGAAATCAATTCATCTTTTATCGGGCGTTTTAATGTCTTCAACATTCTTACATCTATCGGGATAGCGAATGCACTGGGCTTTAATGAAGATATAATCCGGCAAGGAATAAAGGACGCGAAACCTGTTGACGGGCGGTTTGAAAACATTGACGAGGGGCAGAATTTCTTATGCATTGTTGATTATGCCCATACGGAGGACGCGCTAACAAAGCTCATTGAAGAGGCAAGGGCCATAACGGGAAAGAGGATTATTACGGTCTTCGGATGCGGCGGCGACAGGGACAGGAGCAAAAGGCCGATAATGGGCGCCGTAGCCACGGAGTTGAGCGATATGGTTGTGATTACCTCGGACAACCCGCGCACAGAAGATCCTGACGAGATTATAAGGGACATCGTAAAGGGAGTTAAAAAAAATAATTATACCGTACAACCCGGCAGGGAGGACGCCATTAAGGAAGCGATAGCAATGGCAAGAGAAGGAGACACGGTGCTGATCGCGGGAAAAGGGCATGAGAACTATCAGGAGATTAAAGGGGTGAGGCATCACTTCAGTGATAAGGAGATATTAAAGAAGGAAATAAAGAAGCGATTAGCGGTAAGCGGATAGTCTATAGCCGCTCTTTTCTAATTGCTAACAGCTGATTTTTTAAATATGGCTATATTGACTGTCGAAGACATTATTGAAGCAACAGGTGGAGAGCTTCTGTCGGAGGACTCTAAAACATTCAGCGGGGTCTCCATCGATTCCCGGAAGATATCTGAAGGCGAGGTTTTTTTTGCCATAAGAGGAGATAAATTTGACGGCCATGATTTTCTTACTAATGCTCTTGTAAAAGGCAGCGGTGCAATCGTGGGAATAAGGCCTGAATCATTACCGGCAGGCAAGGTAATTATTTGTGTAAACGACACTCTCAGGTCTTTGCAGGATCTTGCGCATTTTCTGCGGATGAGACGAAAAATCCCGGTAGTTGCTGTTACCGGAAGCAATGGCAAGACTACAACAAAGGAAATGATTTACCAGATCCTGTCAGGGAAATATAGGACACTAAAAAATGAAGGGAATCTTAATAACCATATTGGTCTGCCTTTAAGCCTTACGAGACTGCACCCGGATGACGAAGTTGTTGTGCTTGAAATGGGGATGAATGCATCAGGGGAAATAAGAAGGTTATGTGAAATAGCCGTGCCGAGCCACGGCGTTATAACAAACATTGGCTCTGCACATGTCGGCATGCTCGGCAGTTATGAGGCGGTCAGGGCCGCAAAACTTGAAATCCTTGAGGGTTTGAGTGTCGCAGTGGTCAACGCAGATAATGATTTTTTAATGCAGGGCCTGGAACGGACAAAAGACTTTGAAGGGGAAATGATTACTTTTGCAGTAAATAATGAGGCCCATGTCATGGCCAGGGACGTTCGCGCTACAAAGACGGGCAGTGATTTCTTACTTGAGATAAAAGGGAATGGCGGTGCAACCGTCAATCTGAAAGTGCACGGCCTTTTCAATGTGTATAACGCGCTTGCGGCATCAGCCGTGACTTTTTCACTCGGCATGAGTATTGATGAAATCAGGGCCGCGCTTGGGGCCTATAGCGGATTCCCGATGAGATTTGAAGTGATTGAAAAAAACGGTATTACTGTAATCAATGATTCCTATAATGCTAATCCTTCCTCAGTAGAAAAGTCGGTAAAAGAGCTCGTCCGTCTTGGCTCCGGGGGCAGGGTGGTGGCTGTCCTTGGCGACATGCGTGAGCTGGACGAATTTTCGGAAAAAGAGCACAGGGCCATCGGAAGAATGATATCTGAAACCGGAGTGGATGTTTTTGTGGCAGTCGGGGAAATGATGAATATGGCGGCAGAAGAAAGCGCGAGTGAGAAAAGCGGGGCTGCGGCCCCTGAGGTATTTACTTATATAGACGCTGATTCAGCAAAAGACAACATCATGGCTATTTTGAGACCGGGTGACACCGTACTTGTAAAAGGTTCGAGGTCGATGACTATGGAAAAGATTATTGAGGGAATAACTGATGCTGTATAAACTTATTTATTCCTTTCATGAGCTTTATTCTCCCTTAAATGTATTCAGGTACATAACCTTCCGGGCCGCCCTTGCAGTCATAACCGCGCTGTTAATTCATTTCTTATTGGCGCCATGGATTATTAAAAAGCTCAGAAAGGTCAGTTTTACCCAGTATGAAAGAGATGACGGGCCGAAGACCCATCTTCATAAAGCAGGCACTCCGACAATGGGCGGCATCCTTATTATTTTGTCTGTGCTTGCAAGTGTTTTAATGTGGGGAGATTTGAGCAATAAATTTATTTTAATAATGATGCTGGCAATAACAGGATATGGTTGTATCGGTCTGGCAGATGACTATCTGAAGGTAATAAAGAAAGATTCGAAGGGGCTAAAGGGGTGGTATAAATTTACTTTACAGATTGTGCTTGCCATGGCCATAGGACTTCTGTTTTATCATGATCCGAATGATTTATATGTCGCAAAATTAAGCATCCCTTTTTTTAAAAAATGGCTGATTGATCTTGGATGGTTCTATATCCCTTTTTCCATCCTTGTGATTGTCGGCTCTTCAAATGCCGTTAACCTTACAGACGGCATAGACGGTCTTGCCATTGGACTGGTCGGCATTGCCTGCCTGGCCAACGGCGCGCTTGTTTATATATCGGGTCATGCTGGTTTTTCGCAATACCTCCATGTATTACACCTGCCCGGCGTAGGGGAGCTGACTGTTTTTTGCGGCGCCATGTTCGGGGCCTCTCTCGGTTTTTTGTGGTACAACAGTTATCCCGCGGAAATATTTATGGGGGATGTCGGCTCACTCGGGCTTGGAGGGGCGCTGGGAACACTTGCTGTAATTACAAAGCAGGAAATCGTTCTCGCTATTGTCGGGGGTATTTTTGTGATAGAGACCTTTTCAGTGATGATTCAGGTGGCCTCATTCAAAATGACCGGGAAAAGGGTCTTTAAAATGGCCCCGATTCACCACCACTTTGAAGCAAAAGGATGGCCGGAGCCGAAGGTAATAGTCAGATTCTGGATAATTGGTATAATACTGGCGCTGTTAAGTTTGACGACGCTGAAGGTGAGATGAAAAAGAGGTATCAGCAATCAGGGATCAGCAGTCAGGACTTCGATAATTTTAAGACTGACAGCTTACAGCTGAAAGCTGATAGCTTATAAAATGATACAGGTAGAAGAAAAGAAAAATAAATTTAAGGGCAAAAAAGTGCTCGTTGTCGGTCTTGCAAGAAGCGGCACCGGGGCGGCCAACCTTCTTGTTGAATTAGGGGCCAAGGTAACAATTACCGACAGGAAATCGCCCGGTTCTTTAGAAGATCAAATAAATAAATTGCTGCCGGCTGTCAAGTTCATAGAAGACAGCAAAGCCGCGGACATTATTGATTCACTCGACTTAATAGTTATCAGTCCCGGGGTGCCTCTATATGTTCCATTCCTTGTTAAGGCAAGTATAAAAGGGATACCTGTTATCGGCGAGCTTGAGCTCGCGTATCAGGTAATAAAGGGGCAAGGGGCAAGGGGCAAGGGGCAAGAGGAGTTTATCGGCATTACCGGCACGAACGGGAAATCTACGGTCACTACGCTTGTTGACCTTATGCTGAGAGAAGCAGGGTACAATACACTGTTAGGTGGGAATATCGGTAATGCATTGACAGAAGAAATTTTAAAATGGGGCAAAGGGCAAGGGGCAAGGGGCGAGGGAGAAGAAACAACGGATCCGTCATCCGTCACCCGTCACCCGTTACCTGATTTTATCGTTGCGGAGATATCAAGTTTTCAGCTTGAAACAATAGAGGAATTCAGGCCGAACATTGCGGCTATTCTTAACATAACTCCGGACCACCTTGACAGGTATAACAGCATGAGCGATTACATAGATGCAAAGGCAAGGATTTTTGAAAAACAGACACCGGAAGATTTTTTGATCATTAATGCGGATGATCCGGAGATAGCAAAAGTGAGAAGTGAGAAGTTGGAAGTAAGAAGTGAAAAACCAAAAACTATTTATTTCAGCCGGACGAAAGAGATGGAAGGCGCATATTTAAGAGATGGAATAATTTATTGCAATTTTGCCCACTTCTCCCTTCCCGCTTCTCCCTTCCCGCTTATATCTCAGAATGAGATAAAAATTAAGGGAGCGCACAATCTTGAAAATGCCATGGCGGCTTCTTTGATGGCTCTGATCTCAGGATGCAGTCCAGCTGCCGTCAGGACCGTATTGAAGACTTTTCCCGGACTTGAACACCGGATTGAATTTGTTGATGAAGTCAATGGCGTCAGATTCATAAATGATTCAAAAGGCACAAACGTAGGCGCTGTTGCCAAATCCCTGGAAGACTTTAACGACGTAATCCTGATTATGGGGGGGTTGGATAAAGGGAATGACTTTTCGATATTGCGGGATTTGATAGAGAAAAAAGTTAAAGTCCTCATTTTAATCGGCAAGGCAAAAGAGGTCATTGCAAAGGCGTTGGGCGCGATAACTGAGACGCATCAGGTGTCTGATCTCGGAGAGGCGGTTGCATTATCAATGTCAAAAGCCTCTGCAGGTGATGTTGTAATGTTATCGCCGGGTTGCGCCAGCTTTGACATGTTTAAAGACTTTGAAGACAGGGGAAGGAAGTTTAAGGAAGCGGTAGAAGAGTTAAGAGTGAACAGGAATATATTTTCCAGCACTGACACTATTTGATATGAATACTAAACACACAAGGAGCATTTTAATATCAGTGCTGATACTCGTAGGGATCGGGATCATGATGGTTTACAGCTCCACGGCCCTCATGTCCATGAGGGAAAGTGGAAGCGGATTTAATTTTTTATTGAAACATCTTTTTACAGTATGCATTGGAACAGTTGTAATGATATTACTGTCAAAAATAGATTATCTGAAATACAGGCCGGTGGTTTATGTCCTGTTAGCGGTCTCCTTTGTATTATTGGTATTGGTATTTATGCCCGGTATTGGAATTTCGGCCAATGGCGCAAGGAGATGGCTGAGGCTGTGGCCGACTACATTTCAGCCCTCAGAGCTTGTAAAGGTGGTCATGGTGATTTTTCTGGCGGATTATATGGACAGGAACATTCACAGGATGAGGGATTTCCGTTACGGTATTATGGTCCCTGTCGGTGTCATGCTCATCTTCCAGGCTGTTATTATCAAGCAGCCTGATTTTGGCGCTGTGATGAGTCTGGGGATACTTACAGTAGGCCTGTTAATACTGGGGGGCGCAAGATTAAGCCACATAGGCTCACTTGTACTTCTCGCTCTTCCGGCTGTTTATATGCTAATTATGACTTCGTCATACCGGTCGAAAAGATTATTGTGTTTTCTCGATCCGTGGAAGGACTCGCAGGGCTGCGGGTTTCAACTCGTTCAATCTTTTATCGCCTTTGGGAACGGACGGTTTATGGGTCTCGGTCTGGGAGGCAGCAAGCAGAAATTATATTTTTTGCCGGAGGCCCATACCGACTTTATTTTCTCCCTGATTGGTGAAGAGCTTGGTCTGGTCGGGGCAGTGGTTGTGCTCTGTATTTTTGTCTGGCTTTTTCTGAAAGGTTTCCAGGTCTCGGCGGGGACCAGGGACCCTTTCAGTTACTTTCTGACATTGGGACTAACTATGTTGATCGGAGTGCAGGCTATTATAAATATTGCCGTATCAACAGGCTTAATGCCGACAAAGGGACTGCCCCTGCCTTTTATAAGTTACGGCGGATCAGCGCTTCTCGTAAATATGGCGGCTGTGGGGATACTTATAAATATCGCTGCAAAAAATGAAGACGTCACTTCCCGTCAAACCTCTCATTTTCAGTTTAAAGGGGAAAACAAAGGCGGATTGTTAAGGACGGGAAGGGCGGATTCCTGGAGTTACAGGCGGAGATGAAAATTATTATTGCAGGAGGAGGAACAGGAGGGCATATTTTCCCGGCGTTAGCAATAGCGAAAGAATTAAGAAACGCGCTTGCTGACGCGGTAGTTACTTTTGTCGGGACTTCCAGGGGGATGGAGTCCAGGATTATCCCCAAAGAAGGGTATGATGTAAGATTCATAAGGTCTGAAGGTCTTGTGGGCAAGAGTATTTTTAAAACTATTAAATCAATTTTTAAAATCCCGGCGTCTTTAAAGGATTCGCGTGACTTGCTGAAGGAAATCAAACCGGACCTGGTTTTGGGTGTCGGAGGATACAGTTCAGGCCCTGTGGTTTTAAGCGCGAAGATGATGGGTATCCCTACAATCATCCATGAACAGAATACGCTGCCGGGTCTTGCCAACAGGATTCTGGGCAGATTTGTTGACACTGTTGCCGTTACATATCATGAGAGCATTAAATATTTTCCGCGGGACAAAACCTATATGACCGGCAATCCCATAAGGGCGGAAATATTGAAAGGCGATAGAGAAAGAGGCTGCGAGAACTTCAGTCTTGACAGGGACCGGTTTACGATATTTGTATTCGGCGGCAGTTTAGGCGCAAGCAGTATTAACAGCGCAGTGGGGGAGGCGCTGGTATACCTTGAACCTCTTAAAAACCATATTCAGTTTTTGCATCAGACCGGAGAAAAGGATTGTGACTCAATGAAAGAGGTGTACCGCTCAAGGGAATTCAGAGGGAGCGTTATTCCTTTCGCATATGAAATGGCGGACGCCTATGCTGTGGCTGACCTCATTATTTCAAGGGCCGGCGCAACCACGCTTGCTGAATTGACGGCATGCGGAAAAGCCGCCATCCTTGTGCCGTATCCATACGCTGCCGCAAACCATCAGGAAATCAATGCAAGAAAACTCTGGGACATAGGCGCCGCACAGATGCTTCTTGAAAGAGACCTTAACGGTAAAACGCTCTCTGACCTTATCAAACACCTGCTGGAGGAGCCCGATGCCATAGGAGAAATGGAACGCATAAGCAAGTCCCTCGGCAGCAGTGACGCGGCTGGAAAAGTCATTGAACTTATGATGGGGCTGTTAAAAAAAAAGGCAACATATAGAACACAGAAAGGTTCAAGTCAAGTGATTAAAGTGTCAGTGAGTAGTGACAGTGTCAGTTAAGAAAAAACTGACACTAACAACTGACACTGACACTATAACTAATTATGTATAAACGGTTTGAAAAAGTGCATTTTGTAGGTATAGGCGGCGTCGGAATGAGCGGCATTGCCGAGGTGCTGCATAATCTTGGCTATGAAGTTGAGGGCTCTGATATGAATGAGTCTGAAACCACTAAAAGACTAAAGGGAATGGGAATCAATATAAGCATCGGCCATAAGACGGAAAATGTAAAAAAAGCCGATGTGGTCGTTATATCTTCTGCGGTCAACTCAGTCAACCCGGAAGTGATAGCCGCAAGAAAAATGTCGATTCCGGTGATACCCAGGGCCGAGATGCTTGCCGAGCTGGCAAGGCTTAAATACGGAGTGCTTGTGGCAGGGGCGCACGGAAAGACAACGACTACATCTTTGGTTGCGAGTGTCCTGGGTGAAGGGAAACTGGACCCCACAGTTGTGATCGGGGGCAAGCTTAAAGGGATAGGCAGCAATGCAAAACTCGGCTGGGGGGAGTTTCTTGTGGCTGAAGCGGATGAGAGTGACGGTTCTTTTCTGAAACTTTCACCGACGATTGCAGTCGTTACAAATATCGACAGGGAACATATGGATTTTTTTAAGAGCATCGAGGAGATAAAAAATGCATTTCTGTCATTTGTTAACAAAGTGCCCTTTTACGGACTGTCAATTCTGTGCGGGGACAATGATTATATAAAAGAGCTGATACCAAAGATACAGAGAAGATTTATTACTTACGGCCTGGGCGCAGACCTGGATCTTACGGCAAAAAATATAAGTACAGAGGGTCTTAGCTCAGTCTTTGAAGCTGTTTTAAACGGCAAGTCACTCGGTATTTTTGAAGTCCCTCTTATAGGGAGACACAATATATGCAACTGTCTTGCAACAGTTGCGGTTGCTAATGAACTCAAGGTCAATATGGACATCATAAGAAAGGCCCTGAAGAATTTCAGCGGGGTGCAGCGGAGGTTTGAGTTAAAAGGAACGGTTGCCGGAATTAATGTGATTGATGATTACGGACACCATCCTGCCGAAATTATGGCGACGTTAAAGGCAGCCAGAGAGGCAAGAAATTCAGAGTCAAGAGTCAAGAGTCAAGAGTCAACCAGACCTGAACTCGTAACTCCTGACTCTAAACTCAAGACTGCCGGAGGCAGGCTTGTAGTGCTTTTCCAGCCGCACAGATACACGAGGACAAGGGATTTGCTCCCTGAATTTATCGATGCATTTGCAGATGCCGACAAAGTTATTTTACTGGATATATATTCTGCCGGAGAAAAGCCGCTGCCTGGAGTCAACTCCGAACTGGTGCGGGAGATGTATGGAAGATCGGGGAGGAGTTTTTGAGAAGGATGAAGGATGAAGGATGAAGGATGAAGGATGAGGGATGAGGGATGAGGGATGAGGGATGAGGGATGAGGGATGAGGGATGAGGGATGAGGGATGAGGGTGGAAGGGAATGACATTGGAATTGAGATTGATAAATGTTGACTTGTTCAATGAATGAAAAAGAATTAAAACAAATTTTCGACAAAGGTGTTTTTAAAGGCGAAATAAAATTCGATGAGCCACTGTCCGCGCATACGTCCCTGGGGATCGGCGGTCCGGTTGATATTATGGTTTTCCCGGAAGACCCCCTGTCATTGAAAAACGTCCTGCTGGCCGCTGAAAAAGAAAATATTCCTTTATTAGTTATTGGTGCGGGAACTAACCTGCTTGCCCCGGACAGTAGAATAGAAGGCATAGCCGTGTCCCTGAAGGCCTTCAGGAGCATAGAATTAACAAGAGACTCAGATGATAAAAATGTTGTCTTGTATACCGGCTCAGGTGTTCCTCTTCCGATGTTAGTA
>JACQXG010000048.1 GCA_016208905.1 Nitrospirota bacterium
ATTTACTTTCAGGATTGATGAAGTGCGGAAAATGCGGGTATGCTTATGGCGTAACTGGCTATTGACGTAATAGGAAATATGCTTATTACAACTGTGTGACGGCTCCGCCGGCTAAAGCAGGCGGCTTCCCAGTTCAACGACCCGTCTGACAGCGCGTAGTCTCCCTGGGCGTTTAGTTTCCGAGCGTCCCTCGGTACTTGTTTCAAGCTTACCAAATTGGAGGATATTTTGAGCAGCGTTAAAATCTCTATCAACAACTTGACCGCAATCTTGACAGACCCATTCTCTGTCGGCGAGCATCAAGGATTCGTTAATCCATCCACAAGAATTGCATCTTTTGGAAGAAGGGAGAAATCGGTCAATCTGCTTAAAATATACTCCATGCCACTCAGACTTATACTTAATCTGGCGAACAAACTCACTCCATCCAGCATCAGAAACGGATTTAGCCAGACAGCGATTAGCCATGATCCCCTTCACATGCAAGTTCTCGGCAAAAATAGCTTGGTTCTCGCTTACTATCCGATGACTCAATTTGTGAAGAAAATCATTTCTTTGGTTAGAAATCTTATCGTGTATACGGGCAACTTTGATCCGCATCTTATTTCTCTTATTGCTGCCTTTAACTTTCCGAGAAAGCAGTCGTTGAAGGCGTGTCAACTTTTCTTCGGACTGGCGAAGAAACTTGGGAGCATCAATTCTTTCACCTTTAGATGTAACAGCAAAAGACTTAATGCCGATGTCAATTCCAATCTCTCCTCCAGTTTGTTTAGACTTTACAGTTTTCTCAATCTCGCAAAGAACAGAAGCAAAGTATTTACCGGACGGGGTCTTGGAGATTGTAACGCTTTTCATCTTCCCTTCAATCGGGCGATGCAGAACAATCTTTATCGGAGTGAGTTTCGGGATGTAAAGCAGTTTTGTCTTGGTATCTATATTAAAATGTTGGGGAACAGAAAACGACTGTTTTCGGTTCTTCTTTTTAAAGCCTGGGAACTTAAAGCCATCATTGAAGAAGTGAGAATACGCAGTATCCAGATGACGCAAAGACTGTTGAAGGGATTGCGAATTAGACTCTTTAAGCCATGCGAATTTGGGCTGTTGTTTAAGTTCGGTCAGCATTTTAGCTGTATCATGATAGTTAAGACTTTGCTTTTCATGTCCCTTATTCGCCGCATAGTAGTCTATCCGCTTGCGGAGAAAATAGTTGTAAACAAAGCGAGCTTGACCAAAGTGGGACGCAAGAATTTTACCCTGCTCCACTGTTGGATACAAGCGATATTGAAATGCTTTGTTAATAGTTTTGACCATATTTACAATATATCTCAATGTTGTGTAAATGTCAAGGAGAAGATTAACGCTTCTACGGGAATGGGAAGAGAGATCATACCCCCACCCCCTCAAGGCTGCGAAAGATTAAAAGAATTAGTTTTAAAGCTTTTTTGTATTTAAAGGGGCTTTTTAAAGATTTTAGGCGCGAAACGCCAAAAGTGCAATTTGGCACAAATTCTTTAAGCCACAGAGCCCCTAGAATCAACGATCTTAAAACTAGGATACATGTAGCACCCTATAAAAAGAATGGTATTGCCGTACATGGTGACTATGAACCAACCCGGATTCAAAATACACGCGACTGCTTATTTTGGCAATGGCGCAGAGTCGCTGAATGGTATCGTTACATTAACGACCCTTTTGAAAATATAAATGGACACATGATAACCTGATACACTATACTCCAATCGCCAGAAAGGAGTTGGTTATATGTGTCCGTATCAATGGTATCAGGTTATGCGATTAAGTAAAGATAAAAAACAACAGCGCTATCAGATGGTCGTGTATGCCAAAGAACACGGCGTAAAGCCCACTGCCAGAATTTTTGCCACAACCCCTAAAACGGTGCGCAAATGGGTTAGGCGCTTTGAAATTGGCGGTTATCAAGCATTAGCTGATATGTCGCGCAGGCCGCATCGCTCTCCCCATAAGACATCGCAGGACTTAATACAGAAAATCGTAAAACTCAAGGATGACTATAAGCGCCTGGGGGCTGAACAGATCAAAGTCTTAGAGAATTTAACTACTTCAGCCAAAACCATGCGCAAGATATGGCGCGAAAACGGCGTCTCAAGCCGTCAGCGCCGCAAAAAGCACGTCACCAAGCAAAACCTGCGGGAGATCAAAAAACAATTCGCTCTCTTTGAGCGCGTATGCGAGGATACTAAAGACCTCGATGATATCCCAGAATACTGGGTACCAATGATGCGTAAAAGACTACCTAAGGTCCAATACACACTGCGCGAGATAAGCTGTGGCGTGCAGTTCTTAGGCTTTGCCGATGAACGTTCAATTATTCATTCAGAGCTCTTTGCCGAATATGTCAATGAACACCTTGAAAAATACGGCCTGATTATCAAAGAAGGCATTAGGCAAACCGATAACGGAAGCGAATATGTTGGCTCCTGGTCAGCTAAAAAGCCTTCTGCTTACACAATAACAATTGAATCCGCCAAACTTACACATGGCACTATTCCACCGGGAGCACACAGGTTCCAGTCTGACGTGGAAACCGTACACAATTTAATCGAAGTCGACTTCTACGAGATTGAAAGTTTTGCTGACAGGGATGATTTTATGTCTAAGGCTTATACCTATCAACTATTCTTCAATCTCGAAAGGCCCAATACTTACAAAGAAAACAAGTCGCCTTGGCAGCTTGCTCAAGAAAAGCGTCCGGATATTCCGATAGAGGCCCTGATGCTGCCACCAGTAGACCTGGATGCTTTACTTAACAAAAAACTTGCTTCTTTAACTACAGGGGGGTATGATGTCTATTCCGCGCCCTTTTTCCTAAAACTCAATATTCTTGAGATTTAGGTCTAAATTTACCACATAGGATTTTTGGATCTGAAGGCCTAGAATAACCCCACTTTCAGACTGAATCTTACCGAGTGCTGGGGGTATGGTATTCAGAGATGTTGAGAA
>JACQXG010000030.1 GCA_016208905.1 Nitrospirota bacterium
TGAAAGAACCGCGGATAAAATACAAAGACCGGTCACAAATGCCGCCAGCGGACCAAAGTAATATACAGACATTAAGAAAGCAGGAAGGAGTGAGAGATTGACCGTCCACATGATACGGGCGACTGTTTCATCGCCCCTTACATGCGGACTGACAGAAACTATTAATTCATGTGCCTTTGCTTCAGTTGCCATTTATTCCTCTCAAAATATTTATAATCGTTTTATGTAGCGGCATGTTGTTACGCGCCACTACTGCTTTATTACGGCTTCACCTGTGATTTTGCTAGTCTTATAAACTGGACCATGGGTCGCTTTGCCGGACAGACGTAAGCGCATGAACCGCATTCAAAACAATCAAAGAGATTATTGGCCTTTGCGTCTTCATAGAAACCCTTCTCCGAATAAATACTCAGGATCGAGGGATTAAGTCCCATGGGACAGACATCAATACAGCTCCCGCATCTTATGCATGCCGAATACTGGTCCGACGAAACGTATTCATCTTCAGCAAGGACCAGAATGCCCGAGGTGCCTTTTACAACCGGCACGTCAAGGGTCCATTGAGCAAACCCCATCATCGGTCCTCCGGATATGACTTTGACAGCGCCGTCAACCAGCCCGCCGCACTGTTCAATCACATCGGACATGAGAGTGCCGATTCTTACCATCATATTTTTAGGCTCTTTTATTCCATTACCCGTAACTGTGACGACCCTTTCAATAAGAGGCTTGCCGAAACGCACAGCTTCATAAACTGCAAGCGCAGTACCGACATTCTGCACCACCACGCCAACGTCCATAGGTAGCCCCTTGCTCGGGACCTCCCTGCCCTTTACGGCCTTGATCAGCATCTTTTCAGCGCCCTGCGGGTATTTTATCTCCAGCGGCCAGACTTTAATGTTTGACTCGCCTGATACAGCGGACCCCATCGCTTTTATTGCATCAGGTTTATTTTCCTCAATCCCTATATGCCCCTCTTTTACGCCAAGGGACTTCATAATGATTTTCAATCCCTCAACAACTTCCCTGGGGTGTTCTACCATCAATCTGTGGTCAGCAGTTAAATAAGGCTCACACTCGGCCCCGTTTATTATCACTGCATCTATGGTTTTTTCTTTGGGCGGAGAGAGTTTTACATTCGTAGGGAATGCGGCCCCTCCCATTCCCACTATTCCCGCATCCTTTATAATTGTCTTGATTTCATCTGCGGAAAGATCCATATAATCGGGATGTTCCTTGAATGATATTGCCTCATCATTCCCGTCGCTTTCAATAACTATTGATTGTACCATCCTTCCTGCCGAGGTCGGGAAATCTGCTATTGCTATTACCTTTCCTGAAATAGAGGAATGAACAGGAGAAGAAACAAAACCCGTTGCAGATCCTATAACCTGTCCCCGCTTGACTTCATCGCCGATGTTGACTACAGGTTTAGCAGGCGCCCCTATATGCTGGCTTACCGGGATCACAATCCTTTGAGGAAGGTCAGCTCGAGTGATAGATTTAGCTGAGGCCAGTTCCTTGTGATATTTAGGGTGAATCCCTCTTTCAAACGTAGCAGTTTTACTCATTAAACTTTTCCCTCAGTTAAAAAATTAAAATCGATGAGTCTTAAGTTTTGTTTATACGTATATAAATTCTGCTTTTTGAAGAGAATCTGAATCAAACGTATATTGATAACATTTCCTAAATTGAATGTCAAGGAATAACTATATAAACAAATAGGCTCATCAAAATATTTTATTTAGACTATTAAAAAAAAGCTTTTTCAGTTCGCTCTCTCTCCGGAATTATGTCCTTCCTGATTGCATCCATTTTGAAAAAATATATATTAAGCGGCATTCGTAGCATTTTTCTTGCCAGAGACTTTACAAGGTACACACTGTGTGATAGACTACTTTATGATCAAAAGCAGATCATTCTGGATTATATCTGCAATATTTATTTTTGGAATTCTGATTATATTAAATTACAACGAAAGCAGTGTAAATATTTTCCCTTCGTACCAGACCTCCTCTATGGATAACCTGCATTTGAAGCACAGAGAAGGCAACACGGTCAAATGGGAATTGACATCGGAAAAAGCACTCCTGCCGACAGGCAATAAGGAGGTCTATCTTACATCTTTATCTTTAAAGATAAACCGGTCCCCGGAAATTTATCTTTCCAGTGAAAGCGGCATTTATGAAATTGAAAAAGGCAACGTAACACTAAATAAATCAGTAGAGCTGAACATAAAGGACACAAAGTTTACTACAGACACACTTAAGTGGAACAGCAAAGATGAATTAATAACTACAGAAGATCAGATTAAATTCAGCGGCAATAGTTTCCTGATCACGGGAACGGGCCTGGATGCAAAAGTAAAGCAGCAGCAAGTAAGGATAATGAAAGATGTTAAAGCCATATTTTATCGTTAGCTTAGTTTTATCAGCCATAATAATGCATCCTGCGGCATTTGCCGCCGCCCTGAGTAACAAGGCGGAAAAGACACCGGTAGTTATAACATCTCAAACCCTTACTGCAGACAATAAAACCAATACTGCAATTTTTGAAGGTACGGTGCTGGCAAAAACCGATGACATAGAAATTTATTCAGATAAAATGACTGTCTTTTATGACAATGCTGAAAGCAAAGTTAAAAGAATACATGCTGTAGGGAATGTAAAAGTCCACAAAGCTGAAAGGGCATTATTTTCGGACGAAGCCGTATATATAGAAGATGAAAAAAAAATTATATTCTCCGGGAACCCAAAAGCAGTTGAGGGAGAAAACGTAATCTCAGGAACAAGAATAATATTCTATTTACAGGACGATCGTGCCGTGGTTGATGGAAGCAGAGTCGTTCTTCAAAACAAACAAGGACTTGATTGATGCATTCACTCGAGGTTGTCGGACTCAAGAAAAATTATAGCGGTAAACCGGTGGTTACTGATATCACCCTGAATATTAATTCAGGAGAAATTGTGGGTCTTCTCGGGCCGAACGGTGCGGGAAAAACTACCACTTTTTATATGATACTCGGGCTTATTATTCCTGACGGCGGAGCCATATATCTGGATGGTGAAAATCTAAACAATTCTCCGATGTATAAAAGGGCAAGAAAAGGTATCGGTTACCTGCCTCAGGAAGCCTCTATTTTCAGAAAACTTAAGGTCGAAGACAACATAAAAGCTGTTCTTGAAATAGCAGATGCCAAAAAAAATTCAAAACAGGAAAAACTTAAACGTATCCTGCAGGAATTTAATCTTGAACCCATTGCAAAGAGCTATGGGTATCATTTGTCCGGCGGGGAACGGAGAAAAGTGGAAATAGCAAGGGCGATTGCTGTCGATCCAGTATTTATATTGCTCGATGAACCGTTTGCAGGAATTGACCCCCTTGCCGTTAATGAATTAAAAACCACATTAAGGCAACTGACAGACAGGGGGATAGGCCTTATTATAACCGATCACAATGTGCGGGAAACTTTATCAATAACCGATCGGGCATATATTATAAACGACGGACTGATTTTAGCTCATGGAGTGCCGTCTGACCTTGTCAGTAATGCGTTAGTGAAAAAAAGTTATCTTGGAGAGGAGTTCAGGTTATAATGGCACAGGAACAGAGACTCGAACTCAGACTTTCCCAGAAGTTAATACTGACCCCGCAGCTTCAGCAGTCAATAAAACTTCTCCAGCTGCCTCTGCTTGAGCTGACTCAGGACATCAACCAGGAACTTATGAATAATCCTCTGCTCGAAGAAATCGTTGAGAGAGAGCCTGAAGGGAAAAATGAACTGTCCGGTCCGGTCTCAGAGGAAGAAAAATTTCAGGAGCCTTCCGAATTTGCGGAAGCCCCTCTCGAAAAGATATTCGGTTTTACCACCGACAATTACTTTGAGGAAAGAGAAAGCGATGGAAGGGATTTCGGTTATTTTAGCGAAGGCACAGAAGAAACCAACTCACCGTTTGAACGAAACAGGTCCAGAATAGACTTATATGAACATCTCCTGTGGCAGTTGAGACTCTCTTCAGAATCCGGGATTGTCAGGAGGACTGAAGAAATTATTATTAACAACCTGAACGACTACGGCTATCTGCAGGCATCATTGGATGAAATCGCAAAGATGGCGGAAGCAGACATGAAAACTGTCGAAGAAGCCTTGAAATTTGTTCAGGGACTGGACCCATCAGGAGTCGGCGCCAGGGACCTTCAGGAGTGTTTGCTGCTGCAGTTGGCCCCGCTGAACCTCAAGGGGACTCTGGTAGAACAGATTCTTACAGAAGGTTTCTCCGAGCTTGAAAGGAAAAAGTATAAACAGCTGGCCTCTAACTTTAAGGTGGGGATTGATGATATTTTTGCAGCCGTCAAGATCATTGAGGGGCTTGAACCCAGGCCTGGAAGAAACTACTCAAGCGACGAACCCGTCCATATAATTCCCGATGTTTACGTTGAAGAGTCGGACGGCGCCTTCATAATAACTTTAAATGACGAAGGGATTCCAAAACTCAGGCTGTCAAATTATTACAGAAGGCTTCTGGCAAATAAAAAAACATTGGGCCCGGAGGAAAAACAGTTTCTGGAGGACAAATTACGTTCTGCCATATGGCTGTTGAGAAGCCTTGACCAGAGAAACAAGACTATCTACAAAGTAACTGACAGCATCCTGAAATTCCAGGAAGACTTTTTCAGAAAAGGACATAAATACCTTAAACCCCTGAACCTCCGAGATATCGCAGAAGATCTGGGCATGCACGAAAGTACAATAAGCAGAGTTACATCCAATAAATATATACAGTGTCCTCAAGGACTTCTGAACTTCAGATATTTCTTCAGTAACTCAGTACCCTCAGAGAGCGGAGAAATGTCATCATCAACTGTAAAAAATCTTATAAAGCAGATCATTACCGATGAAAACTCGAAAGACCCGTTGAATGACCAGAAAATAGTCGACTTGCTGAAAGACAAGGGCATAAGTGTTGCACGAAGGACAACGGCAAAGTATAGAGAAGAACTCAAGATACCATCTCATTTGAAACGCAAAAAATGGTTCTAAGATATTAATACTCAGTATGTTATGCAAAGGAGGAATAAATGAATATAATTATTAACTGCAGACAGATGGAACTCACCAGGAACCTCAAAGAGTATGCAGAGGAAAAGGTCGGTAAATTTAATAAATATCTCGGCAATATCTCTGAAGCAACCGTTACTTTAAGTGTTGAAAAATACCGGCATAAAGCAGAAGTCCTTCTGAAACTCAACGGCTCGTTCATTCAGGCGGTAAGTACCACTGAAGAAATGTATTCATCCATTGACGATGTAGTAGAAAAGCTTGCCCGGCAGGTCAAAAAATACAAAGAAAAAAACGTAACTCTCAGGAAATCCAAAAACAAATCCGAATCTCTGCCGGAAGCAGAAGAAACAATGCCGACAATCATAAAGAACAAATCCTACAATATTAAACCGATGAGTGTTGAAGAAGCCGCCATGCAGATGGATTTACAGGATAAAGTCTTTTTTGTATTTACGAATGCATCTTCAGGAGATATCAACGTCTTATATAAAAGAAATGACGGGCACTTCGGACTTATTGAACCGATAAAGTGAGAGGCCCTAAAGTAAATCAACTTTTTACTATTATACTTACAGGTCTCTCCGGGTCGGGTAAAACAGTTGCGCTTAATGCCTTTGAAGACGGCGGTTTTTTCTGTGTAGACAACCTTCCACTGCCATTTATCGAGACCTTTATCAATTTAAGCAATAAAACACCTACTACTAAAAAAATAGCTATCGGCATCGATATCAGAGAAAGAAAATTACTAACGGATTTTTCCAGAACGTTATCTGCCTTAAGACAAAAATACAAAATCGAAGTCATATTTCTTGAGGCAGCAGACGATGTCCTTATCAGAAGATTCAAGGAAACGAGAAGGCCCCATCCGCTTGGATATAAGGACCTCAGGAAGGCAATCCTGAAAGAGACAGAACTACTCTCATACGTAAAGCAGGAAGCCGATAACATAATTGATACTTCTTCCATGACTCCCCATCAACTGCGTAAATTTGTAGCAAAAAAATATCTTAATAAAGGCGCAGGAAAGATGACTGTCAGCCTGGTGTCCTTCGGTTATAAATACGGAATACCTCCTGAAGCAGACCTCCTGTTCGATGTAAGGTTCCTTCCCAACCCTTATTTCATAGTAACACTCAGGGCATATCCGGGAACTTCACAGAGAGTCAGTAAATTTGTCCTTTCACAGGACAGCACCAGGGAATTCTTTGATAAACTCTATCCTCTGCTCAATCACATTATTCCTCTTTATGAACAGGAAGGCAGAAGCTATCTCACCATCGGTATTGGATGCACAGGAGGAAGGCACAGGTCGCCGGCTATCGTCCAGGAGCTTGAAAAAAAATTGAAGGACCAAAAACTTAAAACATCAGTAACACACAGGGACATGGACCGTGCTTCTTCCTGACACCCGCCTGCAACACATATGAAGCAAACAGCGATTTCATCATTAAATCCAGTGTACCTTGATAACAACGCCTCGACCCCTTTGTCTCCTGAGGTCGTCTCTGCTATGGCCGTATGTCTCAGACATAACTTCGGCAATCCCTCCAGCGCTCATCCTTATGGCGAAGCGGCAAGGAAGGCTGTAGAAAATGCGCGAAAACAAGTTGCAGATTTGATCAATACAAGGCCTGAAGAAATAATATTTACATCCGGCGGCACAGAGTCAAATAACATGGCCATACTCGGTACAGCGCTGCGGTTTAAGACAGGTCATATAATCTCGTCCTGCATAGAGCACCCGTCTGTAATGAATCCCTTGAAATATCTTGAAGGGCTCGGCTTTAAGGTTACATATCTCCCGGTTGATAAATACGGCATTGTTAATCCCGACGTTTTCAAAAAGCTCATAAGAAAAAATACAATTTTAATAACCATCATGCACTCCAATAACGAAACAGGCTCTATCCAGCAGATAGCTGAAATAGGGAAAATCGCAAATAGTAATAAAATAGTTTTTCATTGTGACGCCGCTCAATCTGTCGGGAAAGCGCCTGTGAATGTAAAAAGACTGAATGTCGATCTTTTAACAATTGTTTCGCATAAATTTTACGGGCCTAAAGGTGTTGGCGCGCTTTATATTAAATGGGGCACGGCACTGAAACCAATTTTATATGGGGCCTCTCATGAAAGAGGACTGAGACCAGGGACGGAGAATGTTTGTTCTATCGTTGGACTTGGGAAGGCAGCGGAGATTGCAAAAAAAGAAATGAGAACGAGAGTAAGCGGTATGAGATATCTTACAAGGATTTTTTATGATGAACTCCGCAAAGAAATCCCCGGCATAAAACTTAACGGCCACCCGACTAGACGACTGCCTAATACATTGAATCTTTCATTCCCGGACATTCAGGGCTATGTCTTATTGGAGAGATTGAAAAATGAAATCGCCGCCTCGACCGGCTCCGCATGTCACGAAGGCAAACATAAACCTTCTCCTGTTCTAAAGGCCATGGGACTAAGTGATGAAGCCGCACTCTCGGCAGTCAGGTTAAGTCTTGGAATTAATACTACAGAAGCTCAAATCAGGAGAGCTGTGAAGGCTATTGTAAAAGCGTACAAGAACCCTTGAGGTCATTTTCTTTCACAGGGCCATAAACAGTCAAAGCAAAAGAATTGTCCCCCACAAGCTTTTGAGAGAGGTCTTTTACATTTTCAAGAGTCACTGATTCCACCATCTTTATTATTTCATTAGGTGAAAAATATTTCCCGTAATATATTTCCTGCTTGGCTATGTTTGTCATCTTGTTGCTTGTTGATTCAAGGGCCAGCAGGAGATTGCCTTTAAGCTGTGACTTTGCCCTTTGAAGTTCTTCAGCAGTAACAGAATTCGAGAGGTTCCTCATTTCATCTACCGTTATATTAATAACTTCGCTTACATGTTTCCTGTCCGTGCCTGCATAAACAGCCCACAATCCAGTATCAAAATATGACATATGATAAGAATAAATTGAATATACAAGTCCCCTTTTTTCTCTGACACCCTGAAACAATCTCGAACTGATGCCTGAACCGAGTATCGTATTCAGAAGATGCATCGTATACCTGTCTTTACTTTTATACTGCAGTCCCTTAAGCCCGATGCAGATATGCGATTCTGAGAGGTCTTTTGTTACTATATTTATGCAGCCCGAAAATTGGGGGACACGCTTATTCTTCTGCTCCCCGCATCTTTCCAGACAGCCGATTGTACGGTTCAGATGCTCGATCAGTCTTGCTTCAATGAATTTACCGCTACAGGACACTATAATGTTTTCAGTGCCATAATGATTATTTATATGATCAACCAGATGACTTCTTGTAAATGAGCTGATAGTTTTAATATCGCCAAGAACGGATTGACCCAGGTCTTCTTCACCCCAGATACTTTTGTTAAATAAGTCGTGAACAAAGTCGGAAGGATTGTCTTCAACCATTTTTATCTCTTCATACACTATGTTTTTTTCTTTCTCGATGTCCGTTTCAGGGAAAGTAGATTCCAGGAGTATTTCTGTCAGCAGACTGAGGGCCTGTTCCATATATTCTTCCAGCACCTTTACATAAAACACGGTATACTCAGTGGATGTATACGCATTTATTTCTCCGCCGAGCGAGTCAATTGCTGTTGCGATGTCCTGTGCCGTCCGGTTCTTAGTCCCCTTAAAGAACATATGCTCAAGGAAATGTGATATGCCGCTTTTGTCAGGGCTTTCATAACGTGACCCAATTTTTATCCAGATTCCGATACAAACGGAATGCATTTCGCGCGCCGCTTGCATAAGCACAGGTATATTGTTGTCGAGGTTTATTTTTTTAAACATTTATTTATATTTCTAATGTCTGAATTGAACGGTTTTTGCAAGGCCTGTTGTACAAAGGAGGTCCAAAATACATAATACAACACGACAGAGGGTTAAGACTTCTCTTGCAATAATAATTACTGCTTTTGGTCCACAAATGGACACTTAAAAGGGTCTACTTATGTTCCCTGTTCTTTAAGGGCTTCTTTTCTGCTGAGGCGTATCCTGCCCATCTTGTCGATTTCAATTACCTTAACAGGGATATTTTCTTCCCCTTCTTTCAGGACATCTGTGACCTTTGCAGTCCGTTGGTCGGAAATCTGGGAAATGTGAAGCAGTCCCTCTGTGCCCGGCAATATTTCAATGAATGCCCCGAAATCCACTATACGCTTTACCTTCCCCATATAAATCTTCCCAAGCTCTGCCTCTGCAACGATTCCTTCTACAATAGCAATTGCCTTTCGTGCGGATTCTTCGTCAACTGATGCAATGTGAACAGTGCCTGTATCGTCAATGTCTATTTTAACGCCGGTCTCTTCAACTATGCCCCTGATGACCTTTCCGCCAGTGCCTATTACTTCCCTGATTTTATCCGGTCTGATTTTCAGTGTATATATTCTGGGGGCA
>JACQXG010000031.1 GCA_016208905.1 Nitrospirota bacterium
ATCTGACCCGGACCCATATCTACGACGCCGTTCACTACCGTGTCAACTCCGAAGTAACATGTGTAATTGCCAGCAGGCAGTACATAGTCCATAACCTGATATGTGCCAAGGTCAAATAAAGGCGGCTGATATGTGACAACTATTCCAGGCACCCATGATGACAGATCGTAATGATACCAGCCAAACATGGAAGTATCACATAAAACCCACCAGTCCGCATTGGCGCCTGACATGCTTCCATCATCAAGTGCGATTGTTAATTTGAGGCTCTGTGAGGACGTAATTGTTAAAGGCACGTCAGAGCCATTGGCCTTGATGTCGGGAATGGGTGGAGTGGAGTTTCCATCGAGCGGGTCAGAGCCTGCGCGGACTTCAATATAATCGCTGTATCCATCACCATCTGTATCCGCCAGCAATGGATCCGTTCCCCGAACATATTCTTCACTGTCATTTAATCCGTCACCGTCTGAATCAGGATTGCTTACATTTGTTCCCAATGCTGTCTCTTCTTCATCGGTAAGCCCGTCGTGGTCACGGTCATTGTTTTTCACCATGCCAGACAGGAAGCTCTCTGTGCCGTCTGCCTTAACAGCAGATACTGCATATATTCTTGTCTTGATGGATGAATCACTTGCCCAGAAATGGCCTGTGTCATATGCGTTAACTATTGATGATCCTATCTGTGTCAGATAAGGCTCGTCATCATATTTTGAATAGATATTGTAGCCTGTGACAGATGGGTCCGGGCTTGCAGTCCATGTGAGCTGTGTCATCAGACTGCCTGAAAGCACTGCATCAGCCTGAAGACCTGCGGGCGGCAGAGGTGTATGGTTTACCGTAATTTTTTCAACTGAGCCTGAGTTGACGGTGATGGTGAAAGAGGTTGTGTTGGCATGGTTGAAGCCTCGGAATTCATACTGTACCGCTCCATTTACATCCATATAGGATAAGAGCAATTTGTAATCTTCGCTCCTGTTACCCTTTAGCTCGACTGTATATACCCCGTCAGATATATTGTCTATTGAGATCAACCCTGAATCAGTGTTAATTGATATTGTAGAGTCAGGAATCCCGTCCTCCATCAGGTTTGTATTTGGATTGATACCGCTCTTTCTGCCAAGTGGATCTGTAATATACGGTGATACCCTGCCAAAGAGAGACAGCGTGAATGTATTTTGTGTCTGTGATGCTTGAAGCGCTTGCGCCCTCATTTTAGTTAATGAAGGCCTTGTGCCGGTGATAAATTCTATTATGTCATCTTTGTAGACATCGATTAGATATGCGTGTTTGCCCGGTTGCTGCGGCGCCAAAGTTGCCACTGAAAGATCTGCGCTTGAAGTAAGAACCGTCCCGTCTCCTGATGTGACAAAATCAGGCCTCCCAATAGGCGTCCCATCTACATATAGGGCATTGGGTTGACCGACATTAATCAGGTAGATTGTATTTATATCAGGCCAATAATTAATTACCCCGTCACCGGCAAATATTTTTGTCTTGATTTTTCCTGATGTATCATTTTCCTTACCCATTATATCAATGCTGATGTCGTTATTTAAATTGATTAGCCAGTTGTTGTAGGTAATGCCATAACATTGAGTGCCGTCATCTAAAAATGGATAAGTTGGAAGAAGCTGTTCTGAGGGTTTTATTTCATCTCTGATAAATTGTCGGGCTTTTGGATCATATTTGGGATTATCAAAGTCCTTAACATATTGCCAGCCAGATGGCCCGCAAGGGTTAAAAAATATATAAATTAATTTAGTTCCATATAAAGGGTCCCCCGTCATAGAGTCATATAACATATCTACGGTGTTTGAATAAATATCCAAATCCAAGCATCCTATTCCTTCATTCAGGTCATCAGCCAGCTTGGGATCACCGCCCGCCCACAAGTAATAAGCGTTAGCAGCTCCATGGTTAGGTGTCCCCACCATTGCAAACCTATCAATATCATTATCATAACTACTGCCCTGTATATATGACCTTGTTACAAGACCGCCCATGCTGTGGGCGATTATGTTTACTTTATTTGTACCTGCCTTTGTCTTGGCCTCATCAATACGTATTTTAAGATAATCTTTTGCTGCATCATAGACTTCTTTTCTCCAGTCATAAGGCACCGGGAAAACAGTGCAATCAATTTCATAATTTGCATCTACAGTTTTTAATGACTCAACTAAATCCCGCCAGCCTGCTTTTTTAAATGGGTCATGAAGTCCCCAGGATTTTTTTACCCATTCTGAAGAATCCACGTCAAGATAATCTTTTGATAGAGTAGGATATAGTCCTCCTCCTGTTGAAGATCCCATTATCCCCGGAACAAGCAGAATTGGCGTTAACGTGTTATTGGGATTACATGTTGCAACCAGCAAATCCAATGTAACAGAAGTATTACATGATATAGAAACGTTATAAGTCCTACTGTCTGTTACATTGTATGATGCATGAATGTCATATGCACCGCATGGTATGCTGGTAAACTGATACTTCCCATTAACAGTGCTCTGGTTGAGAACAGGATTAACTCCATCGTCAAGATAGACAACCGCGCCTGTTAGTTTATTGTCGCTGCTGTCATGAACAATCCCTCCTATAAAACCATTATTTACATTAGCCCCGGTTACATTAAAATAGTTGCTTACCCCTGACTTGCCTGCTCCGATAGCGCGTATCCTTGCATTGATCCCAACGCTGTCAATTGAGATATTGGTAGTTGCGGTCCCATTTGTTGATAAATAAACTTGTGTTATGTTCAGAGAACCAATATTGCTGCTTAGAGTCACCCATCCGGTCCAATTACTCACAACATACTCATCCACATCCTTCGCCGTGATGGTCACGCTAAAGGGTGTGTTAACAGATTGCGGAGAAGAGACAGAAGAAATATCAAAATGATCAAATAAACCAAATGACCCAGACTGTCCGCCCCGCACGCACCCGACGCCGCTGATGCCGTCCTTACTGTAGCCGCTGACGTTGCCATGGTAGAAGTTCACGTACCACACAACGTCCGGAAAGGTGGCGTAGGTAGTAGACGACCAGTAGACGACCGCATATACCCCCGGGAAGAATGTGGTATCAATTGCAGGATAATATCTGGTATCGTCGGTTATTGATTCAAGCTCCTTGATATTCGGCAAGCGCCAGTCTGTTTTGCCACCGAGGGAAAGTCCTTTACAGTATGAAAGAGCGGAACCCCATGTCATATATCCCGGCTCGCCCTTCTGCCACACAAGCCCGGTTTTGTTATCAATCACCGTCCCATTGCCGTTGTCTGTAAAGGAAGGAGAAGACTGTCCGCCGCGCACGCACCGGACGTAGTAGCCGTAGTCCTTACCTAAGCTGTAGCCGACGAAGCCCCAGCCGAAGTATATGTCCCACGCGAGGCTCGGATTGTAGGCGAAGGTAGTAGACGACCAATAGCTGGCCGATTTTGTATTTGGAAAATATGCCGTATTAATTGTCGTGCCGGGATATGGAATTGAATAATCCACAATCGTTATCAATTCCTTCTTTGCCGGTAACCGCCAGTCAGAATAGCCGCCGAGGTTGAGCGAGCCGCAGACATCTTGTGAAGATGGATTATACGATGCATGATATGTGCCCGAAGCCTGATACCAGTTGTGAGTAGCGCCGTCATCCTGCTTTTGCCATGTAAGCCCTGTGTTGTTGTCTGTCACCGTGCCATTGCCATTGTCCGTGTAACTCATGGGGTTGATGTTGTATGCCCCGTCCTGCCCCGTGCCTGCGCAGGGAATCTCATCGTAGGGTGAAACATCCCTGTAGCACTTCGTCTGCCCGGTGTCGGGAAGTTGAAAGGCAACTGCACTTGAAGCAATAAGGAATAAGATCAGAAACGATAGAAATAAAATTTTGCGAGCCATAACGTCCCCCCTCAAAAGAATTATTTTGAAGCTTTTAAATAAAGTTTATTTTGAAAGTCATGCTGCGTATATTTCCTCATGGGCCAGCCGCTTGGCTGCATATAGAAGAGCTGCTTTTATATCATCTTCCATAAGAAAGGGATAATCTTTTTTAAGATCCTTATGAGTTGCTCCATACGCAATTTTTTCAACGATCAACTCTACTGTCAGCCTTGTCCCTTTAATCACCGGCTTGCCAAGCATTATCTTTGGATTAACTACAATTCTTTTAAGCAGTTTACCTTCTGTCATTTTATATCCTCCATAGGTACAAACCTGAACTTTTTCTTTGAAACAACAGTAAAATGATTTAAAAGCTTATCACTGTAATTGTGTAGAAGTTGTTTCATCAATTTAACTTTATCATCCGCTCTTTGTTCTTTAACCCGTATAAGAATTATACCGGTAGACAGTTTTTTCTGTAGAAAAGTCAATTCCCCGAAATCTTTATCATTCGTTATAAGAATCCTTTTCTCCCTGTTTGCAATTTTCAGCAAGCTTTCATCGATAATTTCACAATCATAATCCGGCACCCATTTTACATCATATTCATTCTCTGACAAATAATCGACGATTGCTTTTTCAACATTTACATCTGCGATAAATTTAACGGAAATCATTTATATTAATCTTTTTCGATTATTCTCTTCGTTATCCAAGATAGCCCTTTCAGACCATATCAGTTCTGCCATTTCTTCGAGAGCCTTTCAACTGCATCATTATGAGAAAGCGTCCGTCCTTCATTAATGTCCGCTTCCCCTGCTTCTATTTTCTGCAGAAGATATATACGATAAATGAACTCCTCTATATCCACCTTATCAGGAAGCTCCTTCAGTAAAAACTCAAGTTTTGATTTTAAGATTTCCATAACTTGCACCTCCGCGAAGAACTAAACTAATAAATTCACCTTAATAGAAAAAGTATACAGCATGTCTTTAGAAAACTGCATAAAAATCTATTTTCTCACTGTCCGCATCTCCCCATCTTACCCCATGCCTGAACAATTAATCTCCGGCTCCTGATGAATCAGGGCTTGGCGCCGCCATGCCCCTACACGTCTGTCCGGTCTGCGGCAGTTGGATAACACCTGCGGCAAATATATTTGAAGCAATAAGGAATAAAATCAGAAACGATAGAAATAAAATTTTGCGAGCCATAACGTCCCCCTTCATTTAAACTAGTGTCAGAGATTCAAAGATTCAAAGCGTTAAAGTCTATGACCCTTGGACACTTTCTTTTCACGGGTCATATCATTCCCCTTCATTTAAAAAATAAACTTACTTCTTTATTCTCAATTTTCCATCCTGGAATACGCAGAATCTGTTTAGCATCTTGTCTGCATAATCACTCAGTATTTTCTTTACAACTTCAAGCTTCTGATCGCCATTGGCGTCTTCAAGCCTCAGTATCAGCACCCCTGAATGTTTTAAACCGGCATTGTAAACAAGCTCCCCGAAATCCTTGTCCATTGTTATTACCATACGACCTTCTTTAACCGCCAAATGTAATATCTCAGAATCTTTTGCTTTCGGATCTATATCTCTTACCGCCTTGGATAGCCATTTTCAGCAAGCCATTTTTCTACTTTCTTACTGACGCCAACATCAACTAAAAATTTCAACCCCTTACCCCGTTTTATTTAACAGCAAAAACCTGTTCTTCGTTTACCAATTCAGATGCATAAATAAGAACTGCCTGAATATCCTCTCTTTCAAGTTCAGGATAGTCGTCCAATAGTTCTGCAACAGTCACTCCGCCGGCGAGAGCCTTTAAAATCTGTTCTACAGTTATTCTTAACCCCCTAATAGTCGGCTTGCCGACCATTACTTCAGGATTAAGCGTAATACGATTTAATAAATCTTCTTTTTTCATATTAGTATCCTCTTGTTTTAGCTGTTTCAAAAATTACTTTTTTCAGGACAGGTTAATTATTAGTTAATCAGCTACCAACAGTAGATGTCAATGAAAAAATCATGTAACACAACTCTCTGCCCTTATTTCCCCATCCTGCGCCGTGCTTGCGCAGGCAATCTGAATATTGGATGAACAAAGGGCATGTCACCGCCATGCCCTTACACATTTTGCCGGTCTGCGGATAGCGCCGATAAAGGCACTTGAAACAGGAAGGAATATAAACAGATAAAGGCAATGTTAAAAAGATTGGAAATAGACACACCCCTTAATCCCCTCTTAATTAGAGGGGAAGAAAAGACAGTCAGTCAAAAATTGATTTATTTCCCAAAGTTAATTTGCAAAATCAGGAAGGAATAAGGAACTAAATACCTAACAAGGAACTTAAAAGCAGTCCCTTGTTATACCATTCTGAAATTAATCTCTTTATCAAATAAATTTATTTATTTCTTCTTTGGTGCTTGGTCCTTTTAAGAAGCTTTCTGTGTTTGTGCTTACTCATCTTCTTCTTACGCCACTTTACAACATTGCCCATCCATTAACCTCCTTTCATAAACAGCATTAAGCGGTAAGCAATCAGCTGTTAGTAACAAAATTTATTTCTATTTATAAAGCTGCCCGCTAATCGCTAACAGCTTTTTTGCTTATATATTCACCTGCCTGATGCATAAACGCCTCAAGCTGAATGTCAGAACCTGTTGCTTCGGCCCCGTCATATGCAACGCTGAGACACGGTATGCCGCTGTCCCGCTTGAGTCCTTTTAACAGGGCGCTCACAATTGTACCCGGCATACAGCCGAAAGGCATGGCACTAATTATACCAGAAGCGCCTTTTTTTACAAAGTCCACTGATTTGCCCATACTTAATATGGCCTCACCTTCAAAGGAATCATGCAGATAAGGTGATGCATTTTTGAGAATCTCTTTTGTCGACGGCTCATGAAGCGTTTTCAAAAAACCTTTAAACGGTTTTGAGAACTTATGCTCTATTTTACTCTGAACATGTCTCGTGATTACGGTACTTAAAATATCTTTAGTATTCTTTCTGGAAAAACCTCCGGACCTGAGTCTGACCAGCGACTTGCGCAGGCTCATCATATTCACATAATAAAGCCATTCTTCTACCGGCGCAAGCCACACCTGGCCCCCAAGCGCCTCAATCTTTCTGATAACGCCTTCATTTGCAAAGGCATTATGTCTCACAAATATTTCTCCTATAATGCCTATCAGTGGTTTTTCTCCGGTGCTCTTTGGTATTTCTGAAAATGACCGGCGCACATCACCTAAAAATTGAGGAACAGCGCCATTGCTGCCCTGAAGCATGTCGCCAAGCTTTGAAAGATATTTATTATAAAGATTGTCAGTGTCTCCCGCATTGATTTCGTAAGGCCTTGTCTCATGCAGACATTTCATGAGAAGTTCTATGGCAATGACCCCCATCCATATCCGTTTCGTAAAATCGTTTCCAACCATGCCAAGCTCTCTGTATAAGGATTCATCCTGATTGGGCGCATATATCGGGACATGGGGGAGCCCCAGATCATCCAGCACCATCCTGTGAAATATATTATATTGTCCGAAACGGCACGGGCCCGCGCCTGAAGGCATGAAAAAAACAGCCCTGTCCGGATCAAAGCCTCCGGACATGACTTTGCTGACCATGTCTCCTGTTGTAATGGCGCATGGATAACACTCTTTCCCTGATACAAAGCGTCTTCCAATTTTTACTGATTCAACATCAGGGACCTTCATTACTTCAGCATCGAGGCCGCATGCTTTAAAAGCGGCCGCTAACGCAAACGCATGGTCCGACATTCTGGGTATATATACTATCTTGTTGTTTGTCCCCTTCTTCAGGACTGCGGGCTGTGATCTCTCAGGTTTGTGCACGTTAATTTCATCTCTGCTTCTGATACTGTCTAAAAACGCCTCGCATCTTGTTATAACTCCCGCGTCCGCGCTGTGTTCGTCAATCTCTATCTGAAGGAAAGGCTTGTTTGCCATGGTCTTGTCAAAGAACCTGTGTATGAAAGAATCCGGCCCGCAGGAAAAATTACCGATATAAAGGGCAAACAATTTTGGATCATCCCTGATTATTTCAGCCGCCCGCAGAATATTCTGACCTGACCTCCAGTACATATTCGACCATTTATCGGAAATTTCAACTGCTTCCAGAGACAGATAATCCATTGGAATTGAAAAGACCCCGAGGGCGGCCAGTTTTTTCGGTATCTCAAGATTAACCCCGGAGTCAAATGCATTGTATGAACGGCCTACTATGACTATCGTTTTTTCCGGAATATTTTGCAGAATTTCCCTGCCGCGTTTTTTCACTGCCGAATTAAAATCTTTCTGTGCCTTTTCCGCCTTGCACAATGCTTTCCTGACAGCATCTTTTGATATATGAAAAGGTTTAAGAGAATTATACACCTGGCTGACAAGATAGTCCCTGCCCCGTTCCAGATCAATAATCGGCTTGAGAAACCGGGCATCCCGAAATACAATACCGGCTATATATGGCATCGTCTGCGCGTAAGGACAGGCATAACTCCGCATCTTCTCGCTGTCAGGGCTGAAATTTATGAAGCTCGGCAGGAAAACAGCGTCAACGTTTTTATCTATTAATTCTTTTATGTGCCCGTGCGCGACCTTATGGGGGAAACAGCTTTCAGATAAAATATTTTCTACTCCCTTGTTTACAATCTGCCTGCTTGTATTGCCTGAGAGCTCCACCTCAAATCCCAGCTCCCAGAGCAGTGTACTCCAGTACGGGACAAAATCATGGAAGAAAAACATCATCGGGACACCGATTTTACCCCTTGCCCCTTGCCCCTTGCCCCTTGCCTCATATTCCCTGTGCGCCTTTAAAAGAAGCTCTTCTCTTTCTTTAAACAGGTCGGGCATTTCAGAATCTGATAAATTATTTTTCTTTCTTTTAACATCATATTTCTCACACCTGCTGCCGTAGTAAAGCGGTTCTTTTTCGCCTTCCACATTTACCCTGTTTATCTCACACAGGTTGTCACAGCCCTTGCACTCGAATGATTTTATCTCATAGCTTCTCTTGGACAGGTCAAACCCCTTGAAAGTGGAGTTACGAGTTAAGAGTTTAGAGTTAAAGGCCAAAGCCTCACAGCTTTCTTTCTCCTGACTCTTAACTCCTGACTCAAAACTCTTCATATGCTTCATCGCAATCAACGCCATACCAATCGCGCCCGTTACATCATGATGCGGGGGGACTATAATGTTTTTATCCAGGTAATTTTCGAAAGCCGCCACAACTGATTTGTTAAATGCCACGCCTCCCTGAAAGAATATCTTCTCGCCGACATTTCTGTCCACCACAACCCTGTTGATATAGTTCTGGACTATTGAGTAGGCAAGCCCTGCAACAAGGTCCTCTTTTGGGACCCCCCTTTGCTGCTTTGACAAGAGCGAATTCTCCATAAATACCGTACATCTTTCACCAAGGGAACAGGGACGCTGCGAATGAAATGCCAGATCGCCGAATTCATTCTTCACCGATATATCAAGCTTCTCAGCCTGTTCTTCCAGAAACGATCCCGTACCCGCGGCACAGGCCTTGTTCATTTCAAAGTCAACTATAATGCCGTCTCTGATCGAGATGTACTTTGAGTCCTGGCCGCCGATCTCAAAGATTGTATCTACTTCAGGGTCTATTTCGATTGCGGCCCGCGCCTGGGCGGTAATCTCATTCTTTACAATGTCCGCTCCGACAAAGTCAGCGATCATATACCGGCCGGACCCTGTGGTGCCTACACCGCAGATATTGACCCTCTCCCCTACCTCCATGCCTATTTCATCCAGCCCTTTTTTGACGGCCTCAATCGGCCTGCCGGCGGTCATCAAATATCTTTTGGCCAGCAGCCTCTTCTCTTCATCGATAACAGCAAGATTTGTGCTGATTGATCCGATGTCTATTCCGAGATAGGCGTTTACCTTCCCGGACACCTCAGGATTATGAATGTAATACGACACATGATGCCGCTGTTCAAATTCGTCGTTATTCCCGCACAAAGCCCTGTGCCCGGCCTCTTCTTCCTTTAGAGAAGAAATGAATTCGCCCAGTTTATTGATATCATAATGATATCTTTCTCCCTGCTCCATATCTTTAAAGGCGGCCCCTATAGCAGTCATTATTGCAAAGTGTTCGGGAATAACAAGTTCATCTACAGACAACACTTCCCCGAAGGCCCTTTTTACTCCATTGTTTGCGGCCACTCCGCCCTGAAAACTTACCGGTCCGGGCAGCTCCATATTTTTGCAGATGCTCCCTTTGAAATTCCTTGCAACCGCAAAACAGAGTCCCGCAACAATATCTTCCATCGGAGTAGCTATCTGCTGAAGATGGATCATGTCCGATTTTGCAAACACACTACACCGCCCGGCTATGCGCGGAGGTTTTTCTGATTTAAGGGCAAGTTCACCGAACTCTTCTATGGTCAGATTAAGTCTTTCAGCCTGCTGGTCCAGAAAAGAACCGGTGCCTGCCGCGCATACCGAGTTCATGGAGAACTCCCTGACCATCCCTTTATCAAGAAGGATAAGCTTGGAATCCTCTCCGCCCATTTCGATAACAGTCTTCACATGCGGACACAATTTATTCGTTGAATAGCTGAGGGCGACCACTTCATTTACCGGTTTTATCCCAAAAGCCCTGGCAATGAGTTTTCCCGCGGAACCTGTAACGCTCAGAAAAGCATCGGAAGGTAATTGTTTCAGAAGATCATAGGCCACCGAAAGCGGGTTGCCTTTATGGCGGACATATTTCGTCTCAATGATACGGCCTTCAGAATCCAGGACTGCAAATTTTACGCTGACTGAGCCTGCATCAAGTCCGATGTGAATCTTCATCTCATAGATTCCCTGATGTTTTGGAATGTTTCTATTAGTTTCAAACTATGCTTCCTTTTTTGCTTCTTCTTTTTCAGCGATAATTTTCTGCGCGATATGGGCCGGGACTTCTTCATAATGAGAAGCCTCCATTGAATACAGGCCCTGCCCGCTGGTCAATGAATTAAGTTGATTAGCGTAGGTAAGCATCTCAGCCATAGGGACTAAAGCGTTGACTTTCTGGCTGCCTCCGGCCTCGGATTCAACACCCTGGACCCTGCCTCGTTTTGAATTAAGATCTCCAATGACATTCCCCAGGAATTCTTCAGGCGTATTAACTTCAACTTTGACTATAGGCTCCAGAATAGTGACTCTTGCATTTGGGGCGGCTTTTTGCAATGCCATTGAGCCGGCAATCTTAAACGCCATTTCCGACGAGTCAACATTGTGGTACGAACCGTCATATACTGTAGCTTTCACATCAATTACCGGATATCCGGCAATCAGTCCCTCCTTCAATTTCTCGACAATGCCTTTTTCCACCGCAGGGATATACTGTCTAGGGATTGCGCCTCCGACAATGTTATTAACAAACTCGAATCCTCCGCCGGGAAAAGGCTCTATCTTGATCCAGCAGTCACCGAACTGTCCTCTTCCGCCTGACTGCTTTTTATATCTGCCCTGAGCATTCGAGGCGGCCTTGATCGTCTCTCTGTATGGTATCTTGGGCGTCTTCATCTCAACTTCCACCCCGAACTTTCTCTTTAGTCTCTGGAGAGTAACATCAAGATGCATCTGTCCCATTCCGGAAATGATCATCTCTTTTGTTTCCGGGTCTTTATGAAATCTCAGAGTAGGGTCTTCTTCAAGCAGCCTGTGAAGTCCGATACTTACCTTGTCCTCATCGCCCCTTGATTTCGGTCCGATTGCATATGATATTATCGGCTCCGCAAATTTAACAGCGGCAAAGACAACCGGGGCGCCCGCATCCGTAAACGTATCACCGGTCTGAGGCTCTTTTAATTTTGCAACCGCCGCGATTTCACCCGGACCTACTTCTTTTACCGGCACATGACTTTTACCGAGAAGGTAAAACATGCTTCCCATTTTTTCTTTACTGTCACGGGTAGAATTAACAATAGCACTATCGGATTTAAGGACCCCTGAATACACCCTGAAGAGCGTAAGTTTGCCCGCAAATGGGTCTGCAATGGTTTTAAAAACCCTGACCGACAGCGGATCGCCCGGGACAGGATTTCTGCGGACTTCCTCCCCTGTTTTCGGGTTCTTTCCTGTAATAGGGGAAACAGCGGCTTTTTCCGCCGGAGAAGGGAGGCAAAACAATACCGCATCCAGCAGCGGCTGAACACCGATATTACTTGTCGCTGAACCGCAAACAACCGGGACAAATAACTGCCTGATGGACCCCTCTTTAATTCCCCTGTTTATTTCTTCGTCCGTCAGATCGGCGCCCTCCAGATATTTTTCAAGCAGGTTATCATCGGTCTCAGCCACTTTTTCAATAAGATTTTTTCTGTACTCTTCTGCATCGGCTTTGAAGGCATCCGGAATATCAATTTCAGTCATCAAGCCGCCCTGAAATTTGAAGGCCTTCATTTTAACAATATCAATGACCCCTTCAAAATTGCTCTCCGCGCCCATTGGAATATTAAGAGGAATTGCAGACAGGCCAAAGGATTTTTCAATACCATCAATGGCCCCCTGGAAATTGGCATTGTCCCGGTCCATCTTATTTACGAATACCAGCCTCGGCACACCGAAATCCGATGCAAACTTCCAGATTTTTCGTGTTTCGGCCTTTACTCCCGATAATGAGCTGACAATAACGATTGCGCCATCTACTGCGCTGAGACAGGATTTTGTATCTTCAATAAAATTAATATACCCTGGAGTATCGATAATATTGATTCTGTGCCCCTGCCAGCTGCAGAAAGCGACCGCGGAAGAGATTGAGATTTTACGTTCTATTTCCTCAGGCTCGTAATCCGTCACCGTATTCCCGTCCAGAGTAGTCCCCAGTCTGTCCGTTGCCTTTGAATCAAAAAGCATGGCCTCAACAAGCGAAGTCTTCCCTGCGCCTCCATGAGCAATTACCGCAACATTCCTGATTTTGCCGACTTCAATACTCATAAAAGTAATCCTCCCTGTTTAGTGAATAGTTAATAGTGAACAGTGAACAGTAATTTACTATTTACTCTTCACTAACGACTATTCACTCTTTTATTATTTCCTCTATAACCGGATTATATTCAGCATCCGATTCCATCTTTTTGCTCCATATTCTGACCCCTATAAGAGACAGCGCCAAAAAGACAAAGCCTGTACACGCCGCCGCAATGTCCGAATTAATGTCCCTGAAATATTCTTCACCTATATTCTTGCCGAATATAGCGCCTGCAATGAAAACAACGAGAGGAAGCCCATACACTATAATAGTTCCCTTGAGATAATCCCTCGGGGTCATCAGAATTTTAACTCTTTGTCCAACCTTAGCATGGACAGCATTCAGCGCCTCTATTTCCACGCCTTCCGGCGTCGACTTACACGCTCCCTCAACAGAACAACCGTCACAGGCGCTTTTTTTCTGCACGAGGACCTTTGCCATGTTGCCGTCAACTTTAGTGATAATGCCGGTTTCTTCAACCATAATTAAAAAAGCAATCAGCTGTCAGCGGTTAGCTCTCAGCTTTAAAAGAATATCTTTTAATTTTAGCTGACAGCTGAACGCTGATCGCTGACAGCTTTTCATCCTCTCAGCAATTTATACTCGATACTGTCCACAAGTGCCTGCCAGGAAGCTTCAATTATATTCGCAGAAACTCCTACCGTCCCCCATTTATGCTTACCGTCTCCTGACTCGACTAAGACCCTGACGTTTGTATCAGTGCCCTTACCTGCTGTCAGCACCCGCACTTTATAGTCAAGCAGGGAAACATCCTTGAGCTGCGGATAGAACTTTTCAAGGGCTTTTCTCAGCGCCCGATCCAGTGCATTAACAGGACCGTTTCCGTCAGCAGCCGTATGCTCAATCCCCTGCGGGGTCCTTATCATTATTGTCGCCTCGCTGAGCGGCTCTTCACCCTCTTTCCTTTTCTCGACAATGACTCTGAACCCTATAAGATCAAACAATTTTCTGTAAAGACCAAAACTCTTTTTTATCAATAGTTCAAGTGATGCCTCAGCCCCTTCAAACTGGAATCCCTGATTCTCAAGCTGCTTCAGGTCTTTCACAATCTCTAATACCTTTGGAGAATCAGGATCGATCTCTAATTTGAAATCGCTTATCTTTCTGACAATGTTGCCCTTGCCGCTCAAGTCAGACACCAGTACCCTCTGATAATTTCCGACCAGATCAGGCCTGATATGCTCGTATGTTTCAGGATGCCGGAGGACCGCGCTGACATGAATACCCGCCTTATGGGCGAAGGCGCTGTCTCCGACAAAGGGCTGCCTCTTGAAATGCCTGAGGTTGGATATCTCTGTGACAAATCTTGAGACGTCCTTCAGTTTTTTTAGATTATCAGGAGTTATGCAGCTATGTTTAAGCTTTAACTGCAAGGCCGGAACAACTGAAATCAGGTTGGCATTCCCGCATCTTTCACCTAATCCGTTTATGGTGCCCTGGACCTGCGATGCGCCATTTTCAACAGCCGTAATCGAGTTGGCAACAGCACATTCGGAATCATTGTGGGCATGCATGCCGACCGGGGTCTGAAACCTACCGACTACCTCTTTAACAATTTTTCCGACGTCACCGGGCAGTATTCCACCGTTCGTGTCACACAAAACCAGACAGTCCGCCCCTGCTGAAGCAGCGGCTTCAAGCGCCTTTAACGCGTATTCGGGATTGGCCCTGTATCCATCAAAGAAGTGCTCTGCGTCAAAAAATACCTGGGGAACCTTCTTTTTCAGATATGTTACGGTGTCATATATAAGATCCAGGTTTCGCTGGAGCGATACCCGCAAGGCCTCTCTCACATGAAAATCCCAGGTCTTGCCAAAGATAGTAACTACAGAGGTCTTTGCTGCAAGGATCTCTTTAATGCTTGGGTCCTTACTTACCGATAGTGAGGCCCTATGCGTTGCGCCGAATGCGGCAAGTTTGGAATTCTTCAGTTTAAATTCTTGGGCCTGCTTGAAGAACTCGGCATCTCTCGGGTTTGCACCCGGCCACCCGCCCTCAATATAATGAATGCCGAACTCATCGAGCTTAGCCAGTATCCTTAACTTGTCCTCAACGGAAAACGAGATGTCTTCCGACTGGGCGCCATCGCGAAGGGTAGTATCGTAGATTTCAATTTTTCTCATATAGTTAATTAATTTCTTGAGGCACAAAGGGGCAAAGGCACAAAGGAACAAAGTATTCTTCTTTCTCTCTGTGCCTCTGTGCCTCTGTGCCTCTGTGCCTGATCTAACATTACTTGTTATTTATAGCTCATCCCTTAGCAAGATTAAACGATTCATGAAGCGCCTTGACTGCCGCTTCCATATGCTTAACATCCACTATGCAGGAGATCTTGATCTCCGACGTGCTTATCATCTTAATGTTAATGCCTTCTCTTGAAAGGGTCTCGAACATCTGCGCGGCAACGCCGAAATGAGACTGCATGCCTACGCCTACAATCGAAACCTTTGCCACTTCTTTATTGATACTCGCGCCTTTACTGCCGAGTTCTTCAGATATCTTCTGCGTAATCTCAAAGGCCCTGTCCGCTTCAGCCTTTGAAACCGTGAAAGAGAGGTCTGTGGCACTGTCCGCACTGCTTATATTCTGAACGATCATATCAACATTGATATTCGCCTTTGCAATGGCATTAAATATCCTGGCCGCTATGCCCGGCCTGTCAGGCACTCCCTTCAGGGTTATTCTCGTCTGGTTTTTATCATGAGTAATCCCCGTGATGACTACTTTTTCCATACCTCCATCCTCCTTAGTAACAAGTGTTCCAGGGGCTTGATTAAAGCTCGATCTGACCACAAGAGGAACATTATATTTTTTTGCGAATTCAACGGAGCGCCCATGAAGGACCTTTGCGCCAAGGCTGGCCATCTCCAGCATTTCATCATAATATACCCGGTCCATTTTCCTGGCATCAGGTACTATCCTGGGGTCTGCCGTGTATACTCCTTCCACGTCAGTGTAGATTTCACAGAGGTCCGCCTTCAACGCCGCTGCTATCGCGACCGCTGTCGTGTCCGAGCCGCCCCTGCCAAGCGTTGTAACATCAGAGAACTCGTCGATTCCCTGGAAGCCGGCAACAACCGGTATCTTGCCCTCGTCCAGGGCCGCTGTGAGCCGGCCTGCCTCTATGCTTTCAATCATGGCCTTGGTGTGCGAACTGTCGGTCCTGATCCCTACCTGTCTTCCGGTAAAACTCATTGAGCCATGACCCATATTCTGAATTGCCATGGCAGTAAGCGCGCTGGTAATTCTCTCGCCGGAGGAAAGCAGAAGGTCCATTTCCCTTTCATCCGGTCTCTCAGTAATCGCATGGGCAAAGCCGACAAGTTTGTCAGTTTCACCCGACATTGCAGATACAACAACAATTACCTTATTGCCCTGTCTCGCAGTTGCCACGACCCTTTCGGCAACCGCCTTGATTCTTTCCGTATTAGCTACAGAGGTCCCGCCGTATTTTTGAACGATTAAAGCCAATTTGTTTTCACCGCCTTATTCAAAATGTACATAATCTCCAGATAAGAATTATGAATTCAATATATTATAATGTCAAATGCCAAATTAGTTATCAGTTGTTAGTTTTTAGACTAACAACTGATAACTGACAACTAACAACTTATTTTGTATTTTTCCCTTTAACAAAATAATCCATCAGTTTATGTCCTTTGTCAAATACAAGGATATTTTTCATCCTGCAAATGCTCTCAGAATAGGCGCGGGCCTTTGCCTTCGGTTTCCCGGATAATCCCCTGCTCCTGTAAATAACAAATGGCACAGGCTCCTCGGTGTGAGTCTTAACACTTATCGGAGTAAAATGGTCAGGCATCAGAAGGATACTGCAATCTCCAAACTTCTTAATACCCTTAAAGATGGTCCCGACAACTTTTTTATCAAAATCTTCAATCGCCTGCATCTTGGCCTTTAAATCACCGTTATGCCCAGCTTCATCCGGCGCTTCAACGTGCACATATACCATGTCGTATTTCTTCAGTGCCCTGAGCGCTGCTTTTGCTTTCCCGATATAATTAGTATCAATGTATCCGGTTGCGCCTTTTACGTTTAAGATATCGAATCCCGTGCAAATACCCAGACCCTTTGTCAGGTCTACAGCCGATATCAGCGCCCCCTTCAGATTATATTTTTCCTTGAATGCAGGGACTGTCAGTTTCCTGCCTTGGCCCCACAGCCAGATGCTGTTTGCCGGATTGTGTCCGGCCCTGATTCTCTTTTGATTTACCGGATGAGACATGAGAAAGTCCATCGAACTATGCATTAGTGAAAGAAGTGTTTCCGCCCCATTCCCTTCGGGGAGGTGACCTCCAATCTTCTTCCCTGAAATGTCGTGCGGAGGTGTACACCTCATTTTTTCTTTGCCGTTCTTCCATATCATGAGATGGCGGTAACTCATACCGGGGTAAAAGCTGATATCTTTGCTGCCGAGTTTTTTATTCAGATCTCTAATAAGTAATTGAGCTTCTTTAGTGGATATATGTCCGGCGCTGTAATCCTGCATTACCGCATTATCTATGTTTTCCGAATCTGCTAAATCCAGAGTAACGAGATTGCACCTGAATGCAACGTCTCCGGGTCCTAACTTTATTCTTCTGTATTCCGCTTCTATAGGGGCCCTGCCGCTGTAATATATCGAAGGGTCATAACCGAGGATTGAAAGGTTGGCAACATCTGAACCGGGGTCTAATCCTTTAGGGACAGTTCTTGCTTTGCCGACTTCGCCTTCCGCTGCCAGCCTGTCCATATTAGGTGTACGGGCCTTTTGAAGGCATGTCTTGTATCCAAGCTTTTTCAACGGCCTGTCAGCCATCCCGTCACCGACCAGCACTATATATTTCATTAAAATAGATACCCTGCTTTTTTATCCCTCCAAACGGGGGATTTTTTATGAAATAAAAAAGAGAATTATATTAACCTTTCTGTTTATTAAAAGTGAAGCACTGAACCCAGAAACAGAGATAGGAATTTCCTAATGTCCCCTCTCCCTTGATGGGAGAGGGTGATTAATAACCAGCAATGAAAAAAGCTACTTAATTACGTTGGCCGCAATCTGAGAAAATATTTTGGAAAGGGTGCGAGCAGGTCTCTTTGCATACGGCACATTCCCAAGTAAAGGCACGCCGCTGAGCTTCTCAATGATTTCAGGGTTTGTCTTCACAGAGAGGTCCTTCTTGATCTGTGCTGAATGATTTATTATCACGCCGAGAATATCTATGCCTCTGTTCCTTGCAGCTTCTATTGTGAGAAGGGTATGGTTTATTGTGCCGAGTCCGGGCCGGGCCACGATGATGATTGGCAACTTAATATCTCTGATTAAATCTGCAAAAAGATATCTTTTATAAACAGGTACCATCACCCCCCCTGCCCCTTCGACAATTGTGATGTCGTATTTTTTTGATAGTTGTTTGTATGCTGAAATTATATCCTGCTTCCTGATCACCGCGCCTTCAAGTTCTGCCGCAACTGCAGGGGCGAGAGGTTGTTTGAATCTGTAAGGATTAATAAGCTTAAGCGGCTCGTCTGCTTCAATGGCACAGACCAGCTTCAGCGCGTCCGCGGGAACAAGCCTTCCATTAAAGGTCCCGCAGCCTGTTTCAACAGGTTTCATCGGGCAGACGTTGAATCCCATTTTCTTAAATGCCCTGAGCAATCCGGCAGCTACAAATGTCTTGCCGACGCCGGTGTCAGTGCCTGTTATGAAGATACCTTTGTGCATGATTAATTATGCCGCAGCTTCTCCTCAATCTCCTGGACCTCTTTATCCCGCCGGTGATAGCCCATCGCATTGATCATTTCTTTTGCGATAGAGCTGCTGCTAATAATATCTTTCTGTTTCTGCCAGGAACTGCGACCATATATTTGAAATATTGTTTGCCAAATCTTTCAACTGATCTTCATCAAGCATGAACCCATATGCATGGACAAAGAAATGCCTGAATGTCAAATATTCGTAAAGAGAATCGGCAAGCTGTTCAGACAAAATTTTCTGGGAAACTGAAAGATTCAATAACTCTTTATGCCAAGTCTCGGATTTCGGGACTGCAATGCCTTTAGACTTCAGAATTTGCTTCATGATATTCTCTATTCCGCTGTAAATATTGTGCAGGAATGTGCCGATGGCCGCTAATTCGATAACGGTTTTCTCTTCTCTGGACAGGGCTGCTTGAAGATTGCTCATCGCCGCTTCCACATTCTCTTTTTCTGCGAGAAGCTGTCTGGATAAATTATCCATAAATTTTTTCCCCGGTCTCTTCAACAAGACTGTTGAACAGAGTCTTTTTGGAAAGGTCTATCAGATCAACGGGCTTTGATAAACGTTTAAATAATTCTGCGTAGAATTTAAAAAACAATCGGGGTTCAATCCCTTTTATGGCAACATCTATATCGTTAGATTCCTTGTCTTTCTCAATTGAAGAGCCAAAAAGGAACACAGCGGCGACATTGTACTTTTTAGCATATTGTAAAATTATGCTCTTGTCATTTTCAGCTATCATTTTGCTGTCCTCTCTTTCTTTTAAACCTATACCGTAATGTTCCCCTTAAATTCAATCTCCATTATATCAGTATAGATTATAGACAATGGGATGGTTGTATATAAAGAAAAAAATTAATTCCTATGTTCAATGGACAGACGTAAGGCCCACCCCTACAAAATCCTTGAATCCAGATTAAACACCTGCCCGGTAATCCCGGTTGTTCCCGCAAGATAGCAGATAAACTCTGCGACATTATCAGGGTTGGAATATTCTTTCACAAGGTTGTCCTGAAGGGCAAGCTCTTTTGCCTTCTCGCCTGATCCAATTCCCATATCTGTCAGCATGTAACCGGGAAGAACGGCGTTGACCATTATATTATATCTGCCGAATTCCCTGGCCGCCGTCTTTGTTAAAGCTATTAGCCCTGCCTTTGACGCTGAATAGACTGACAGACCTTCCTTGCCTTTAACGCCGGCGTAAGAAGAGATATTTATTATGTGCCCGGATTTCTGCTTCATCATGTAACGGCTGACAGCACGGGTAAGATTAAACGGGCCTTTGAGGTTAGTATTTATTATCTCATCAAAATCCTGTACCGATGTCTTAACCAGAAGAGATTCTCTTGTAATGCCCGCATTGTTGACGAGCACATCGATCCTGCCCCATTTTTTTATAACTGTATCAACAAGCGTTTTAATATCATCCGGATATCTAACGTCAGCTTTAAGCGCTATTGCTTCATTTATTATTGAAGCAACTGCTTCAGCTTCAGTCTTATTGTCCCTGTAGTGAACAACGACCTGATGCCCGTTCCTGCCAAATGCAAGGGCTGTAGCTTTACCGAGACCTCTTGATGAACCGGTTACTAAACAGACCATTATTTATTTGCCTTTAATGCCGCCAGTCTCTCTTTAGCTTTATCAGTATATTCGCTTTGAGGATGCTTCGTTATGATCTCTTCATATAATTGCACTGCATGCTCTTTGTTGTTTTGCAGCTCCTCAAATTCCGCTGTCTCGAATAGTTGAGATACATTGTTTTCTGAACAACCTGACAGAGCGACAAAAGCAATTATCATTACAACCAGCGCTATTTTTCTCATAAAAGCTCTCCATTCATCTGCGATTTATTTTTAATACTTCTTTAATACTTCCAGAACCAAATCAATCTCCTCATCCGTATGCCCGGCAGTAACTGTAAATCTTATCCTGCATTTGCCTTCAGGTACAGTCGGAGGACGAATAGCAGGTGAGAATATTTTATTTTCATAAAGATATCTTCCAATCTTCAGGGCTTTCTTTACGTCGCCTGTTAATATCGGAATAATCGGGGTTTCTGAATCAAGTGTATCAAAGCCCATATTTTCAAGACCATCATAAAGACGCCCTCTGTTTTTCCATAATCTTTCTCTTGATCTCGTTGATCTCTTATCAATAATATCAATCGCCTTTATCCCCGCTTCACAGACAGCAGGCGGTAGCGATGTGGAATAAATAAAACTCCTTGCCCTGTTAATCAACAGCTCAATTAAATCTTTATTGCCTGCAACAAAAGCGCCGTAACATCCGGCGGCCTTGCTCAACGTCCCCATTTGAATAATGTTGTCCGCCCTGATGCCGAAGTGCTCAAGTCCTCCCCTGCCAGTTTTCCCAAGCACGCCCGTGCCGTGTGCATCATCAATCATCAAGACTGCATCGTATCTGTCACATAGAGACAATAAATCCTTTAGCGGCGCAATGTCTCCGTCCATGCTGAATACCGTATCGGTAATAACAAGTCTTCGCCTTGTGGTTTTACGATCAAGCGACTTCTTCAAGAGTGACTCAAGGTAATTTACATCCCTATGCCTGTAAACCTTTACATCGGCTTTTGACAGCCTTACACCGTCGACGATGCTTGCATGATTCAGCTCATCGCTGAAGATGACCGCATCTGCACCGGCTATGACAGGGATGATGCCGGTATTTGCTGCGTAACCGGTATTGAAAACAAGCGCGGCCTCTGTTTTTTTGAACTTCACTATCCGCTCCTCAAGTTTTACATGAGGCAAATATGTCCCGCTCAACAGTCTTGATGCGCCGGAACCAAAGCCGTATTTTGTTAAGGCCGCTGCCGCTGCCCTAACAATTCCAGGATGGTTTGACAAGGCAAGATAATCGTTTGATGAGAAATCAATATAACTTTGACCGTCTATTGAAATCTTCGATCCATGAGATGCTTTAATGCAGGTAAGTTTTCTGAGGAGTTTTTTATTTTTGAGCTTGTGAAGCTCGGTGTCAAACTGCTTCACGTTGTCCCTAACTCTTGGGCGGGGTCACCCCGCCCCTACTCTCAACTCCTGACTCTACACTCATTCTCAAACTCCTTCACGTTCGTCAGGGGCCCATATGTATTTATGGATCTGCAATTGGACTCTTATCGGGAGCTTATCACGCAATACCCACTCCACAAGAGATTTAGGAGAGAGCTCTCCGTAGGCAGGTGAAAACAGAATGTTTTCAAATTTGTCTAACAGTTTGTGTTCAGCTATTACACCCTTTGCCCAGTTATAATCCGATTCATCCATGAGGACAAATTTTATCTGGTCTGTGGGCTTAAGAAATTCAAAGTTCTTGGGCCTCATCCTTTCGCTCATTCCGCTCTTTGGAGATTTGTAATCCATAATTACGTTCAGCCTTTTATCAAGACAGCCGATACATATTGAGCCGTTGGTTTCCACGAGCACATTATATCCTTTATCAAGAAGGGTCTTCAATAATTTAGGCGTCTCTTCCTGAAGCAGCGGCTCTCCCCCGGTGAACTCAACGCATTTTACGCCGTATTCCTCGATCTTCGATACTATTGCGTCATCGGAAATTTCTTTACCGTCATAGTATGCGTAATTCGTATCACAGTAGGTGCATCTAAGATTGCAGCCGGCAAGCCTTACAAAGGTGCAGGGCAACCCAGCATATGTGGATTCACCCTGAATGCTCTTGAAGATTTCGTTAATTTTCAACATATGGATGATTGAATTATTATTTGAAAATATCAATCACGAAAAGTATTTAATATCATAATGAAAAGCCTTGACAATTGCAAGGCAGCTACAGTTATAATTCTGCAAATGATAAAGAATTTCTTCCTCCTGATTTTAATTCTTTCGGCCTCAATATATTTTGCTCACTCCTCAGATGCTGATATCATAGTGATTAAAGCTGAGGGAATAGTAAACCCTGTCATGTCGGAGTTCATAACAAAAAGCATTGATGCCGCGGAAAAGGAAAAGGCGAACGTGCTTGTAATTGAACTTGACACCCCGGGAGGACTCGATACCTCAATGAGGTCCATTGTTAAAAAGATAATTGCAAGTGAAGTCCCTGTCGTGGTCTATGTTTCTCCAAGCGGCGCCAGGGCCGCCTCTGCAGGTGTTTTCATCACCATAGCCGCACATGTTGCCGCCATGGCCCCGGGGACAAATATCGGTGCGGCACACCCAGTCGGGGTCGGAGGGAAAATGGACAAGACAATGGCTGAAAAAGCCGTCAACGACGCTGCTGCCTATATTAAATCATTGGCAGAGAAACGGGGAAGGAATGCCGGGTGGGCGGAGAAGGCGGTACGTGAGAGTGTATCCGTAACCGAGCAGGAGGCCCTTAAACTTAATGTCATTGACATTGTGGCCCCGGATATCAAATCATTGCTGGACACAATCGATCAGAGAGAAGTCGAGAGTTCTGCCGGCAAGCGGACCATCCAGACTAAGGGAGTCAAAATCAGCTATAAAGAAATGGGCCTCAGGCATAAGGTCCTCGACATCATCAGCGATCCCAATATAGCCTATTTACTTATGCTGCTCGGTTTTTACGGCCTTTTCTTTGAACTCACAAATCCCGGAGTCATCCTGCCCGGTGTGCTTGGGGCCTTTTCCCTGATACTCGCGTTATATTCCTTTCAAACGCTGCCGGTCAATTACGCAGGACTTCTTTTAATCATCCTTGCCATCGTGTTATTCATTCTCGAAATCAAAGTCACCTCATACGGCATGCTGTCAATTGCCGGCCTGGTTTCCATGACCATAGGCTCAATAATGCTGTTTGATTCTCCACTGCCGTTTTTTCAGCTTTCGTTAAAAGTTATTCTCCCTGCCGTCATACTCACCACTTTATTTTTCAGCCTGACGGTGTATCTCGCGGTAAAGGCATATAGACGAAAACCGGTGACCGGGGCCGAGGGACTTATAGGGCTTGAAGGAGCGGCAAGGACAGACGTTCATCATATGGGGCAGGTTTTTGTTCACGGAGAACTGTGGCAGGCGTGGAGTGACGAGCCTGTCAAGGCCGGAGAGAAAATTATTGTTGAAAAAGTGGAGGACTTGAAATTAAAAGTTAAAAAAGCAGGAGGTGGGGATTAGGATTTAGTAACCAACCCTTAACTCCCTAATAAAAGGAGGCACAAAATGTATCAGTTTGGTTTTCCGGGATTAATATTCGCAATTCTGTTGTTGGTTTATTTCATTACAAGCGCAATCAAGATTCTTCGTGAATATGAAAGAGGCGTAGTTTTCCGGCTCGGCAGGCTGGTGCCGATTAAAGGACCCGGCCTGGTAATAATCTGGCCGGTTATCGATAAGCTTGTGAAGGTGGACCTCAGGACCGTCACCTTTGACGTGCCTGCCCAGGACATAATCACTAAAGACAATATCTCGGTTAAAGTCAACGCCGTTGTTTATTTCAGGGTCATTGACCCGGCAAAAGCCATTACTGCGGTTGAAGATTTTCATTATGCAACATCACAGATTTCCCAGACAACATTGAGAAGCGTGCTTGGACAAAGCTCGCTTGACGAACTCCTGGCAAAGAGGGATGAATTAAATGCAGATCTTCAGAAAATCATCGATGAGCAGACAGAGCCCTGGGGCATAAAGGTCTCAACAGTTGAAGTCAAGAATGTCGATCTCCCGCAGGAGATGCTGAGGGCCATCGCAAAGCAGGCCGAGGCGGAACGTGAAAGAAGGGCGAAAGTCATTCACGCTGAAGGTGAATTCCAGGCAGCCCAAAAACTTGCAGACGCGGCACAAATAATCGGCACTCAACCGGGGGCCCTGCAATTGCGGTTTCTCCAGACCCTTACGGAAGTGGCCGCTGAAAAAAATTCAACAACGATTTTCCCCTTACCCATAGATCTCATAGAGCCGTTTTTGAAAAAATTAAAGAAAGAGGCGGAATAATTTACGAAGCAGTTTCACAGTTTCACGCATAAACAGGTCCACGGTTTTCATAGAAATCGTTGAACTGTGGAACTGCAGAACGGTCTTTATAAAGCAATGCATAAACGTAAAAAAAGAGGTCCCATTATTACAACGATTCAGCAAGCCAAGCGATTGATTAAGACCGTAATCGGTTTTACAATTCTTTTAGGCGGAGTCATCATGCTGTTCATTCCCGGCCCCGGCATCCCCACCATTGTCGGCGGGCTCGCGATACTGGGCACTGAATTTGTATGGGCGAGAAGGTTGATGAAACGTTTCAAGGACGGCGCGAATAATTTGAAGAATTCTATTTTGAACAATTCTAAAAAACCGTAATGCGTCATCCGTAACCCAAAAAATGCGTTTAAAATAATGCGGATGTTGGAAAATTATTTGTTTTTCGATTCCTTAAACGTATTTTCAATAAAGGTTAGGACGCATATTATTATTCAAAGCCATATGCATAATTTAATTATAAATTTATCGAGTTAAACAAATTATTTTTCAATGTCTGCATTATTTGGGTCAATCTGTCCTCATTACGCCTCATGTATCACGTTCTTATGCGCTTATATCCATGTCCCCTATTAATAAACTCGGTGAACCGGAGCTGCCGTAAAACTTGAGGTCATTTCCGAGTGCTTCCACTTTTTTGAACATGTCGAGAATATTCCCGGACATAACAGCTTCTTTTATCGGATATACGGCTTCACCATTTTCAATCCAGAGTCCCGATATCCCGACTGAAAAATCACCTGAGACAGGATTGGCTGTATGCACTCCCATCGCGCCGAGGATCAATATCCCTCTCGACACTGATTTTAGCAATGTGTTGTTTCCCACTATCTTCTTTTCTAACTCCTGACTCCTGACTCCTGACTCCTGACTTTCCGCTGGTTTTATATAAATATTTGTAACGCCGACTCCCGGCAGGCTCTTGAATCCTCTTACAGCATTGCCCGTAGA
>JACQXG010000033.1 GCA_016208905.1 Nitrospirota bacterium
TCGGTTTAATAAGCTTTGATGAGGCCGGCAATTACCGGAATTTCAAATCAAACAGTTCGTGCGCTGCTGGTACCGGCAGTTTTCTGGACCAGCAGGCAAGAAGGCTGAACTTAAGCGGGATAGAGGAACTGAGCGGGATCGCGTTCAACAATAAAGGCGTAATACCGAAGATCGCTACAAGGTGCGCGGTATTCGCAAAAACAGACCTGGTCCACGCGCAGCAGGAGGGGTACTCCCTGGAGGAGATCTGCGACGGCCTGTGTTATGGGTTGGCAAAAAATATAGTGGACACGCTGATGAAAGGCGAACAATCAAATCCTCCCATTATATTCACCGGCGGGGTATCAAGAAACAGGGCTGTTGCCCGGCATATTCAGTCAATTATCGGCTTGAATATTATTGCAGATGAAATGTCGTACCTCTACGGCGCTATCGGAGCGGGACTAAACCTTCTTGACGAAGCGGATAGTCTGGACAAGACAGATATAAATTCCATGGACGATATCATTATTCACATGCCTCTGGAGAAAAAACATTACTATGAACCGCTCAGGCTGAAGCTCTCTGACTATCCTGATTTCAGCAGTGGGAAGAAATATGAATATACCGCATTCGGTCCTGAAGATATGTACACGGTAGAAGTCGATATTTACGAGCATATCCTGCCTTCAAGTAAATATGAAGTGTACATGGGGATTGATATCGGCTCCACAAGCACAAAGGCTGTACTGGTGGACAGGGACAGGAATGTCCTGGCGGGGTTTTACACAAGGACCGCTGGACGGCCTGTTCACGCAGTCCAGAAATTATTCGCGTCCATTGATGACGTTATCGAAGAGAACGATATTCATCTAAAGATCATAGGGGCCGGGACCACCGGCGCAGGAAGGAAATTCTCCGGGAAGATAATCGGGGCTGACCTTATCGTAGACGAGATCACGGCCCATGCCCGCGCTGCCTTTGAAATTGATCCTGAAGTGGACACCATAATCGAGATCGGGGGCCAGGACTCAAAATTCACCACTTTGAGAAAAGGTCTGGTCACCTTCTCGGCAATGAACAATGTGTGCGCTGCCGGGACCGGGAGCTTTATCGAAGAGCAGGCCCTGAAATTAAGGTGCCCCCTTTCTGATTATTCCTCAAGGGCCGAAGGCAAAAGGGCGCCGATTGCAAGCGACCGATGCACCGTGTTTATGGAAAGGGACATCAATCATTATTTAAGCGAGGGATATTCAGTGGATGAGGTCCTTGCATCCGTGCTTCATTCCATAAGGGAAAACTATCTGACAAAGGTCGCGATCGAGAGCAGTATTGGAAATACCATATGCTTTCAGGGGGCGACGGCAAAGAACAAGGCCCTTGTTGCCGCCTTTGAACAGAGGCTGAATAAACCGATACATGTGTCCAGGTACTGTCATCTGACAGGGGCGCTCGGCGTAGCGCTGATGCTGATTGAACAGCAGGCAGAAGAAAGCAGGTTCAAGGGACTGCGGCTTTACAAAAAGGACATCCCGGTAAAGTCTGAAGTATGCGAACTCTGCACGAACCACTGCAAAATTACTATTGCTGATGTTGACGGTGAAAGTGTCGCGTACGGGTTCCTCTGCGGCAGGGACTATGACACGAAAAAATTCATTAACAATAATCTCTCCGGCTTTGACTTGCTTAAGGAAAGGAAGAAAGTCCTTTCCTTTAATCCGTCCAGGGAATATGTAACTATCGGGATTCCGTCAGCGCTCCACCTGTATGAAGATCTGCCCATGTGGAAATATTTCTTTGACCAGCTGTCTGTAAAGACCATGACAAGTGAGCCCTATACTGAAGCTGTAAAAGAGGGGAAGCGTATGGCAGGCGCTGAATTTTGCGCGCCGCTTACAGCCCTGCACGGCCATGTAAAATACCTTCTGGACAGGGCGGATTATGTATTCATGCCCTTTTATCTTGAAAAGAAGCAGGATGAAAAGAATGTAAGACGCCAGTTCTGCTACTATACTCAATTTTCATCCTCTCTTGTTTCCAATATCAGTCCTCCGGGCAAGAACAGGTTCCTTATGCCGCTGGTCAATTATCTATACAATCCCATCTATACAAAGGTCCAGCTCTATAATATTCTGAAACCGGTCATAAACCGTGATATCAGTTACTTTGATGTTTCCAAAGCATATGACAGAGCGCTTGAATTCAAGGAAGCCTGTTCGTCCAGATTAAAAGAAATGTACAGGAGAGAGTCCGTCAGCGCCGGTGATATACACGTTGTGTTTATCGGCAGGCCTTATTCAATACTCCCTGCTTCCATGAACAGCGGGATTCCCGGAATATTTGCTTCACAGGGAATTAAGGCGTTCTATCAGGACATGCTGTCATATACCCGTGAAGATGTTGAGTCAATCGAGCCGCTCTGCAATGAGCTGCCATGGCATTATGCCTCGGAGATCCTGAAGGCAGCAGAGGTTGTTGCTAAAACCGACGGGGCATTTCCGGTATATGTGACCTCTTTTAACTGCTCACCTGATTCTTTTGCTGTAGAGTATTTTAAAAAACTGATGGACTCTCATGAAAAGCCCTATCTCATCCTGCAGCTGGATGAACATTCTTCAAGCGTGGGTTATGAGACCAGGATCGAGGCAGCAGTACGGTCGTTCAGAAATCACCATTCAGCTCATGCTTCAGACAGGACAAAGGCGCCTGTTATATATGCGCCGTCGCTTATTCCGGCCCGTAAAAATCATTTTGTGGAAAAAACACTGCTTATCCCCAATTGGGACAACATCAGCCTGCCGCTGATCATTGCCAATCTTAAAAGTGAAGGCATCGACGCAAGGCTTCTGGAAGAGACAGATACAAGTATCCAGAAAAGTCTGCGGCTTAACAGCGGCCAATGTATTCCGCTTAACATCATTGCCCAGGAATTTATTGACTATGTGGAAAAGCATGATCTCGATCCTGCGAACACCGTACTGTGGATAATGACGACAACACTGGCCTGCAACCTCAGGATGTTCCCCCATCACATAAGGAACATATTGCATTCCTATGGGCACGGCATGTCGGAAGCAGAGGTATATACAGGCAGTATGTCATTTGTGGACCTGTCATTAAAGCTCCCGATAAACTCATATTTTGCTTATATGTTCGGCGGGCTTGTCAGGAGGATGGGATGCAGGATACGGCCTTATGAAAAGGAAAAGGGAAAGACAGACAGGATGATTAAAAAGAGCATTGATGTCCTGGCGGATTCCTTTCTCGGTAACCGGTCAAAGGAATTTGCAGTTGCCGAGGTGGTATCGTATTTTGAGAACATCGAAGTAAGTTACGAACCAAGGCCGAAGATAGCGGTCTTCGGTGATTTGTATGCGCGTGACAATGAGGTGATGAACCAGGGCCTGGTGCATTTTATTGAAGACAATGGCGGCGAGGTCATTACGACCCCCTTCAGTTCTTTTCTCAAGATGATATCAGGGCAGTATTTCAGGAAGTGGTTTATTGAAGGTCAATACTTAAATGTCCTGTCCACAAAGACCTTCTTTGCCACTGCGACCATGCTGGAGAAGACATATTATAAATATTTTGAACGGGTCCTGAAGGAACCTGACCCGGAATATGATGAATCCCCGGAGAAAATCCTGTCGGAATACAATATCAGGGTAGAGAATACCGGGGAATCAATGGACAATATATTGAAGATCTACTACATAAAGAAGCACTATCCTGATGTCGCGCTGTTTGTCCAGACAAGCCCGGCCTTCTGCTGTCCGTCGCTGATTACGGAGGCGATGGCAAAGGAGATTGAGAAGAAGACGGGGACTCCGGTGGTGTCAATTACGTATGATGGGACGGGGGGAAATAAGAATGATATTATTATTCCGTATCTAAGGTACTCGGCACACAAGCGCCCTGCTCCGGACTCGTTGGTCCTGCCTTGCGTGCTGCCGTAACGGGTTTTCTGTAGTCTGCATTTGTGATTTGTCTGTCCATGGGGGGGATGTTCGGCTGAACAGATGGGGGTCAAGTCTTTCATTTTGCTCTTTTGCATCTTTTTATGACAGCAGTATAATTGTTATATGAACAACTTCTGGAACTTCTGTTATAATCTCGCTCTCTCACTCTGGGTGGGTGGTATCTCCATCTTTACTTTCATAATTACTCCGGTCATTTTCAAGTCTTTTGACAGGGACATGGCGGGAAAGATCGTGGGAAACCTTTTCCCCGGTTATTTCATGTATAACCTGGCGCTTTCAGTCCTGTCCCTCTTACTGCTTGTGACGGTACGGCCCCTGCTTGCAAAATCGGTTTTTAAACTGTCATTAATCCTTATCGCGTGCGCCGTCACTATTAACCTCTTTGTAGCATTTAAATTGCATCCCGATGTAATAAGAGTAAAGCAGGAGATCCATTCTTTTGAAGCCCAGGCCGATGATTCACCAGTGAGGAAAGAGTTCAGAAAATTACATGCGGTAAGCGCGTCAATGAACCTGCTGCTCCTCGCAGACGGTATTGCCCTTCTTTTCATCAGCAGCGTTTTAAAGAAACCGTAGCTGAGCGTAAGCAGAAATGTTTTAAGAGACTTTGTTAAAGGAATATGGCGGTATAAGTGTTATTGCGCGGTCTTAATTTTCCCTGCCCTCGACAATCATCCTGATGCAACGTGTGATCCCAACGTGAATTTGCCTTGCTAATTTTTGGCAGGGACAGTAAAATTTCCTACAATGGTCAAACTTAGGGATATATTTTATTTCCGCAATGTTACAGTTTATTGAGATGCTGTTAAATATACAACACTTTCGAGGAGAAAACCAATATATGATCAATGACAAATCCATAGACGCTTTTACTCACCACATTCTGAATAATATCAATACCGAGACACTTAACTCATTATCATCAAATCAATTGACAGCTATCAAGGAGGCAATTAGAGCAACTCGGCCGAAGAAAAAACACTCTGTTGATATTCGAGGAGCAATTAATCTTTTTTTTATCAGATATTATTTTGTTTTCTTGATGGGGAGGGACCAGCGCATTTCCATACTGGAGATAGAGGCCGAGCGCCGGGAAAATATGGCATTAATATGGAATTTTATTTTTATCATCTTCGTCGTTTCACCCTTTATTTTACTTGCGCTCATCGCCCTGTATTTTCTTAAGATAGGAATGGGAATTGACATTTTTCCCGGCGAACACATGGGAGGGATATTCGGTTTATAGTTAGTTACTTATGAAAAATGTCAGGCAATTATCACAATGAATGTAATTACAGCTTGCTTTATATGTTAGACTTCCCTGAAATTTTTTTATAAATATATATATCAAATGAATAAATATCCAGATATGAAGTACCCAAAATATCATAACTACGAAAATGTTTTATTAACTCATATCTCGTAACAAATTCCGGGGATTTGGATTCCAGCCATTTTATTTTCTCCTCTGTTGACAATAATTCTTTTTCCGGTAAGATACGTTTACCACCGTATTCTATTAACCTGTAATCCGGAATAACAAATGTTTCATTATATCTATCAGGATAATAAGAAGATTCAGGGTGTTCGTTATGCATCCACTCCTTCGTGATGATATGAGGAGAGGCAAAATATGGATATCCGTTCAATCCAATAGTAATGTTGTCATTTTTTGTTAACACATTTTTCTCAATCCAATCGGACGACTCTTTTCGAGTATCTACCGCCATGTAGTAATATTCAATTATGCCGGCATAAAGTAATAAACTTATTATTAACAGTAAACCTGTCATTCTTTTTAGTGTAATATTCCAGGCCCTGCCTGCAAGATAATACATCCCGGCTGATCCCAGAACAGCCCAAAAATATGTCATTGGCATCAGTCTGGCATCAGTTGCCCAAACACTGGTGGATGCGATCATCATAAAAATTAATATAAAAGCGAAAACAATTTTAAATTCCGATCTGTCCCTCTTATGGTAAATTCCAAACGGGATCAGCAAAAATAAAATGCCGCCCATTTGGATAAAATTTATTTTTAAGATAGTCAATATGTTCGACGAAATAAAATTTATATTAAATTTAAACGGGAGCACTGCCTTGGCTGCGCCATGATGCAAATCAGGCGCAATACTGGATGGAGACAGTACTTTCAGCAATAAATATTTCATATAGAAGGGTGATGTTAGAGAAAATGCCATTGTGCAGGCTGGTTCCTTTTACTAACCAGAACACCTGCAATAAATATAAAACCTAATACCCCCGTTTGTTTTGTCGAGATAGAAAGTCCTGTAAAAATACCGGCCAATATTATATATTTCAATCTTTCAGTCTGATAATATTTTAAAGAAAGATAAAAAGTGACTATTATCAGAAGTGTGACCAGAATATTCTCGACTGCATAATTGTTGTGTGCCAATATCATCGGGAGAAAACCGGATACGCCAGCCAGAATGACCCCGTACTTTTCATCTATTAAAATCCGGCCGATCAAAAATGAAAAAATAATGATACAAATTGCAGGTATTTTGCCAAAGAATATTCTCTGAAACAATAAAATATCAGCAAGCTCATCAGGGTGCTGTTTGTAATATTCCGATGATCCTATTTTATACAGGCCAAGCACTTCACCGACTTTTAATACAGCCGCCGTGTAGTAAATAGGTAAATGAGTTTTGGAATATACGTTAGGATCAAAATCAAGTTTGGCAGGATCCATATTCCTGAGCCACATAAGGAATGTCAATTCATCAAGATTGTAGGTAAATATATGGTCTTCATCCGGTAGTCCCCAATTCATGCCAACACAGTTTAGAACTGCGGCCAGTATTATAATTATTACTAAAATTAATTTTAAATGCTTCATCCCATATTATCTTTATTTTTCCAGAATAAATTTATTATTTATCAAATCCCTAAACCCAAACAATGCAGACATTGAAAAATAATTTATTTAACTCGATAAATTCATTATCAAATTATGCATATGGCTTTGAATAAAATATGCGTCCTTACCTTAATTGAAATTGCGTTTAAGGAATCGAAAAACAAATAATTTTCCAACATCCGCATTATTTTTAAATGCATTTCATGGGTTAAGCAGGTTAAATCTACTCAATATATTTCAGATATTTACTGTAAAACTCCTGAACATTCTTATTGCCGGGATTTTCATCAGCCAGAATCTCGCCCATATGTAATCCCATGGCAACAGACTGGTGCATGTCCCCTTGCAAGAAAAGGCCTCTGCGACCAATGGAAACGCAATTTTTCAATTCCCGCAGATACGAAAATATTAAGTCGGCATGTTTATCAAAATTTTTATAATACATCTCGTAAGCATCAGGGACCCTTTTAACTATAAAATCAGATATATTGTCCAGATCAATAAAGTCAATTTTTTTACAATCCTCCTTCGCGATTGCGAACAATTCTTCATCAGAAAGCTGCCAGAATTCGTCTCCTTCCCTGCATGTTAACTCAAAAGAAAGTATTGTTTTACCATCTTCAATAGTAAAAGGGCTGAGATTTTTTTGTTCTGTGACCCTGTTGAATTTAAAATGCTTGTCAAGCAAATAGAACCAGCTTGAATCACTGATCTTCTCTATATTAAATTCAATATAAACTACAATTAATGATATATAAGACAATTTTGATGCGGAATGACGCAGAATAAAAGGCAATTCGTTATTAAATAAACCAATGAATTGCGGCAAAGGGATTGTGTTTACTAAATATCCACATGGCACTTTTGTTAAATTATCTTCTTTGTCTGAAATAGTAACAGACTGTATATTATGATCCTTTAATTCGACTGATTTTATGCTGGTATTCAGTAAAATCTCACCACCCATGCCTGTGACCTTCTCTGACATTCTCTTAAAAAGTTCTCCTGAACCATACTTGTGATAAATCCACGTCTGAAAATACGGTTCATCCGTAACCTGTCCCCCAACCTTTAGTAACCGCTTAATTAAATCGATAAAATTAAATCCCTGAATTTTTTCAGACGCAAATTTCTCTGATATCTTTGCAGCCTTGGTTTTCCATACCTTTTCGGTATAATCTCCAAAACTCATTCTATATAACGTTGCTCCGAATCTCTTGCGCCCCCAGTTCTCAAAGCTGTCAATCGGGATAGAAACGATTGCATGGAAAATAGATGTAAGTATAAATTCAGAAATTATTTTAATGCTAAGAAACGGGTTAAATTTAAGAAGGGCTTCGCTGACCTGAAGGGGATACTTGAATTTTTTGTTTTTGAGATATACATAAACATTTTTTCTGCCTTCTAACAGACTTTCTTTATCATCCTTAAATAAAGAGCGTATCAGTTGTTCGGCCTTGTCTCCACGTGTGTGGAAGGCATGAGGACCGTAATCAAGTATGTTCCCTTTCCATTTAAAACTCGCACCGGCCCCGCCTACAGCAGGGGCTTTATCAATCACAACAACTTTTTTCCCGGATTCTTTAAGAATTTTATAGGCAGTTGATAGACCAGCTGGTCCCGCCCCAATAATTATTATGGGATCTGACATTTTCCTCCTAAATCAATATGCTTCTGCATATAGTTTTTATTTAGATAATCAAACAGCTTCAACAACCCTTCCTTTAGAGTTATGGAAGATAAAAATCCAAAATTATTATCCATGAATTTATCAGCAGAATAAAACTCTATATATTCCGGGACGCATCCTTCATAAGATATTTCTGCTTCTAAATCAAAAACTCTTGCAGCGCTTTTCACTAATTCTGTAAGACTTAACGGCCGGCCGGAATACAAATCAAGGGTTTTATCCACTGATTGACTGTTCAAAAGCAGATGAATTGCATGTACCGTATCATCTACATACATTGCATCAATCAAATTGAGACCGTTCCCACGGATAGTAAATCGGGGATTTTGCTCTATTCCAAATTGCCTGACAAGTCTGGAATAAATCTTCCGTGAAGGCTCATAGGGCCCATATGCACCGAAAAATCTCACTATAATAGCATCCCTTATTCTGCCGATACGTTGAAAAAACCTGATATAATTTTCTGAGGCCAGGTTGGATATAGCATAAGGCAGCCTTGGGCTCACTGCAACTTCCGGCGATACCGCTCCTTTTATCCCATCATAAACAGCACCGGAAGAAAAATAGATAAATTTACCGAAAGAAACTTTTTCCAAAAGATTGACGAGGGTCAGCGAATTGGAAATCAGGTCAAAGGCAGGGCGTTCAGCGGATACGGCAGGATCACCATTTGCCGCAAGATAAACACAACTATCAAAAGTTGATGATATTCCGGCAACTTTGTCGATATCATCTTGTAGAGACAGATCAATTTGAAGGGGGACAATATGTTTAAGAGAATTCTTACTGAGGAACTCAGGAAAATCAGCCGACTTATTATATAAGGCAACAACATTATGCTCCGCTTTCAATGATAAAAGCAGGTTCCTTCCTATGAAACCAGATGCACCCGTAACCAATATTTTCATGTAATTATATTATTTCTATAAAGAAGCTCACAGTTTCTTCTCGTAGGCCACAAGCCATGAAAAAAAATAGTTAACACTCTTAACAGGATAAAATCCCTTTTCGGACAAGAAATCGTCTATGTATTTTTTTGAGTGTGTATTGACCTTTAAAGAGCGCATCTTTGCCCATGCAAAACAAAGACATTTCAATATTGCCCCCTTGATATTCTCCGACTCGCCTGGAAATTCCAGGATGATCAGCCGTCTCGCTTTCCGTGAAAATAAATCAAGGTACGAGTCAATATTTTTATAGTAAGTAAGGAACCCCAGCGAATAAAGGATGTCACTTAACGGCACTGTCTCATTAATATCCGATTGAGAGAATTCAACATTTTTCACACCGAGTTCACCTGCTCTCTGTTTGCAGAGATTAATCATATCCGAGCTAAAGTCTATTCCTGTCCCTTTCTTTATACCTCGCCGTGAAAGTTCAATTATGTAGCGTCCGCTGCCGCAGCCGACATCAACGACCGTGTCATCATTCTGAAAATCAATCATAGAAAAAAATTCAGTCCATCTGCGGCCTAATAAAAATGGCCGGAAAAAATGGTTTGCAATCCTATGAATAAAATCCGGGCCGCCCTTTGACTCATATCCTTCGTCAAAAGCAAGGGCATTTTCAAAGTATTTTCTTACAGCTTCTTCTTTTTTCTCCATTCTTAAACCTCATTCATCCTGTATATATTTATCACTTCCCTATGATTCATGATCTGAAAATTCCTGCATTGTGCATACCGTATCATTTGGTTCATTCTGTCGAGTCGCTGCTCTAACGGAATTTTCACATAATTCCGAACAAGCAGACCAGGCCTGATATTACCAAAATCCTCACTTACAGCAAACTCGATATCATGGAAATTAATATTTACAAATGAACGCTGAAAGACCACCAAGTCCATTAGTCTGGCAAATGCTGGTAAAATTCTTAATTGAATGGCATTGAGATACGGAATCTGTATTAAAGGCAGTACGCTGACCGGTATTTCATAAAAAGAAGAATTCCCTGATTTCTTAAAAAGGGAATGCAGTTCAAATTTGTAGGGACTTTGAGGGGCAAGGGCACAGGCTAATTCCTGAGGGACAATAAAGTCCTTCTTTGCTTTTGGAATAAATAATCTATATATCTTTTTTAACGATTGATAAGACCATGAGGGAATTATTGAGGTGTCGTAATAATATCCCATATCTCTTAAGTGCTTCATAATGGTGGAATTAATCGTATAACCTGGGGCCCTGAAACCCACCGGAGGCTCATCAATAATCTGAGAAATGACTTCATGACACTTCCGCAGTTCTGATGCAATATTTTCGGACCCGAGTCTGGAAAAGTTTTTATGATGGCTGAAGGTATGATTCCCGATTTCGTTCCCTGATTTAAATATATTTAAAACACTGTCCTGATAATTTCCTGCATACTTGCCGATCAGGAAAAATGTTGCTTTTATCCCGTTATTGTTTAAAAAGTTAATAACTCTGGGAATTATTCGTCTGAATGAAACTTCTACAAGAAATTCTTTTTCCTTTCGAGTGAGTTCTTTCTCATATAAGTCTTCCGCCAATGTATCAACATCAATACTTAACGTTAACAGTTTCAAAGCAATGAATTCCTTAAGCTAATATCTAACTCTCCAGATGCTTTTTGTACCAGTTAATGGATTTCCTCAAGCCTTCCTCCAGGCTCACTTCCGGGGTACACCCCAATAATGAACACGCTTTACTGATATCAGGAACCCGCATTTCCACTTCTGAACCCGGATGAGTTTTGAACACAATTTTAGATTTTGATTTTGTCATAGATATAATCTTTTCAGCGAGCCCCAAAACAGTTACTGTAGCTTGAGGATTCCCAATGTTAAATATGTGATTGCTGGCATCCTTCACATATAAAGCATTATACAGGGCATTCACAAAATCCGTAACATAACACCATGAACGTATCTGGGTGCCGTCGTTATAAACAGTAATATTATCGTTTCTCAAGGCACATTTAACCATCTGCTGAACAGCACCCTCGCCCATCTGTCTGGGGCCATAAACATTGAATGGCCGGATCGTAACAACTTCCATCCCATATTCATCTTCATAGGTATGCGCAAAGTGTTCACCGGCCAACTTGCTAATGGCATATACCCATCTTTTTTCTCCTACAGGTCCAAGCGTGGTAGAGTCCGTTTCCTTACCTCTGTATACAAAGGGGCCATATACTTCACTTGTTGAAAAATCAATAAATCTCTTTACATTATTTTTTATCGCTGCTTCCAGGGCATGGTAGGTCCCGATAAAATTGACCTTCATCGTGAGAGTAGTTTTTTTACCAACGCTGAATATACCCGCAATCGCCGCAGCATGGACACAAATGTCAGCGTCTTTCATCGCGTTCGTAAGGCTTTCAAGGTCTAAAACGTCCCCTTTTATGAAATTTAAATTGGGGTGTTTTTTGAATTTGGTAAACTGAAAGGCATTTCGCAAAAGATTATCATATATAACAACTTTATTGTCATCAATCAATTTCTCAATTAAATGTGAAGCGATAAACCCGGCCCCGCCAGTAATTAATATCTTTTTATTTTTAATTTTGTCTCCCATTGCCTATAAAGAACCCTCCCTGTTATGTGATAAATTTTTAATTTTCTTCGCATTCATTCGTAATTTCCATTTATTCAGAATAAAATTATTCAACTACACCATGAATGTTGATGATTTCAATAAAAATCGGGCTGATAAATTTAATTGTGTAGACTGCGCAATAGCATAAAGATTATATAATTCTCGCTATAAGCTAAAAAGTTACTAATTAGTCGATTAACTTATTGAAGGCTTATTGTGAAAAGTTATTTATAATACTATAAAAAATATTAACATTTATACTGATAAAAATCAAACATGAATTAATATCATGTCAAGCCAATAATCACTTATTCCCCCATTGCCTTGACCATGATCTTTCTGTCCCGAGGCCCGTCAAACTCGCAGAAGAATATGGCCTGCCATGTCCCAAGCAGCAGCTTCCCTCCTTCTATTATTACAGTCCCGGAAGAACCGACAAGAGAGGTTTTTATGTGAGCGTCGGAATTCCCTTCCATGTGCCGGTAACCTGCGTCATGAGGGATTAATTTATTGAGCATGTTCTGGATGTCTTGTACTACGGAAGGATCAGCGCCTTCGTTTATTGTTACACCCGCAGTCGTGTGAGGGACATATACATAACACACACCGTTCTTTATCCCCGATTCCTTTACAAGCTTCTGTACATCGAGTGTAATATTTACAAATTCAGTTCTTGATCCGGTTTTGACGTTGATATTTTTTGTCATTGCAGCCTCCTGAAAAGATTATCGTAAAAATCATTTTCTATTGAAAATTCGATCGTAAGCGCCGATAGATTATCGGGAATATCCAGTTCTTTAAGCTTAACAAGATCTTTTTCAGTAGTAACTATCTCTAATCCTAATGCCTCAGATTTAATTTTATCCATGTCCTTCCGGCTGTAAATATGGTGGTCCCTGAAATTCATAAACTCAACTATCCGGGCGCCTGAGGACCTTAATGTGGACTGGAAATATGCCGGGTTTGCAATGCCTGAAAAGGCATATATCTGTTTATTGCGCAGTGTATTGAGCTCTGCCGCTTCTCCTGAAGCGGATATCAGGCCGGCTGGTTTGTGGGATGCAGTGAATATAGGGGCATCGGAATTATACTGTTTTATCCTGCGCGTGATTGCTGTAATTGCGCCCTGTATTGCCATATCAGCTTTTGTAATTACAATGATATGCGCACGCTTCATAGCTCTTAAAGGTTCTCTCAATCTGCCTTCAGGGAAGAGCTTTTCATTACCGAAAGGGTTTGTTGCGTCAATAAGGAGCACGTCAACATCTCTATGCAGTTTCCAATGCTGGAACCCGTCGTCAAGGATAAAGAGTGGGGGGGCCTGAAGATTGACAATGGCAAACTGGGCATTGTCGAATGCGGCAATACCGGCCCTGAACCTGTCTTTGCCCTTGATGATTGTGACCCTCTTTAAAGTCTCCGCCATCAGGTAGGCTTCGTCGCCTGCTTCAAGCGGATTAAGGAGCGGGCCTTCCCCTCTGCTGACAAACGCAATGTCTTTTGCCTTGCCTTTATATCCCCTTGTAAGAATACAGGGATTATGTCCCCTCTTTTTCGCCTCCTGCGCCACTGCAATGACCGCAGGCGTCTTGCCTGTTCCACCGAGGGTAAGGTTGCCTATGCTGATTACTTTCGCAGGTAGTCTGTTGGGATTTCTGCAATAAAATTTCTTGCATGACAGACCAAGGCCGTAAAGTGCGCTAAGCAGTCCCAATGTAGCTCCTTATGAGTTCGATGGCTTTCTTTACTGCGCCGGTATTTTTATCTACAATTGATCTGGCGCTCCGCCCCATATTTACGGCCTTCTCACTGTTTGTCAGTAATTCAATTACGGTTTCTGTAATATCGGCTGAATTATCTACACGGACTGCCGCATTATTGTCGAGGAACTCCCTGGCAATCGGGAAGTTTTCCATATGAGGGCCGAAAATTATCGGCTTGGACCAGTATGCCGGCTCCATGATATTGTGTCCGCCTACAGGCACAAGACTCCCTCCGATGAATGCAACTGATGCCTTTGAAAAAACACTTGATAACTCTCCGATTGTATCCAGGAGTATTATGTCCGGGAATGCCTGCAGTTCATGATTGTTTTCCACTGACCGCTGACTTATCTCCGAACGCCTGATGTATCCAATACCGCTTTTCCCGATAATTTCCTCTGCCTCGTTAAATCTTTCAGGATGCCTTGGCGCAAGTATAAGTTTTATTCCATGAATTTTATTCCTGATAGAATTATATGCATCAAGGATAATTTCCTCTTCTCCCTTGTGCGTGCTCGCGGCAAGCAGTATTTTATTATTAATGCCGGTAAGCCACTGCGGAGGAGCAGTTTCTTTAAAATCAATATCAAACTTGAAATTCCCCATAACACTGACCTTATGCCGGTCAGCGCCTATGTCCATGATCCTTTCAGCGTCTCCCTTGTCCTGCATATAGAAAAAATCAACCCTTGACAGCAGCTTTTTCATAAAGACACTTATCTTCTTATAACCCTTATATGAATCATTTGAAATCCTTCCGTTTAAAATGATAATGCGGGACCCGGCCGCCTTCAGGGCCTGAAATAATGCAGGCCACAGCTCGGTTTCCACTGTAATGAAGATTTCAGGTCTTAATAAGTTTACGGCCTTTTTTACGCAGAATACTGTGTCAAGGGGCATATACATTATGCGGTCGGCCTCGGGAAACTTGTCCCGCGCAATTTTCTGCCCTGTATATGTAGTCGTGGTCAAAACGACCTTCTTGTCAGGAAAATCTTTTTTGAGCTTTTTTAAAAATGGTATGCAGGCCAGGGTCTCTCCAACAGAGACCGCATGGACCCATATGTCCATTTTCTGATAATCGGAGAGGCCGAGGCGCTCTTTAATAAAAGTGCATCTGTCTTCCGGCCCCTTTTTTAAAAGGAGTCGCGGGAGATATAAGAAAAAACCAATAATGGAAATCAGATTATATAATGATTGCATTCTTGCTCAGTTGATTCACCCGGAGGTTCACGCCCCGCTCCAGCCTGTAATTTCTCCGATAATCGATGCGACCCTTGCGGAGGGTGTTTTGCCGCGCATGATGTCCCGTATTTTTATCAGATTTGATATCATTCGCTCCCTGTAAGCAATGTCTCTCAGGATTCTCTTTATTTCCGAGAAAATATTGTCCGCATTTGCCTCTTCCTGTAAAAGCTCCCTCACCACTTCCTTTCCCGACAGGATATTGACGAGGGAAATAAATTTGACCTTGGCCAGTAATCTGGCAAGATAATAAGTAATAGGGGATACTTTATAAAAGACCACCATGGGTATGCCTAACAGGGCTGTCTCCAGGGTTGCGGTGCCTGATGCTACTGCCGTTGCTTCAGAGCAGGCGACTGCTTCAGTCGTGCGGCCGTGGACGACCTTGACATATTCCGGAAGTCCTTCTGTAAGACTCGAACCTGAGACAAGGGGGACAATGATTTGTATTTCAGGAAACTCTTTATGGATCTTTTCCGCCACCTCTCTGACAATGGCTTGATGTTTGTTAATTTCATTGGGCCTGCTCCCGGGGAGCAGGGTCACTACTCCGTTGCGGGGGTCCAGTCCCAGATTAATTTTCAAATCCTCTTTTGATTGATGAATATTAATTGTTTCCGTGATCGGATGACCGACAAATTCACATGGCAGACCGGTCTTCTTATAATAATCGACTTCAAAAGGAAACAGCACAGCCATTTTACGCGCAAGGGCCGCAATTTTATATACCCTCCCACCCCTCCAGGCCCAGACCTGGGGACTCACATAATAAAGAACAGGAACACCCGCAGCACCGGCCTTTTTTGCAAGCGCAATATTGAAGTCCGGATAGTCGATCAATACAAGAATGTCCGGTTTCTCATTGAGCATGACTTGCGCTGCTTTATTCAATGTCCTTTTGCCTTGCGGTATATGTTTAATCCCCTCGATAATGCCCATAACATGAGAGATAGGAGCAATCAGCGTTACCCCTTCCGCTTCCATGCGGGGACCGCCGATTCCGAAGATCTGCGCGTCAGGCCACAATTTCCTGATTTCCCTGCTCAACAAAGCGCCGTACAATTCACCGGAAGTCTCTCCGGAGCTTATCATGACTTTTTTAGACACCAGTTAAGATATCATTATTCCGGGGGGTTATTCAAATGAGTCATTGAGCATCTTTATTCAATTAGGGAATAATTCTGTGGGCCTGAAACGATCCAGTTTGCTTTACGACTTCAGAAACTCCTCTGCCCTTTTCAGATATCTTTCTACAACCACAAGTCCGTTGTTTCTCAAGTATTGAACGTTTTTCCAGTTAATGTTCATATACTCATGAATCGTTTCATTTCTAAGTTTTGCGAGAGGGGCTGTTTTAAGGGCGGAATCGCCGAGGACATCTCTTGTGGAAAGGATGATTTCTCTGTAAGTATTCGGGACCCGTTTTTTTGCCTTCTTCAGGCATTCTCCAGCTAAATCAACAGTTGCCAGAACTATCTCGTTCAGCGTCGCATTGAGTATTTTCCGGAGGTCTTTATCAGAGGCGAAGTCGTCGAATGTAATTCCAATAGATTTTGTCCTAAAATATGAAATCTCCTCTTTTAGGAAAGCTATGATCTCATAAGTTTGAGGATCTTTCACGCCGCATCCCTCAATCTGTCAAGCAATCTTCTCATCTCTTCCGCCTTATGAATGATTGAAAGAATAAATCCGTTCAGAAAATCGCTGTCCGGGCTTGTTATTGGGATACCTTTTAAGGACTCCAGTTTTATGAGGGGGGAGATGTTTTCATCTTCAAGCCGGAGAATGTTAACCTGCTCATCAAACAGCAGGGATATCTGATGCTCAATCTTTGTTTTTACTGATTCAGGCATATCTCTAAAAAATATGGCAAGGTCAATATCCGACAGAGAGGTCTGTCTGCCTTTTGTCCATGAGCCGAAGAGAAATGCAAAGGGGATTTTACCTTCATAGTTATCCAAGACTGTCCTGGTCGTATTTATGATTTTAATTACAGCAGCTTTTCTCATTGAGGAATTATCGCTTTCATATGTTGTAGATATATTAAGCCTTTAATTTTTCAACTGTCAAGAATGAGATAACATTGCTTTCACGTATAGGTAGATAAAAGCTATGACATTATCTCCTTCTTCCCCTTATACGTCTTCCAGCGATTATGCATCCACAAATATTGCTCGGGATGTTTCCTGATGATTGCTTCCATATTGCGCGTTACTTCTTCGGTTATCCTGACTATTTCAGCCTTTTCGCTGGTATATTCCCCGGGCCATATGGGGTCGCTGACAAAGCCCTCGTATTGATACATCGCCTTCCGGCAGGCTGCCACAACTACTATAGGCCTTTTATATGTTATGGCAAGTATTGCAGGAACAGGAGTTGTTGTAGCGGGCCTTCCGAAAAAATTTATCAGCACGCCTTTCATTGTGCTCTGGTCCGGCAGCATGCCGATGGAGGTCCCTTTTTGCAGGGTCTTCTGAAGCACGAAGAGGGCGTTTTTTTTGGGGATGATAAACTGGCCTTCAACAGCGCGGCTTTTGAAGATGAGCTTTTCAAGGTATTCGTTGTCCAGGGGCCTTGCAACAATAGCAAGCGGAATCCCGATGACCGCGCTCGCATGGGGCAGAAGCTCCCAATTGCCGAGATGCGGTGTTACAAAGATGCAGCCGCCTGATTCATCATGAATTTTTTTTGCCTTAGTGAAAAGGACATCCAGGTTTTCCGCATAGGTCTTCAATTTATCGACAGCATCCGGGCCTGTAAACAGGTAACGGTATTTTACTATTTCCAGAAAAGTAAGAATGAACGATCTGCAGCTCTCGCGGGCGGTCCTTTTTATTTCCAGGGGGGCCTTTTCCCCTGAAAACGCGTGCTCCAGATTTTCAATAGCGATGTTGCGGCGTTTTGCGACCAGAAAAAAAAGAAGGTCTCCAAGAAAATTGCTGATAAGTTTTATGACCCTGAATGGAATTACGCGGGCAATGGATATTATCAAATAAGCGGCCGAGTATTCGAGCAGTTTTACGCTCCTGGATTTCTTTTTCCGCTTCACCGTTTAATCTGCTTCAACAACTACTGTTGATGACTGTCCGCCGACTCCGTAGCTTACAGAAAGGAACCGCTTCTTGTCACATGTCTGTGGAGAAGCGGATATCTTTAAGCCCGAGAACCTTTTTTCCGTTTCGTGAAAATTCAGGGTAGCCGGAACGGTCTTCTCTTTCAGGGCAATGATCCCGAAGATTATTTCCGCGATGTCGCTTGCCGCTCCCATATGGCCGGTGTAAGGCTTAAGCCCGCAGATGGGCGTATCAGCCTTCTGTTCGCTGAATATATCCATCAGTGAATTCAATTCAGACCTGTCCCCCTTCTCTGTCCCGCTTCCATGAGGAATAATAAAGGCCAGGTCGTCAACAGTGCACGACGCGTCTTCAAGGGCCGAGAGGACTGAGCGCTTACTGACCTTTTCCGGCACACTAAACTTATAAGGCGCAGAGAACTCTATGCAATTCCCTACCCCTTTTATTTTACCGAGGACATTGGCCCCGCTCTGTTTTGCCGTTTCAGCTGATTCAAGGAGAATAGCGGCGCCGCCCTCACCCGGGATAAAGCCGTCTCTGTTTTTATTAAAAGGCCTGAAGGACTGGAGACCGTTTTTGCATTTAGAAAGAATTCCGAGCCCTTCAAGTTCAAAGAGAGGAATGTCTGTTATCCAGCTGCCGTAGCCTACAGCCAGGGCAACGTCCGCCCTGTTCTGCTTAATGCTTCTGTACGCGAGTTCAAGGGCATTTCCTCCGTAGGGTGAAAGACTTGCCAGGCTGGTATTGGGCCCCATAAACTCAATGTAAGCTGAAAGAAAACTGAACAGGTTATTGTTTAATGACTCCAGCAGGAAAAAGGGATTGACTTTATTTAATGCCGCTTCATTCAGTTTAGCGTAATCTATTGTTTCCCATTTTTTATCAGTGCTGTCCTTTATGGCCGGATACATGAAATCGTAACCTATTTTTGTATGGTCCCCTGACGCCACATAAAGCGCCCTGCGGCCCGGCCCTGTATTTTGAATACTGTCTCTGGAATTTGAAACAGCCTCGCTGGCAGCGCAAAAGCCAAGGAGGGCGCCGCGGTTCAGAAACTTCATCTGCCCGGTCTGTTTCGGGGCGATATCATCAGGGAGCACATATTCCGGGACCTTGCCCTTGTACTGTAAAAAATCCGGCAGATCATTTTTCGGTTCATGAATAATGCCTGTCTTCATTGACCTGACATTGTTCCAGTTTTCCCCGATGTTCCTGCCGAGAGGAGCAGTCAGGCCGAGTCCTGTTATCACAACTTCACGTTCAGACATGCTATCTCCTTAACTCTCTGATTAAGACCTTAAAGAATTTTTCCTGCTCTTCTGTGCATTCAATATCTTCAAGGGGTATGATCTCTCCTTCAAATTCAGCCACAATTTTCTTTTTGCCTTTCACGAAACCGGTCCCCCTGTATACTTTGGTGTTCTGTTCCCCATTTGAAATAAACTCAACTTCCAGTTCTACCTGGTCCCCCGGGAATGCAAATCCATAGAAGTTTGATTTTATTACTTTAGTGACCAGGAACCAGTTTTTAAAATCAGACGAGACCGCTTCCAGCCAGCCTGTCAATTGAATTAATGCCTCCAGCAGCATGACTCCGGGCATAATAGGGTTTTTGGGGAAATGGAATTCAAGAAAATCTTCGCTCATAGCGACATTTTTTATTCCCTTAATTGACCCGCCCGGTTTATATTCAGTAATATGATCGATTAACAGATAACGCATAATTTAAACTCCTATCTGATCAGAAATCCAGGATTAATATTATACAGTATCCTGCCCGGTAAGTATTACCGTTGCAATTGCATAATTTTCCGAATGTGAAATTGAGACCGTAAGCTGGTTAATGCTTTTTTTCTTACTGATATTTTCTGTCCAGCCGCTAAAATACAATTCGGGTTTGCCGGACGGTCCGGTAACAACTTCTATTTCTTTAAATGCCTTGTCAATTCCTGTACCGGACATCCCGATCCCCAGAGCTTTGAGACTTGCCTCTTTTGCCGCAAACCGTCCGGCCAGGTGAATATACGGATTTCGCTTTGACAGGCAGTATTCGATCTCTTTTTCCGAGAAGATGTCGGAGACAAAGTCTTCGTTTTTGAGAATTACCTGTTTTAGTTTCGATATTTCTACGATATCAACTCCCTGGAATATCCGCATTATGAAATACTCAGCCCCCCATCAACGGGAATTGCCTGCCCGGTAATATAATCAGCTCTGCCGGAAGCCAGGAAGACTATAAGACTGGCAACATCCGCAGGTTCCCCGAACCTTGAGGCCGGGATTTTTTCAAGGATCATGTCCCCCGCCCTTTTTCTCACGCGGCTGCTCATGTCCGTTGCAATCATCCCCGGCAAAACAGCGTTTACCTGTATCCCCTTTCCTGCAAGCTCAACAGCGCACGATATTGTAAAAGATATTATGCCGCCTTTTGCAGCGGCATAATTGGTCTGCCCCCGCCCCCCGCGTATCGCGCTGGTAGAGGACAGGTTGATAATCTTGCCTGAATGGCTGGCCATCATTATTTCGGCTGCATGCTGTGAACATAAAAATGCCCCTCTCAGGTTGGTGTCAAGCACTTTGTTCCAGTCTGAGAGCTTCATTGACAGCAGCAAATCATCTTTTATGATCCCGGCATTGTTGACGAGGATATCGAGTTTGTTGAATTTATTCCTGATAAAATCAAAGAGCGCTTTTACCTCTTCAGGGTTTGAAACGTCAGCCTGGAATATTTCCGCTTCATGGCCGGAGCTAATAATTGCTTCCCTGACTTCATCCGCCTTTTCTTTTGACTTGTTGAAATTAATGATCACCCGCGCTCCGGCTTTTGCAAGATGGATGGCGGTTTCCCGTCCAATACCCCTGGAGGCCCCGGTTACAAGGGCCACTTTATTTGATAAGTCGATATTCATTTGCCTCTCCTTATTTATACTTCTTCACCACAATCGATGCATTCTGTCCGCCGAAACCGAATGAGTTGGAAATCGCGGCGTTTACTGTTTTCTCCTTTGCAACATCCGGCACATAATCGAGGTCGCACTTCGGGTCCCTGTTTTTCAGATTAATTGTCGGATGCAGCTTGTCCCTGCTGACGCTGAGTGCTGTAAATACAAATTCAGGCCCGCCGGAGGCTGCCAGTAAATGACCTATTATCGATTTGCTTGAATTTATGGATATATTCTGCGCGTGTTCTTTAAATACTTTTTTTATTGCTAATGTTTCCGCGGCATCATTAAGCTTGGTGCTCGTGCCGTGGGCATTGATGTAATCTATCTGTTCAATCCCCATGTCCGCGTCTTTCAATGCGTTCATCATTGAATGTTCAGCGCCTGTGCCCTGAGGGTCCGGGGCTGTAACTTTATAAGCGTCCATTGTTGAGCCGTATCCCGCAACTTCAGCGTATATCTTTGCCCCTCTTTTTACAGCATGTGATTCTTCCTCAAGAATGATGATCCCCGCTCCTTCTCCCATTACGAGGCCGGACCTTTTTCTGTCAAAGGGCCTGCAAACCTCCGACGGGTTTTCAGCTGATACTGCGGCGGCGCTGAGCAGGACGAAAAAAACAAGGCCGACAGGATTGATCATTGAATCAGCTCCGCCTGCAACGATCATGTTCGCATCCCCGCGGCTGACTGCCCTGTATGCTGTGCCTATGGCCTGTGATGCAGAGGCGCAGGCAGTAGTTATAGTTGCGTTATATCCGTTTAAGCCGAACCTCTTTGCTATAAGGGCAGCAGGTCTGCTGGAATTGTTTTTAATGAGAGATTCTTTATGGACATCTTTATACTCTCTGCCAAATTCCGCAATATCAAATTCCTTATTCTTATTAAGCCATCTCTGGATATCCTCAAGCCTGTTTATGCCAAGACCCGCGGCCATGACAACCCCGCAGCGGTCAGTTAGGAGTTTTGAGTTATGAGTTATGAGTTTGGAACTTGAATATTGCTTTGCTTTTAACTCCTGACTCTTAACTCTTGACTCTGTACTAAACAGCCCCGCATCTTTCAGCGCAGATTGTGCAGCCCATAAAGCAAAAAGAGTTCTCCTCTCCCCTTCTTTTGACGCTTCATCTCTGAATTCATCCTGTATTGTAGTCCAGTCCGCTTCGGTTATACTGCCTACAGCCTGTACTGGTGATTTCCCGGTATTCGGAAGAGAAAGTTTTCTGATGCCGGATATTCCGCTGAGCGCTTTCTGCCAGTTTTCCTCTACATCCAGCCCCAGCGAAGTCGCCATTCCAAGACCTGTAATTACAACTCTGCGTTTGCTATTCATTCACGCCCCACGATCAACCTTGATTCCGCTGTAGTAATAAAACAGATTATGAAGATCTTCTGAATTGACCTTGGGCACATGAGCGTAAATAATGCGATTCATTGAAGCTACTGTTTCTCCGTCAACGGCTATCCAGGCCCTGCCGAGAGAGTCCCTTTTTGAAGTGGAGATTATTTCCCCGTGTATCTGGGCAGTAAATCCGGGCCTCAGCTTCGGCATTACAGAGGCATCTTCCACTAGCGACATGACTGCGGACAATTTGAAATCGTGGGAATAAATGATCAGCCAGCCAAGCAGCTGCGCCATGGCCTCGATATATATTACGCCCGGGACGAGGGCCTGCTTTTTGAAATGCCTTCTGAAGAACTCCTCAGAGAGGCTGAAGGTCTTTGCCCCGACTATTGATTTACCTTTTTCGATGTTGTCTATTCTGTCGTAATATAGAAATCGCATTTAAGATATTATTCCACCGCTTCTATTATTAAAGAGGCACACTGTCCTTCATAGCTCCGGGAATTTATCAGTATCCGCCTGGGACTTTCTTTGACCGGCTTCCCGCTGACAAGCCTGAATTTAATACCATCATCCTGCAGCGGAGAATCATAAACTGCCGGAATTATACCATGCTCAAGGATGTAAATTGCCATTACCGCATCTGCCGCTGCTGCTCCGGCAAGCATATGGCCCAGGGCCCCTTTTGAAGAAAACACTGTGACTTTATCAACGCAATCCGGAAATGTATGGTGGATTGCCTCTATTTCATGTTTGTCTCCCATATACGTGCCATCACCATGAGCAATTATTAAATCAATATCAGAGGGCGCCAGATTTGCTTTGGCAATGGCCTTTTCCATGGAAAGTGAAATAGCCTTTGCAGTTGGACAATGAGAGTCCTCGCTGACTTCAAAGGAGACGCCGTATCCGGTCACAGCTGCCAATGAGGGGACTCCCCGCTGCCGGGCAGTGGACTGCAATTCCAAAGATATAATCCCGCAGCCTTCACCCAATACGGTCCCTCTTCTGTCCCTGCCGAAGGGGATGCATCTGATTTCTTGATTATTGCCGGACGTATTTAATATCCCGAACCACAACGCACGGGCTATACTAAGGGGAGAAACCTTTTCGCTCACACCTCCTGCAAGCGCAGCTTTTGCCTTTCCAGCCAGGACGCTGTTGTACGCTTCAATGATGCCATGGACCCCGGAATCGGCATGAGGACAAAAGGTCGTGTTATCACCTTTTATTCCGAGAGCGATGGCTACCTGGCAGAAGTTTATATTATTCAGCATGGAAAGCGGCCATAAGGGGTGAATTTGCTGAAAGCCACCGGAATAAAATTTATCAAAGTCTAAATTGCCATCCTCATTGAGGGATTGTACGACCGAAGGATGCAGGTCCTCAATGTTGTAATCAACCATTCCCATCCCTGCAAAATATCCAATGTCTTCCGGCGGAATAGCTCCGTTATCAAGCTTTGACTGTTTGAATGCATCACGGCTGCTTTTCATAAGCATATAAGAGTGTCTGTCCATTATGCGCGAATCCCTTGGATGAATACCAAGCTCTGATGCGCCTAATTCATGGACCTGCGCAGCTACAGGGCAATCAAAGTCCTGTGCATCGAAATTATTTATACTTTGAATACCGCATTTGCCGGCAAGCAGTGCTTCCCAGGTTTCCAAAGCATTTATTCCAAGAGAGGATATAAGGCCCGCGCCTGTAATGACGACGTTATCATTCATGATTACAACATGATACAAGATGCCGGATATGCGATGCAACATCGGGCCTTATTTATGATAATAACGTTTCTTCATACTGATAGAAATGACAGGTTATTTAATCCCCTGAAAATGCTAATCTCGCATATGGCTTAGCCTGGTTATGATCAGTCTTTCAGGGGACAAATTCTTTTCCAATCCCGGCACATCGGGACATTATCTTAAATGCATCCTTTGTGTTAATTGCGGAAAGAGAAAGGAGGCGGATGAATTAAGAGAAGTATGCTGAGTAATTATTAATAAGAAAATCAAAAGGAGGATAAAATGAAAAGCAGCATTTTATGCAGAATGAGCAAAGTTGTACTAATGGCCTTTGTATTCAGTTTGATTGCCGGCAGTATCGCCTTTGCAGGTGATCAGGATACGGTGAAAATCGATATTAACAAAGCGACAGTGAATGAATTGGCAAAATTGCCGGGAATAGGCAAAAAGAAGGCAGAGGCCATTGTTGCCTACAGGAATGAAAAGGGAAAATTCAACAGTGTCGATGATCTTAAAAAAATAGACGGAATAGGGGCCAAGACTTTCGAAAAGATCAAGGAGCATCTTGCCGCAGAAAAAGGTTAATAGTTACGTAATTATCCGCGAATAAATCATTACGTCCCTTTCATTATATAAGAAGGGACGTAATGATGTTAAAATGGGGAGCTTGTTTTAATTCAGGTAAAAGAAGTAAGATTAATGACACATATTTAATAATTTCCTGAATCGAATTCTAGAAATAAAGGAGTTGTAGAAAATGAAAAAATTATCGCTGTTATTTGTCATTATGATTGCATTAATATTGATAGTTTCCGTAAACGGCCCATTTGCCAGTTCAGAGAAGTCAGGTGAGTTACCGCATAAGAAGGCAGAAATGAAATCTAAACAGGATGACTCTTCTCTATCAGGTAAAGTTGTGGAAACAATGGACAGCGGCGGTTACTCGTATGTCAAAGTTGAAAAAAACGGCAAAACAACGTGGGTGGCCGTACCTAAAATGAAAGTGACTGTCGGACAGGAGGTATCTTTTGCCCCCGGAATGGTTATGCAGAATTTTGAGAGTAAAACACTAAAACGCACCTTTGAATCAATAGTCTTTTCCAGTGGACCCGCCGGACTGCAAGGCGCTGAATCCGGCCATAAATCGTCAGGTCAAAAGCAGACAGAGTCTGCACCGGACATGAAGGCAAAGGAAATCAAGGTTGATAAGGCGTCCGGACCTGATGCATACACTGTGGCCGAGCTTTATGGAAAAATCACTGAACTCAATAATAAAAAAGTTTCCGTCAGAGGCGAAGTTGTCAAGGTCTCGCCTGAAATCATGGGTAAAAACTGGGTGCATATTCAGGACGGAAGCGGAAACGCCTCAAATGGTTCCAATGATATATTGGTAACATCCCAGGATCTTCCCGCAGTGGGAGACATAGTAACGGCAAAGGGGACTTTGTTTAAGGACAAAGACTTTGGAAGCGGATACAAATATGCAGTTGTTATAGAAGAAGCGAGCATTAAAAAATAAGCCCGGAAGAACAGCAGGAGCGATTTATGAATTGCTCCTGCGAAATTATGTTGTTATTTCCCATCTGTATCATCAATGCTTTTCACGCCGATAAGTTTTACGGTTTTATTCTTTGAGGATTGTCCGGAAATTATCTCCACATCTTTTTTTGCAATACCGAATCCTTTGGCAAGAACCTCGATGAGCTCCTTGTTTGCCCTTCCTTCTACCGGAGGTGAGGTGAGTTTGACTTTCAGGGCGTCACCGTAGGGACCGACGATGCCGGACTTCGACGAGCGGGGTTCGACTTTGATTTTAATTGTTAATCCGGTTTTATTTTTTCCCCCACTTTGTGCCTTTGCCACTTTGTGCCTTTGTACCTTTTAACTAAATACCACATCCATTTTTATTTCATTTTTTACAGTGGAATAACTGCCGATGGCAAGCAAATCTCCCTCAGGCGATTTTATTTTAATCCCGGCGGCGGTTTTTATATTGTCGATAAGTTTTAGATTGTTGAGTTTTATCGGGTTGCCATGTATTACGGAACTCAGTAATGACTCCTGTATTTTAAATTCCGGCAGCCAGGACAATGCTTCATCCATAGTATAAATACCTTTATCTGTTTGCCCGCCTTCACTGACCGACATTAACTCAGCAAAAGTCAGGCTGTCCCTAATGCTGAACGGTCCTATCGCGGTACGCACAAGTCCGGAAAGATGCGCTCCTACTCTCAATTTCTGTCCTATATCATGACATAATGTCCTTATATAAGTGCCCTTTGAACACTGCGTTTTAAAAGTTACATAGGGGAAATCAATATTTATCAGCTCAATGTTATGAATAACTATTTCTCTATGTTTGCGTTCGATCTCAATTCCCTGTCTTGCATATTTGTATAGAGACTTGCCTTTATGTTTTAATGCTGAAAACATCGGCGGCTGTTGAAGTATCTTCCCCTTAAAAGATTTCAGGGTATCTTCTATCAGGGTATGGTCAACCATGATCTCATCACATTTTTCCATGATATTCCCACAGGCATCCTGCGTATCAGTAGTTTCTCCGAGTTTCATGACGGCTTTATATTCTTTATCGAGACCGGAAAAATAAGATGCGAGCCGTGTGGCGCTGTTTATGCAGATAATGAGAAGCCCGGTTGCCATGGGATCAAGTGTACCGGTATGCCCGGCCCTCTTCACCTTCAATATCCTTTTGACTTCGGTTACAGCTTCCTGAGATGTGATGTCTTTGGGTTTGTTTATGCTGATTATAATATCCATAATGTTAGTAATGAGTGAAGAGAAATAGCCACATAATTTACATAGCTAATAACCCAAAAAATGCGTTTAAATAATGCGGATGTTGGAAAATTATTTGTTTTTCGATTCCTTAAACGTATTTTCAATCAAGGTTAGGATGCATCCTTTAATTCAAAGCCATATGCATAATTTAATTATAAATTTATCGAGTTAAACAAATTATTTTTCAATGTCTGCATTATTTGGGTTAACTCATTACTGTTTTTTTATCGCTTTTCTCACAGCCCTGAAGACCTTGTCCTGCACCTCTTTTAATGTGCCGTTGATTTTGCATCCTGCGGCAGCAATGTGTCCGCCGCCTCCGAAACTTTTTGCTATCTTCTGCACATCCACATTCCCTTTTGAGCGGAGACTGAGCTTGTATGATTTTCCCCCGTCCTGTCTGAAAAAAACAGCGACTTTAACGTCTTTGACCTTTCGTGGGAAATCAACAAAGTCCTCAGAATCCTCGGAAGTCGCACCTGTTTTGCTGAACATGTTTTTTGTAGTATTGATCCAGGCTATACCATCTTTTTTCTCCAGGGTGGAAAGGGACAGCCCCAGGAGTTTCATTGATTTGTACGGAACGCTTTCATATACCTCTTTTGATATGTCCCATGGTCTGGCGCCTGCTTCAACAAGATGGGATGCTATCTTTAATGCCTCAGCTGAGGCGTTTGAATATCTGAATCCTCCTGTATCTGTCAGTATAGCGGTATACAGGTTTGTGGCTATGTCTTTATCGATAGGGATTTCAAGAGCAGTTAATACCTTATAAACCAGTAGCCCTGCTGCTGCTGCATTTGGATCAATAAGACTCGCTGATACTGATTTATAAAATTCAGATGCTGCAGCATCGGCAGGCAGGAGATGATGGTCAATTATGGCTGTTTTACTTGCATTAAAACCTTCAAATCCGGTCCGCTTCACTTCATTGCAGTCCACAATAAATACAACATCAAATTCCCTGTCCGGCGGTTTCTGCCTGACGATTTCCGATGAAGGCAGAAACTTCAGGGTTTCAGGCACCGCGTCTTTGCTGAGGACACAGATGTCTTTCTTCCCTATTTTTTTTAATCCGAGTGCAAGCGCTAAAGACGCGCCCAATGAATCCCCTTCGGGATTAACATGTCCCACGACAAGAAACGAATTATTGTTCTTAATAAGATTAAGAAGCTTAGAAGAGATCTTCATCGTCGTCTGGCGTGCTCCTTTCTGATTTGATATCGTCGAGTAACTTGTCTATTTTCCTGCCGTACTCGATTGATTCATCAATTTTGAAATCAATTGAAGGCACGTATCTCATCTTTAACCTTCTGGCAAGTTCACCCTTAATAAATGATGCTGATTCGTTAAGTTTTCTTAATATTTTCTTGCTGTCTTCAAAATTTAAAACACTCAAATATACAGTAGCATGTCTCAGGTCATCACTTACCTTGGCATCTGTTATAGTCAGGAACCCAAGGGTTTTGTGTTTGATTTTATTCATTATTATATCAGTGACTTCTTCCTTGATTAAATCACCGACTCTCACTGAACGTTTATATGGGTGCATGATATTGTTCTTCTTTCTTGAAATGTTTTGTTATCTATTTTACGGATTAATCAAATACTAATCTACTTATATTTCTCTTTCGAGACCCAGTCTCTCCCACATCCATGACAGGTCATAACACGGTTCCCCATCTTTTTTATTGTGCTCCTGAATATTTTCAAAAGATTTCAGAAGCTCCACAACCTTTCTCCTGCCTTCCTCCGTGGTCACTGCCTGTGTTGGCGTTTTCCCGTCAAGAGCCGGAATCTTTTTATTCAACCATTCCTTGGAATGTCCTTGCATAAATTTAGTGTATATCTCCTGCCGTATCTCCAGCGGAACATCATCTGCAGTAGCATCCGGCGGGCTGTCCTTCAACTCTTTGATCGCCTCTATCGGGTCCTGAAAGGTATCCAACTTGTGTGCAACCATATCGGACATGTTCTTCAGGATGAGCTTCTTCCCCTTTTCAAGACGTTTCTTTGAATTGCACGTGAGTATCAATTTATCATCCTTCATCTCAATATTGCCGAGTATTGTTGCGCCGCCATCTTCGTTGCGTTTGTCAAACCATATAAAACCATATTTATCCTGTTTAAATTCCTTTTTCTTTTGTAATCCGATTATGACGGCCTGTTTATCTTTCATTTCAAATATGGCTTTTGAAAACAACATCGGCTCTCCGCTTGTTGTCGCAAGATTCAATTGAGGCGGATTTTGAATTGGATAATACCAATTGTAATTAAACAGATCGCTGTTCGTTTTCAAGAACACATCCATAGCATCATCCGGGAAGTCCTCTTTGTAGTCCTTAAACGTTGAATGGATGTCTTTAAGAATCCATTCTTTCTGTTTCAGGTGATAGGGATAGACGGCCCCGCTCATAATATAAATGCCGTCAACGTATAAGAGTCTTGTCGCAAAGATGTCCCATTTCCTCACGCTTCTTGTGGCGGCCTTCTCTCTAACATCGTATTCCCCGCCCAGCAACAGGTCTTTCAGCAGCAGCCCTTTCTCCGGAAACACCTCCTGTACTTCATAAAGACTGATGACTGCATTCTTCATCATAGTCAACACCCTGTGCTCATCAATTGAAATTTTACTGCCGCTCTCCATGTAGAGGTCAATGAGGGTCTTTTCATCTTCTTCATCAATCAGATAATCATGCACAACCCACTCCCAGAAGTTTATGTCCGCCAGGGGAAGGGTTTCGTCATCCAAATGCTTTTCAGGGACAAAATCACTCCAGAATATATCACGCGCATCCAGAAGACTGTCTGCAAAGTTCTCGTTGAAGAACTTCAAAAGATCCTGTACGACCTTTTCCCTGACGGCGTCTTCTTTACCTTCGCCTTTTTCAACATATGCCTTGCTCAGGCAGCATTTTTTATATTTCTTCCCGCTCCCGCATGGGCAGGGGTCGTTTCTTCCTTTCAACATTTAGTGCTCCTTCAATTGATATTTGATATGCCGGATACTGAGATAGAGAGCATGCTTTTTAAATGAAGCCTAAAGCAATTCCATCTGCGAATCCAGCAATTCCACAGAGTGGATGTTGACGACCAGGTTCTTGATCTGTTCAAACACCTTATTCACCATCACTGTCTCGTTTGAGACGAAGGCTATCCCGATAATACTCCGCTGCCAGAGATCGTTTGCGTCTACTTCAGCGATAGAGACATTGAACTTGTTTTTTATCCTGTCAATCAGGCTTGTGATGACGAATCGTTTTTCTGTCAAGGAATGGGATTCAAATATGTGTAAATCAAGTGTGAGGAGACCGACAATCATATCAGTTGTTAGATGTTAGTTTTCAGTTTTTAGTCTAACAACTGACAACTAACATCTTATTTTTGGATTTGTGCATTATCTGTCTGAAGGATTAGCGGCGTTTAAAATAAATACGGCACTACTCAAATTTTGTTGCTACTTCTTCCATAACGAAATTCTCAAGGACATCACCGATTTTAATGTCATTGAAGTTTTCCACCATAATCCCGCACTCAAATCCTGCCTGCACTTCCTTTGCATCTTCCTTGAATCGTTTTAGGGAAGATATCTTGCTGTCATAAATAACAACATTGTCTCTTATTACCCTTATGCCGGCGCTGGATCTGGAGATTTTCCCGTCTATCACATAACAGCCGGCAATTGTTCCGAGACGCGATATCTGAAAGACACTTCTTACTTCGGCCCTGCCGAGCACCTTCTCTGTAATGGTCGGCTCAAGCATGCCTTCAAGCGCCTTTTTAATATCATCTATGGCTTCATAGATTACATTATACAGCCTGACGTCAACGCCTTCCTTGTCAATAAGTTTAGAGGCCTTGGAGTCAGGCCGTACATTAAATCCAATGATTATCGCAGTTGATGCAGCGGCAAGCATAACATCAGACTCATTGATGCCGCCTGTTCCGGTATGAATAACATTAACTTTTACGTGCGGATGCGTGAGGTTGGAAAGTGAGTCCTTGACTGCCTCCACAGAACCCTGAACATCGGCTTTAAGCACAATATTAAGGTCCCTGATTTCTCCCTGCTTGACCTTTTCATAAAGGTCGTCGAGAGTAAGTTTTTTCTTCCGGGAAATGGCGGCAGTTTTTTGTTTGTGCAGCCTGTTCACTGCTATCTGCCTTGCTTTCCTCTCGTCATCCATAACTACAAATATATCACCTGCCTGCGGAACGTCGGGAAAACCGATTACTTCGACGGGAGTTGAAGGCCCGGCGATATCTATCTTTCTGCCGGTATCGTCAATCAGGGCCCTGACCCTTCCTGCTATTGTCCCCACAAGGAAAGGGTCTCCAACCTTAAGTGAACCGGTGTTGACAAGAACGGTGCCTATGGGGCCCCTGCCCTTGTCGAGTTTTGCCTCAACGATTGTTCCCCTTGCAGCTCTGTTGTGGTCTGCCTTTAATTCCATGATCTCAGCCTGAAGAAGGATCATCTCCAGAAGTTTTTCAATGCCTATTTTCTGCTTTGCAGAAACTTCAACAAATATGTTCTTCCCGCCCCACTCTTCCGGGACTACATCGTATTGAGAAAGTTCATTCTTGACTTTTGAGACATTTGCTTCAGGCTTGTCGATTTTATTAATTGCTACCACAATAGGGACATTCCCTGCCTTTGCATGGTCGATTGCTTCAATAGTTTGAGGCATAACACTGTCGTCAGCAGCAACAACAAGGACGACTATATCAGTGACCTTGGCCCCTCTTGCTCTCATCATTGTGAATGCTTCATGACCCGGGGTATCAAGAAAGGCTATCTCCTTGTCCTTCAGTTTTACTTTATAGGCGCCGATATGCTGGGTTATTCCTCCGGCTTCTGTTTCGGTAACTCTGGTTTTCCTTATTGCATCAAGTAATGTCGTTTTTCCATGATCTACGTGCCCCATAATTGTCACGATTGGAGGACGATGGCTAAGTGCCGACTCATCAACCGCTGCCTCTTCCAGCACTGCCTCTTCATTTTCGGCAATTATCATTTCAAGCTTCAAACCAAAGGACTCAGCAACAATCTGTGCCGCATCAGCGTCCAGCGGCTGGTTTATTGTTGTCATGTAACCAAGTTCCATGAATTTTTTTATTACGTCGTTGAGTTTTTGTCCTATAAGTTCGGCGAATTCCTTTACCGTCGTGCCTTCCTGAAATTTAATAACACGCTTTCGCGGCGCAGTAGTTACACAGACTTCTGTTTCATCTGCCTTTTTAGGCAAAGTTCTTTTATCATGTTTTTTGTAGTGCGGTTTAAAATCAAAGCCTTTTTTTGCTATTTCTACTCTTCTAATGGAATCAAATGCCCTTTGCATTCCGGGCTTGCTTTTGAACTTTGCCAGTTTCTCGCTTTCAACTTCTTTTTTGAATCTGTCAGGGACGATTATTTCGTCTTCTTCTATTGCGGCCAGTTCTTCTTTCTGCGGCGCTTCAACTTCCTGCTCTTTTTGACGTTTGATTTTTGATGCTTTTTCTGCTGGAGCAGGTTTTAATTTTTTTCCGGGCTGGACTTCTTTCTCTGTCTTCTCTGTCCTGGGAACAGAAGATTTTTCCTTGGTTTTAAGCGGGGCATGATCTTCTTTGGGTTCTTTTTTCAGTTTTTTTGAAAGAATGCCGGCCAACTTATTTGCAGTTTCATCATCAATATTCGACATATGGGATTTTACTTCAATTCCCATTCCAGCAAGCTTGGCAATAATTTCCTTGCTGCTGACTTCAATCATTTTGGATAGTTCGTATATTCTTATTCCGGACATTTTTTTAATAAAATAAATTAATTATCGACCCGTCTTAAAGTGAAATATCGCCAGACCTTAAGGCCTTAGATTTGGGTTGTAAGTTATTTTGGATTAATGTTATCATAACTACTCTTTATAAAGCAATTGCAGACATCCTGCGGGACAAATGTTTGTTAAACAGGATTATCAGACCGCAATATTCATCAGGTATATTAGGAGGAGAAATAGATGGCAGTATGTTCAGTATGTGATAAAAAAAGAGTTACAGGTAATAATGTCAGCCATGCAAATAACAAAACGAAACGACTCTTTATGCCGAACCTGCAAAAAGTCAAAGTTCAGACCTTGCATGGTGTAAGAAGAGTGCATGTCTGTACCAGGTGCCTTCGGTCCGGAAAAATAAAAAAAGCAGTATAGAAAAATCGTAATGCGTAATGAGTGATGCGTAATGAGTTGAATTTGAACACCCGTTACCCATGACGCATTACGGACTTTACGCCTATGCAGCCTCTACGTAGAATCCTCGGAGAATTCATCAATGATTTTGGCATAGAAAGCGGAATTGTTCTTAATGCCGTCAGAAGTAAATGGGCCGATATCGTAGGACCACCTATTGCCGTACATACTTTCCCAGATACAATCAGAGGCAAAGTGCTTACCATAATTGTTGATACCCCGCAATGGATGCACCACCTTGGTTTTTTTAAAGAGGACATTTCTGAAAAACTTAAGTCTTGTAAAATAGACGAGATTCGTTTCAGGCTGGGCAGATTACCTGAAAAAATTAATAAACAGGCCTTGGAAGAGAATGTCCAGCTGTCGGACGAGGATTTGCGGTACCTGGAAAATACTCTTAAAAATATTGAAGACGAGGGCCTAAAGGAAGCATTTAAAAAACTGATTATACACGGACTGACTAAAGGGAAGATAAAAAGTTAATCGTTATAGTTACTCGAATAACTTGTAACGAATAACAGAATGCTTTATGCTGACTCAGCCTTTTCTTCGTAAGTGAGGATAGGTTTCCCCTTCTTGTTTATCACATCATCTGTTATGACGCATTCTCTGATATTGCTCTGAGAGGGTATTTCATACATGACATCAAGCATGACTTCTTCAAGGATGGCCCTTAAGCCGCGTGCCCCGGTTTTGCGCTTTACCGCTTCTTTAGCTATTGCAGAACAGGCCTTGTCCGTAAATTTCAGTTTTACATTGTCAAAAGAAAGCAGCTTTTGATACTGTTTTGCAAGCGCATTCTTCGGTTCTGTGAGTATTCTCACCAGGGCTGATTCCCCCAGTTCTTCCAGTGTTGCAACAACGGGAAGCCGGCCGACAAATTCCGGAATAAGGCCGTATTTAATAAGGTCCTGAGGCAGCACCATTTTAAACGTCTCTCCAATATTCTTTCTGCTTGTAATAGACGGCTCAGATCCGAAGCCAACAATTTTCTTTCCTATTCTCTCATCTATTATTTTTTCAAGACCTACGAAGGCCCCGCCGCATATAAATAATATATTAGTTGTATTGACCTGAATAAATTCCTGCTGGGGATGTTTTCTTCCCCCCTGTGGTGGAATATTTGCAATGGTGCCTTCGATTAACTTTAAAAGCGCCTGCTGGACCCCTTCGCCGGATACATCTCTTGTGATGGACACATTTTCGGTTTTGCGGCTTATCTTATCTATCTCATCAATATATATTATGCCCCGTTGGGCCCTTTCCACATCGTGGTCCGCTGCCTGCAGGAGTTTGAGTATTATATTTTCGACATCCTCCCCCACATATCCGGCCTCTGTAAGGGTTGTAGCATCGGCAATAGTAAATGGTACGTCAAGTATCCTTGCCAGTGTCTGCGCAAGAATGGTCTTTCCGGTACCCGTAGGTCCTATAAGGATGATATTGCTCTTTTGAAGTTCAACTTCAGACTGTTTTGGGTTGTTTATTCTTTTATAGTGATTGTGTACAGCTACTGCAAGAACCTTTTTTGCCAGGTCCTGTTCAATAACATAATCATCTAGAAAGCTTTTTATTTCTTTTGGCGTAGGAAGTTTCCGTGATATGTTGACATCAAATGCGGGCTCGAATTCCTCAGACATTATTTCATTACAGAGACCCACACACTCATCACATATATAAACTGTTGGACCGGCTATAAGCTTTCTGACCTCTTTTTGCCCTTTGCCGCAAAAAGAACATTTAAGCAGTTCATCATTTTGTTTTGTCATTTTTTTATCTTTCATTTATTGCACTGTTATTTTTTCATTGATTCTATTACTTCATCCACGAGACCGTATTCTTTGGCCTCCGGAGCTGACATGAAGTAATCTCTCTCTGTATCGGTCTGAATTTTTTCAAAAGGCTGTCCGGTATGCTTTGCAATAATAGTACTAAGATTTTCTTTCATTTTTAAAATTTCTTTTGCATGAATTTCAACATCCGTAGCCTGCCCGTGAAAGCCTCCTATCGGCTGGTGTATCATCAGGCGGGAATGGGGAAGGGCAAAACGTTTCCCTTTTGTGCCGGCAGTCAGCAGGAGCGCTCCCATGCTTGCCGCCTGTCCTAAACAGTATGTGGAAATATCAGGCTTGATATATTGCATGGTGTCATAAATAGCAAGGCCGGATGTAACAACTCCCCCAGGTGAATTTATATAGATATGAATGTCCTTTTCATGGTCCTCGGTCTGCAGAAACAGCAGCTGGGCAATGACAGTGTTTGCCAGATTATCGTCTATCGGGCTTCCTATAAAAACAATCCTGTCTTTCAGGAGCCTTGAATATATATCATATGCCCTTTCTGACCTTCCGGTTTGTTCTATTACCATGGGAATCAAAGTCATTTTATCTCCTCTATATAATTTGATAACTTAATACTTATTATATACGAGTAGAGGCATATAGTAATATGCCTCTACAATTTTTTATTGTATGGTGGCTTTCCCCAGTATGAAATCCAGAACCTTATCAGCAAATAATCTGCTCTTCAATGCTTCCATAGATCCTTCTCTTACAGCATACAATTTTGTGACCTCTTCGGGCTTGAGGTTGTTGCGGGCCGCTATCTCATCGATAGCTGCTTTAATATCATCATCACTGACTGTAATGTTTTCCTTTTTACCGATTGCTTCCAGCAGGAGTACGCTTTTTACATTGTCCCTTGCCTGTGATTCAAATTCTTTTTTTAATTCTTCATCCGGCCTGACTTCTCTATTTTTTCTCGCCGCATTTTCCTTTTCATGATGGATAATGGACTCTATTTCTCCCCGCACCATGGAGAAAGGCACATCAAAATCATGTCTCTTTATAAGAGTGTTTAAAATTTCTTTTTTATACTCCATGTTAATCTCACCGTCTTTCCTTTTAGCGAGATTTTCACGGATCTTTTTTCTAAGTTCGTCCATGGTGCTGCAATCAGCGCTCTGTGCAAGTTCATCGTCAACTGGCGGAAGATTCTTCTTTTTGGCCTCGGTGATCAAAAGCTTAAACAACACTTCCTTCCCTGCAAGAGTCTTGTTCGGATGATCACTTTCGAAATTCATCTTGAGCTCAACTGTTTCATCCTTTTTTTTCCCTGTTAATGCCTCGCTGAACTCTTTGGGCATATCCGCTGATCCCAGGACCAGGGGATATTCCTTATAAGACAACTCATTTATTAACTGACCATCAATAAATGCATCACTGGTTATTATTGCCATATCGCCTTCTTTCAGTTCATCTTCTGATACTGAATAAAGGGCTTTGTTTTCCTGGAGTAATTTGATGGACTTTTCAACTGACTCTTCTTCAATTAAAAACGTTTCTTTCTTTAAGGTAATCCCCTCATAATTTATGTTTTCTATTTCAGGTTTTATTTCAACGGTTACAGTAAATAAAAGAGGCTGGCCCTCTTTCAGCTCTATCTTGTCGTCAATATCAGGATAGTTGACAGGTTCCACTTCTGCTTCCTTGATTGCCTCCATATAAAACCGGGGGACAACCTTCTCAATAACCTCTGCTTCGACTCTTTTACAGAACTTCTTCACAAGAATAGCGTGAGGTACTTTTCCCGGTCTGAATCCGGGAATTTTGGTTGTTGTCCTTATTTCATTATATAAGGCAGCGGTTTCCGACTGAATAACTTCTGAAGGAATATTAATTCTAAGCCTTCTGATTGTAGGTGAAACTTTTTCAACTTCCTGGAGCATATACACCTCATAATATTTTGATTTTGCATATATTGTTTAGAATTATACGGTCTTTTAGTAAGGAATTACAACGTCATATTCAGAAAGCATGTCAGCAATATCTTCTGTGGTCTTCCGCTCACAATGGTTTCCCGGATTGTTAGAAAATATTTTTACATTAAGATCAGACAACATCTGTAAATTAGTATCTATTTCCTCATCCGTTTCCAATATGTCATCCATAATAAAAACATTAACTATGTCATTTGACAAAGTGGCACCTACAGCCATCCTTAATGCTTCGTGTTTTCTGTCTCTGACGAGTATAGCGATCTTCTTTGCCATTATTAATTACATTAATTTCATTTATTGCAGTATATGATGCTGTATATTATAATGATAATTTGCTAAATTTACTATGAAGTATAAGACACAAAAAGGAACGGTTTCAAGTAAATAAGTTATGGAGAAAAAAATATCGATTGTTATTCCTAACTACAATAAGGCGGAGACTATAGGCAAATGCCTTGAGGCAGCGTTTTCATCAGATTATAATAATTATGAAGTTATAGTTGTTGACGATTATTCGGACGACAACTCAGTTGAGATAATAAAAAAATTTCCCTGCAAACTGATATGCCTTGAGAGCCGGTCCGGCACTTCAATAGCGAGGAACACCGGCGCACTTAACAGCAGCGGCGATGTCATATTTTTTATAGACGCGGACTGTCTTGTCCTTAAAGACACTCTTTCCATTATTAATGAAACATTAGTTAAGAGAGGGAGTGAATTTGTTATAGGCGGCACTTATACGAGAATACCTTATGATAAGAGGTTCTGCAGCATTTTTCAGTCAATCTTTGTCAATTACTTTGAAACCAAGGAGCTTGAAGCAGTTGATTATATAGCTGCTCACGCATTGATTATTGATGCCCGGATATTCAGGAGCAGCGGGGGGTTCCCGGATTTTTTCCTTCCGATAATTGAAGATGTTGCGTTTGGACACAAGCTCAGAAAATTAGGGTACAAATTAATAATGAATCCTGAAATACAGGTCCAGCATATCTTTGATTTTACATTGTGGAAGTCATTGAGAAACGCATTTAAGAAATCCGTTAACTGGTGTCTCTACTCTTTAAAAAACAAGGACCTGCTTGTTGATTCCGGCTGTGCCTCGATTGAGCTTAAGGCCAATGTTGCATTAAATTCATTCAGTCTGCTCTCATTAATTTTATGGGTATTTGTACAAAAACCTTTATTCTTATTTCTCCTGCCCATGTCCTTCCTCTTGAATGCCTTTATAAACAGGGGATTGTTAAAGGCTTTCTATGACGCAAAAGGGGCCTTATTTGCCGGGCTGGCTTTTTCCTACTACACAATAGTTTATCCATTCCCGATAGGACTTGCCACAATTACGGCAACAGCCAGGCATCTGCTTAGCAAAAATAAGGATAAAAATAAGTACGCAGGGCGTACCTGTCAATACGGGACCGCTAAACCTGCTTTAGATTGTACAGATGGCCGCAGTAAATAGTTATTGAATGTCCTATTCTCCTTTTTATCATCTAGGTTCTGTTCTCTGGAAGCGCAGCCCCATTCAACTGACTTTCTTCCTTACCAGAAGGTGTAATGCCAAATGCTCGTTCTGTTTTTACCTTTCGGATAAAAATATCTCCAAAGATAATAAACCTGAAATCTCTCTTGATGAAGTTGAAAAAATCAGTTCATCACTGGGGAGGTTATTGTGGCTTGCATACTCCGGAGGTGAAATATTCCTCAGAGATGACATTGATGAAATAACAAAGATTTTTTATAAAAAAACCAGGCCGGCTATCATACTCTTTTCCTCTAATGGTTTACTTACTGAGGTTATAAGAAAAAAAATTGAAATAATTCTCGACAGCTGCAAACAAAGCACAATCGTCGTGAAGCTTTCCCTGGATGGTACAGAAAGCCTGCATGACTCCATCAGAGGACAGGGCAGTTTTCAGAAGACCATAAAGACATATATGGCGCTTGGAGAATTGCTGGATAAATACCCTAACTTTGAGATAGGCATAAATACCGTGTTCTGCTCCGCAAATCAGGACAGAATGGATGATATTATCGAATATGTAAAAGTATTGGATAAAATCAAAACTCATACGGTATCACTTGTCCGGGGAAAGGGGCTGAAAGAAATTGATATTGAAAAATATCATGTAACTATCAATAAACTGGCTGAGAACCTCAGAAAAAAGACAACGAGTATATATCGTTTTAAGGGTGCGAGGATCAAGGCAGCCCAGGACATATTGCAGCGACGTCTTATATACGAGACCGAGACAAAAAGAAAACAATTGATTGATTGTTATGCAGGCAGGTTGAATCTGGTCCTGACGGAAGCGGGAGATCTATATCCCTGTGAATCTTTCACAAAAAAAATGGGTAACGTAAGGGACAGTGAATATGATATAAAAAAAATATTAAGGTCCGAACAGGCGCTAAATATACTCGGCTCCATCAGGGACAGCGGCTGTTTCTGCTCACACGAATGCTATCTTATGACAAATATTTTATTTAATTTCCGAATGTACCCGAAATTATTCAGAGAATATTTACAATTAGGCTAAGATTTGAATTGCAATCATATAATAAGAGAGGTATCATTAGTATGAATATGAACTTGACTGTAGTTATTTTGGCAGCGGGACTTGGCAAGAGGATGAAGTCCGAAACTCCAAAAGTCCTTCACAAAGCCCTTGGTAAACCCATGCTCCAGCATGTTATTGATGCTGTAAGAACACTTAAACCCTCAAAGACAATAGTTGTGATAGGCAACGGCGCTGAACAAGTCAGGGAACAAATCGATGACAGCCGTCTGACTTTTGTACTCCAGAAAAAACTGCTTGGCACCGGCGATGCACTTTCGGTCGCTAAAAAAGAAATAAAAAAAGGCACCGTGCTTGTTGTCAATGGAGACTGCCCTCTAATAAGAGCTCAGACTCTAAAAAATCTATTAACAAAGCATAGGCGGCAAAATCATATGCTCTCTTTTCTGTCTTTTGTTGACAATACGATGCCGGGTTACGGAAGGATTTTTCGCGACGACAATGGCAGAGTTACGGGAATTGTTGAAGACAAGCATGCGACCTCAGATGAAAAGAATAAGTTCAATGAATTAAACGGCGGGGTATACGTAATGGAAACAGAAGCCCTCGATTTTCTAAGCATGATAAAAAAGAACCGTTCATCCGGCGAGTATTATCTTACCGACATCATAGGCATCATTTCCAAAACCGGGAAAGGCATTGAGGCGTATGAATGCCCTTCAGAAGAGATACGCGGAGTAAATTCGAGGAAAGAACTTTATGAGATATCAAATATTCTCAATAAAAGGACCATCTCAAACCTGATGACAAAGGGAGTCACTTTTATTGAGCCTAATACTACACTGGTCCATGTATCAGTCTCCATAGGTAAGGACACAATTATTTATCCTAATACTTATTTTGAAGGCAATACCTCGATTGGCCGGAATTGTACCATTTATCCCGGCGCCAGGATATGTGACAGCGCTATCGGGAATGAAGTTACAGTCAAAGATAATTCCCTGATAGTAGAAAGCATGATTAAAGACCGGGCATCCATAGGCCCCTGTGCTCATGTGAGACCATCCAGCGTAATCGGCCTTGACGCAAAGATAGGCAATTTTGTCGAGGTCAAGAAAGCCAATATCGGAAAAGGAACAAAGGTATCTCATTTAACTTATCTGGGAGATGCCCGGATCGGGCCGGGAGTAAACATTGGGGCCGGCACCATTACCTGTAATTATGATGGAAGAAATAAGTATGAAACTGTTATAGAATCCGGCGTCTTTATCGGGAGTGATTCCCAGCTGATTGCCCCTGTTACAATAGGCAAAAATGCCTTTGTGGCCGCGGGCTCTACTATCACTGACAATGTCCCATCCGGAGCACTTGCTATAAGCAGGACAAAACAGAAGAACATTGAAAACTGGAATAAAAGAAAGAAAATATCTAAGGGTAATAGAAAAAAACTCTAACCTTCGACTCCCTGACCCCTTGAATCCTCAAGATCGTTGCAACTTTTTCGGAGATGATCTTCTTGAAAAAACTTTACAGTCAATTAAAAAAAGCTATAAGAAATAGCAATAATTAATTAAATAGTAGCAGTTCCTGTCCCGATTCTGATATACTGAGTATGCTGGTTTTACTAATTTCCCGCAGCATGTAAATCTACTTTAGAACTCTACTGAAGGGGAGAAAATGACTAAACAGGTGCTTTTAAATAATCTTAATCCACAGCAGAAAAGTGCAGTCCTCCATAACACGGGGCCGTTGCTCGTGCTTGCAGGCGCTGGAAGCGGGAAGACCAAAGTAATCACGCATCGTTTTGCTTATCTTTCAACTGCGCATAAAGTCCCCCCTATGTCTATCCTGGCAATGACATTTACGAATAAGGCAGCCAATGAAATGAAGCAGAGAATCGAAAGCCTTACCGGAAAAAGCGCCAACAGTTTATGGATTGGTACATTTCACTCTTTATCTGCCCGTATTCTGCGGAAGGAAATAGATGTCCTTGGATACGGGAAGGATTATTGTATTTATGATGAATCTGATTCAGGCAATATAGTGCGCTCTGTCCTGAAAGAGTTCAAGATCCATGAAGCGCTTTATAAGGGCATTTTATCAAAGATATCGTCACTCAAAGCATCCCTGATAAGTCCCGAAGATCTTCTGGCAAATGAGGACAGTTACGGGTTTGATGAGAAATTTGTAAGGGTATATGTTAAATATCAGGATGAACTCAGGAAGAATAATGCGCTTGACTTTGATGACCTTATAATGTGTACCGTTAAGCTGTTTGAACAAAACCCCGGTCTCCTGAAAAAATATCAGCTGGACTTCTCACATTTGATGGTCGACGAATTTCAGGACACTAATGCCTCACAATACAGACTGATGGAACTTTTCGCATCAAAGCATAAAAACATTTGCGCTGTTGGTGATGATGACCAGAGTATTTATAAATTCAGAGGAGCTGAAGTAAAGAATATCCATAAATTTAAAAATGATTTTTCAAAGACAAAAGTAATAATGCTTGAACAGAATTACAGATCGACACAGAGAATCCTGGATATTGCGGGCAATATCATAGCTAAGAGCCGGGACCGGATGCCCAAAAAACTGTGGACGGACAGAGGCGAGGGAGAAAAAATATCTTATTGTATCGCAACTAATGAAATAGAAGAGGCCAGGTATATTGCTCAATCCATAAAAGAGCTGTTTCAAAAAGGGAAATATTTCTGTAAAGACATAGCTATACTTTACAGGGTGAATCAACAGTCCAGGATTCTGGAAGAAGCAATGAGAGAGAATGGCCAGCCTTACCGCATTTGTGGAGGCATAAGTTTCTATCAGAGGAAAGAAGTCAAGGATATTATTTCCTATTTAAAACTTATTGCCAATCCTGATGATTCTGTAAGTCTGAAGAGAATTGCCAACTGCCCGCCAAGACAGATCGGCGCTGCAACTATTACAAGGGTTGAAAACGAAGCCCGTAAGAGAGATGAAAGTGTCTATAACACCATGAAATATATTATGAAGAGTAATGGATACACGAATTCATTGAAAGAAAAAATCAGCAGTTTTATAAACATTATAGACAGCTTACACGCTCACAAAGAGGCCAGTACTTCCGAACTTATAAACCTGGTTTTTGAAAAAACAGGCTATCTTGAATGGGCAGGAGAAGAAAAGGCCGCTAATTTAATTGACCTCAGGAAATCCTCAGAAGATAAAGACCTGAAGAGTTTCCTGGATTCTGTTTCACTTTTCAGCGGACTTGATGAAGACCCGGCTGATAATAGTGTCTCTTTAATGACACTGCACAACGCCAAGGGCCTTGAATTTCCCGTAGTGTTTATTGCAGGGATTGAGGATGGTCTTATGCCCCATTTCCATGCTATCAAAGATACAGAAGAGCTTGAAGAAGAACGCAGGCTTTTTTATGTAGGCGTCACAAGGGCTCAGGACATGCTTATTTTGACGGGAGCGAGGAAAAGAAGGCTCTATACTTCTATACAGGAACAGCAGCCTTCAAGATTTCTTGCTGATATACCTGAAAACTGTTATCTCTGTATAGAAAAGAGACCCCGGGCTGATGCAATAACTTCTTCTGTTGCCAAAGTGCCGGTACAGTTTTCAAATGCATCTCCGTATGCCGCAGGAGCCAGAGTAAAGCATCCAAAGTGGGGAGTGGGAGTTGTGAGAGACAGTTATGGTGAAACTGACGACGTAAAGGTCATGGTCAACTTCCATACCGTAGGGATAAAGAGGCTCTCCCTGAAGTTTGCCAATCTGGAGAAACTGTAATGGAAATTGAGCATGTAGCCCTGCTTGCAAGGCTGGAGCTTTCTGATGAAGAGAAAATACTCTTCTCCAAACAGGTAGGCAGCATAATAGATTACATAGACAAGTTAGACAAACTGAACACATCAGACATTGAGCCTACTGCTCATGTCCTTCCGTTAAAGAATGTTTTCAGGGAAGATAAATTAAACCCTTCCCTCCCTCGCGAAAAAGCCCTGCAAAATGCTCCGGGGAAGAACGACAATTTTTTCAGGGTGCCGAAGATAATAGAGTAAAAGAAAAATTTCAAATAACAAATTCCAATTAATCTCAATCACCAGAATCCCAATGACCAGGAATTTAATGAAATGAATGGCATGATTATTTATATATCTTAAGTTTGATTATTGGAAATTGTAATTTATTTGTTATTTAGGATTTAAATTTTGGAATTTTAATGTTTCAGGATGTTTTGCCGGTGTATTGACACTCCGGCTGGATGCAATATAAGATTTAATTAGATTCAATAAGGAGAAGGAGTTTACTATGTTCAGATGCATGCTGAGGGCTAAAATACACAGAGCCACAGTTACGGACTCTAATATTGCTTATGAAGGAAGCATGACAGTGGATGAAGCGCTGCTTGATGCCGTAGGAATAAAATCGTACGAGCAGGTAAGAGTCAGTAACCTTAATAACGGAGAAAGGTTTGAGACCTATATAATTCCCGGTAAAAGAGATTCGGGGATCATCTGTCTTAATGGTCCCACTGCAAGAAAGTGTTTAATAGGGGATGTAATCATGATCTTTTCCTATGGCTATTATACAGAAGAAGAAATTACAGGCTATTCTCCAAAAATCATCAGGCTTGATGAGAAAAACAGGATAACATAATATCGTAACTACTCAGGTGGATAGTCTGGAGGTGTTTAGGGGGATAGGGGGAAAAACTATGCGAGATCATACAAAGCTCAGAGTGTTTGAATTGGCAGATGAAGTGTCCTAACAGACTACAGTCTCAACAACCTGAGTAGTTACATAATATCTATCCCTCCATGTGCATGTTGTCATTAGGTCTCTTGCTTTATAAATTGTTAAAAGTTATATTATTCAGAATGTTATGGTGAGGGAGGTGAACTGGAATGCCCTTTGTGAAAGTCAGGGAAAATGAGTCCTTTGAAAATGCTCTGCGAAAATTCAAGAAGAAGTGTGAAAGAGAAGGTATACTGTCTGATGTCAAAAAGAGAGAGCATTATGATAAACCAAGCGTAAAGAAGAAAAAGAAGGCGATTGCTGCGAGAAAAAATGCTGCTAAAGCTAAAAAATTTAAAATGTCACCGAGGTAATTAATGTCTGTCTCTGAGAGAATTGTCGCTGATTATAAAGAGGCCCTTAAAGCAGGAGACAAGAATAAAGTGTCTGTGCTAAGGATGATAAAATCATCCATGAAGTATAAGGAAATTGATAAGAAGGCCCCGCTGACAGATGAAGAAGTCCAGGCCATTCTTATGTCATCCGTCAAACGGGCAAAGGAATCGATAGAGCAGTTTTCAAAGGCAGGCAGAGAAGACCTCGTTAACAAGGAAAAAGAAGAAATGCTGGTAGTCCAGGATTATCTCCCTAAACAGCTTGGTGAGGACGAGCTGAAAAAAATAGTTAAGGATGTAATTACTGCAGAGGGCGCATCAGGGCCAAAAGATACCGGCAAGGTGATGAAATCCGCAATGGCAAGGCTGAAAGGACAGGCTGACGGCAAGCTTGTAAGTCAAATGGTGAAAGAGCTGCTGGAGGCTTAGGTGAAATTAAGACAACTCTATGAAACCGTAATTGCAAAAGGGATTGAAGCCGATCCCCGCGGCAGAAAAACGGTTTTAAAGGACCTGGAGAAAGCCAAGAAGAAATATAAGGACCTGAAGCAGGACGAGAAAGATTTTTTTGATCTTGAAAGACTTTCAAATCCTTATGCTGATACAAGGGTCCTATATGGAACAGGTGATGAGGAAATCAAAACAGCGCTCGTCGGTATTGACATGGAAATGGGTGAAATCCTCCTTGCAGACAGGCTTTCTTCCAAGGGCCAGAAAATAGACCTTGTGATCGCCCACCATCCTGAAGGCAAGGCCTTTGCGAATTTCTACGAAGTGATGCATATGCAGGCTGATATCCTTAATAAATTCGGAGTACCTATCAATATCGCGGAAGGACTTCTCGAAGGCCGGATCAAAGAGGTAGAGAGAAGTCTTTCCGCTGCTAACCATACGCGGGCCTCTGATATGGCGGCCCTCCTTGATATGCCGTTTATGTGTATGCATACCCCTGCCGACAACATGGTCCAGGGCTATCTGCAGAAGACATTCGACAAGAAGTCCCCTGACACCCTTGATGATGTCATCAAGATACTGAAAGAAATCCCCGAATACAAAGAGGCCGCAAAGAACAATTCCGGGCCGAAGGTCCTTCTGGGTGCAGGCGAACGCAGCGCCGGGAAAATATTCGTTGACATGACAGGCGGCACCGGAGGCGCAAAGACCATCTTTGAAAGCCTCGTGAATTCAGGCGTCAGCACCATCGTGGGTATGCACCTCGGCGAGGAGCATAGGAAAGAAGCTGAAAAACGTCATATGAATGTCGTGATCGCCGGCCACATCTCAAGCGATAACCTCGGAGTGAACCTCATGCTCGATGAAGTGCAGAAAAAGGGCAAGCTGAATGTAGTGGCCTGCTCCGGGTTCCGGAGATTCAGCAGGTTGAAGCAGAAAAGCTCCAGGTAACTTATTTCGGTAGAAAGTATCATCTCCATTCAACTGTGCCTTTTCAATAGGCAATTGGTCTAAGCTATTCTGTCTTCCCCACTGTTTTTTCTGTTGCGCTTTACCGCTGATATTGCGTTTGATATTTTTGTTTTTCGGGCTTAAACGATTTTATCCGCTATCATGGAGGGGGACAACATGAACGAAATCATTCCGCAAGAACTCATTGAAAGAAAGATTTATGTAATCAGAGGGCAGAAAGTAATGCTCGACAGAGACCTGGCAAATTTGTACGGAGTAGAAACGAGGACTTTAAATCAAGCTGTTAAAAGAAATATAAAGCGCTTTCCAAATGATTTTATGTTCCAATTAACTAAAGAAGAGTTCTCAGTTCAAAGATCACAAATTGTGCTCTTTGAAAAAGGTAAAGGACGATACCCGAAATATCTGCCTTGTATGTTTACAGAGCAGGGCATTGCCATGCTGTCCTCTGTATTAAATAGTGCACGGGCCATCCTCGTCAACATAGAAATAATGCGTGCCTTTGTCAGACTTCGGAAAATGCTTGCTTCTAACGCCTACTTGGCCAGAAAGATCAAAGCTTTGGAAAAGAAGTACGATGGGCAATTTGCTGCGGTGTTTGATGCAATATATAACTTAATGAATCCGCCGGAGAAGAAGCGTCCGAAGATCGGGTTTAAAAGAGAAGGAGGGATAGAATAGTTCCATAGTGCAGCAGCGCAGCATGGGGCAGCATCCTGAGGTCCTGCGGCGTGGTTTTTTCAGTTGCTCTTTCCCGCTGATATTGCGTATGATATTTTTCAATTATGACAAGGGGACAATCAATGATGTTGGCAATCACTCCTTTTAATTCCAACAGACCTGCTTCAAGAGACCTCGGTCGGTATGAATACGGCTGCGATTGGTCAATTGCGAAGTATATTGAGGCGGTGGAGACAGAGGATGAGGGAGAAAGAAAATCCCTGATGGATGAGATTTTGAAGTATAATGAAGAAGATTTGAAGGCGACTTGGGCGGTGTTTGGGTGGTTGAAAAAGGTAATTCTGAATGAAAAAGTTATTACTGGTTATTAAGGAAGTTTTATTTAGTCTATGATTCA
>JACQXG010000034.1 GCA_016208905.1 Nitrospirota bacterium
ATTCAAAGTGTCACAGCGCTCTGACACTCTGATACTTTGATGCTGTCGTTATTTGAGCCATAACGTTCCGCCCTGAAAATCATTGAAGAAATTTATTCAATCAATTTATTTAAGTTATCTTTCAATGAATCTATTATCATCTTTGCCGTATCCACCGCACCCTGAGCTTCGTCGCGGGTTATTTCCGCGAAGTCCTGATAATCTCCTTCATGCCTTAAATCCATAAGAGATTGAATGGCTTTAAAGCTGATCACGGAGACAATGCCTGTGTTTATGAAATGCTGATTGAAAAGCGCCATAACGCCTGAATGTTTTGAAGAGTCTTTATTGACTGTTGCCAGGAACGCCCTCATTGCATAAAAGACGGAATAATAGGCCCTGTTAACAGTCAGCCTGTAATTATTGCGGCTCAATTCATCTGCTGCCTCATTGAGTGAGGCAACAGCCCGCTCAAACCTGTGCATGGCGAGCGCCTTTTGTTCGGGAGTTACAGCCATATGCCTTCCTCTCTGACAGCAGTTCCAAATGGAGATGCCTTGATAACAGGTTTTTCCCACGTATCCGCATCATACCTTATGGTAGATGTGAGCACATTGTATTTTATGTTCTCTTCTGCTGCCAGTTCTGAGATGGTCTTTTTAATGCCCCATGAAAGGCTGGTGAGCACTAATAAAATATCTATATCAGACTCTTTTCCACTGTCTCCGCGGACCTTTGAACCAAACAGGATTATTTCCATTACCACAGAACCCAATTTCTCCCTTATACTTTTAACAAATTCAGAAATGGCGTTTCTCTCGTTAGCAGAAAGAGTTGAGATATTTTCTATAGATTGCTTTGTCATAAATATGATTATTGGCCTTCAGATTTCAGATAAGATGATTAATTTAATCATAAAACTACGCTGACTGTAAAGAAAAAATATTTTACAATATAAGCGCCATGCTGCTCCCCATCCTGCCCCGTGCCTGCGCAGGGGATTTCATCATAGGGACTAACATCTCTGTAGCACTTCGTCTGCCCGGTGTCGGGAAGATTAAAGGCATAGGCGGCACTTGAAGCAATAAGGAATAAAATCAGAAATGATAGAAATACAATCTTGAGAGCCATAATTGTCCCCCTTCATTTAAACAGATAATTTTAATTCACTCTTATTTTCCAATAACCCGGAAGACGGGGCGTGCCCTTGCTTTTACTTCATCCCAAATGACCGGCACAACCGTCCCCTCTGCAATCTCCGAAGCCCTTTTTGCAACTTCCTGCGCCCAGGCAGCATCAACATCGTCATCTCTGTCAACTTCCAATGTTGTCAGCAATTCGTCAATAAGCTGCGCCCGTTCAGAATCCGATAATTGTAAAGCATCTTTCAAAATCGAAGTGACTGCCTTACCCATACGAACCTCCCGTATCTGTATTTTATCTTCAAGACTTCTCTGCAAAATCAAACACCGGAATATTGAAGCAGATGAATTCCAGGACATCCTTGGCTTTCTCGGAAGTCAAGTCATCAATTTCCCGCCTGATCTCATCCTTGTAATTCATTTTCACGCTTTGCATAAATATTTACCTCACGGCAGATGGTTTTATACAAAAAGTATACAATATCACGCTATCAAACTATGTAAATATTTTCGGACTCTACACAAAATCTACACATTTTTGAAGTGGGACAATAAATGGGTCTTTGAAAAAAAATTCAAAATCATATCCCATACCTGCCTTCCTGAAAGCAGTATTGTGTTATAATTAAGCACCTAAGAATAATATGTTTTGTCATTCCGCACTTGACTCACCGGATGTGCCGGGGAGAAAAAGCGGGAATCCGCAGATTGACCTAATTATCGTGGATTCCGGTTTTCACGGGAGTGCGGCCTCCTGACCAGGTAATATTTATTTCATTGAAATGCAGTGTATTAACATCTCTACATTAAAATAAAATTTGACAGGGATATAATGGGAAAAGCGATTGTTGCAATTGTAGGCAGGCCTAATGTCGGCAAGTCCACTCTATTTAACAGGATAATAAAGAAAAGGCGCGCTGTCATCGAAGATTTTCCCGGTGTCACCAGAGACAGGCTTTATGGTGAGGCGACTTGGGAGGGCAAGTCATTTTTAGTTGTGGATACCGGGGGATTTCAGCATGAGGCTGATGGGGAGTTTGCCGGGGAAGTAAAAAAACAGCTGCTTATTGCGGTTGAAGAAGCTTACATTGTCCTTTTATTATTGGATGGTGAAAGCGGCCTACTGCCATTGGACACTGAATTGATTGCTGAACTGAGGAAATACGGCAAGAGAGTTTTTTATGCAGTAAATAAAATCGACGGGCCCAATAAAGAGAAGAAACTCCTTAATGATTTCTATTCCCTTGGTGTTGATATATTCCCTGTCTCCGCGCTTAGCGGACATGGCTTCGAGGAATTGATGGAGGCTATGTCTCCGTTATTAACAACCGGTGAGGAAGAAAAATCTGAATATCCCAGGATAGCAACTGTTGGAAGGCCAAATGTCGGGAAGTCAACTCTTGTAAATTCCCTGCTGGGCAAGGAAAGAATGATTGTTAGTTCAACCCCCGGCACAACAAGAGATGCCGTGGATTCAGTATGTTCGTACTATAAAAAGAAATATATTATCATTGATACGGCCGGTATCCGCAGGAAAGGCAAGATGGCGCAAACGGTCGAGAGATATTCATTTATGAGGACATTGAGAAATGTCGAGGATTGCGACATTGCCTTGATAGTCCTTGATGCATCCGAAGGGGTCGTAGAACTGGACCAGAAAATAGCGGGGGCAGTAATTGCCGCTAAAAAGGGGGCCGTCATAATATATAATAAATGGGACCTTGTAAATAAAGATTCTTTATCTATAGATGATGTTAAAGAACAGATATATGAAAAACTCTGGTTTATGAGGCATGTCCCGATTCTGACCATTTCGGCATTAAGCAAACAACGAATGACGAAGGTCTTCTCTTTAATTGATAAAATCATTGCTGAAAGCTCAAAGAGGATAACTACTCATAATCTGAATACCTTCATGAGGAAAGTACTTTCAATGCAGGAACCTCCCATGTATCGCAGCAGGCGAGTGAAAATATATTATATTACCCAGGTCAAGACTGCGCCGCCGGGATTTACAATATTTACAAACCAGAAAGACGGAATTACAGAACAATATAAAAGATTCCTGGAAAAGCAGTTACGGGAGCACTTTAAATTTGAAGGGGCCCCAATAGAAATTTATGTCAGACAGAGGAAGCAGAGAGATATAGATAAGAAAAGGAATTAGACAATAATTTAAGAGAAAGTAATATAACCCGATTAATAATAATTTGAATATGTATTTCATTAAAGCTTTCGGCAGCAGTTTAACGTCTTTTGTCAGGGATGAGTGCTTTTATCTCGCTGCGTCAATTGCCTACTTTCTTATAGTGTCTATGGTGCCTTTAAGTCTCCTGCTTGTCGCACTCTTCGGCTACATGCTGGGAGGAAACCAGGAACTGTATCATTTTTTACTTTCCAAGCTGACTATTTTTTTCCCTGCTGTCACCTCAGGAATGACAAATGAAATCAGAAATCTCATTATCTATAAGAGCATAAGTTATATAACATTAATTGTTTACGGTTTTCTTGCATTGCAGCTTTTTTATTCAGTGGAACGCGCAATGGATGTTATATTTAAAGTCCCTAAGAAGAGACATTTTCTTCTTTCACTTTTATGGACAATTATTATAGTGACGCTGGTGATATTTTTCTGGTTAATTTCGTTTACAGTCAGTTCCGCTGCCGCTTTATTACGTGGACAACCTATGATTTTTTTCGGGAGAGAGGTAAGTTATACAGCGGGCATCTTATTAAGGTATGTGGGGCCGTCTGTTCTGGCCCTGTTAACATTCACTACTGTTTATAAGATTGTGCCGCATGTAAAGGTGCATACAAAAAATGCGTTTGCCGGCGCTTTACTCGTAACAGTATTGTCGGAGCTGGCAAAGCATATATTTACATGGGCTGTTAGAAATGTGGCATATATCGGCACAATCTATGGATCATTAACTACTTTTATTCTGTTCCTTTTGTGGATGTATTATTTATCATGCATATTTCTTTTAGGCGGAGAGTTTGTAAATAATTTAAGCAGGAAAACGTGATGCAGGAATTAACAGGCAGGGAAGTTGAAGTCAGCACATATGACACTGTTTACAGGGGGATTTTAATTGAAGTTGGGGAAGCCGATGTGCATCTTCAGTCGGAAAGCGGGTGGCTTGTTATCCCGGTTGAAAAGATTGTGGATATAAAGGCGGTTGTGTAGGGGCGAGGTTTTCTCGCCCTGTCAGACATATCCAAGTCTCCCCTTTTTTTTAATTTATAAAACACTGAGGGTCCTCGGCGAATAAATCAGTCCGGCCCTGTGCATTTGAATATGCATATGCAATGGCCCTGCAGCCCCTGCAGTGCGCCCATTGTTGACAGGACCCGCATTTCCCTTTATATCTGCTGCGGTCGCGCAGGGCATTCAGGACCTCTGACGATGCCCACACCTCCCGCAGAGAGTCCCTTTTTATATTGCCGATTGGAACAGGCAGCCGCCGGCAGGGCAGGAGAGTGCCGTCCGGCAGGATAGTAAGCCCGGATATCCCGGCTGCACATCCTCCGAGGGCGATATCACCCTCGTCTCTGTCTTTATGTGTCCTCCTTGACTGAGAGGCGACAGGATCTCCTGTAACAATTTTAAGCCCGCTCATATCAATGGAAAAAATTTTCTCGTAGAGGTTTTTCACATCTTCTGTTCTCAACATTTCCTTTACCAGAGCCTCGCCTCTTCCGGACGGGACGAGTCTGGAAAAACCGAGTTTCTGCACTCCGAGGGCTGAAGACAACCGGAACAGGTCCATAAAATAACCGGCATTCAAAGAAGACAATGTGACATTCAGTGTTACTTCCAGTCCGGCGTCAAGGAGGTTTCTGACTCCGCGCAGAGAACTTGCAAAACTGTTCCTGCCCCTTATTGATTCATGTATTTTTTCCGGGCCTTCAATACTGACCTGTACCCCCCTGACATTGAGTGCAGACAATCCTTTTGCTCTGTTTGTATCTATAAGAGTGCCGTTCGTCAGTAAGTATATTTCAAACCCACTGATGTGAAACTTATGGAGGACTTCAAAAATATCTTTTCGCAGAAAGGGCTCTCCACCGGTTATATTCACGCTTGGTGTAAAATTTATGCCGTAAGTGTTCATCCATATGCTGAGGGTGTCCGATATTTCATTTATCGTATCTTTTATCTCCGGCAGTGTCATCTCATCCATTTTATTCCCTGTCTGGTAGCAGTGTGTGCAGTGAAGATTACACTTCTCTGTGAGATGCCATTGAATAAAAAAATCAAATGAACTATTAATTGACATAGCAGTTCTTATTAAAATGATACTGAATAAATAATCATAACCGGGTCGAAAAAAAGATATGGCAGGAACCATTGCAAGTTGTGAGCACTTACAGGCGCTGCCATATCCGTGTCTTTGTTGCTTGACCAGCAACTATTCGCTCTTTCAGCCCTTTCACTTGCGGCATACCTTCCCAGGATTCTCTTTTGCCATCTTCTTAAGCCCACCCCAGAAAGCGGCCTCCTTCAAAAGGGCCTTTTTGCTTAAAGGTTTCATCATCCTGTTTCACCTCCTTTCATGCCAACATATCACATTAAATCAGGCAGGATTATTTATGCCTATAGGTTCATGATAGCAGGTTAGGATAACTTGTCAAGGACTTTTAAATACTGCCGATGCCATGACTGGAAGGGCGAAGCATCCTCGCCCTTTTAAAAAACGCGTACGCCAATCTGGAAGGGCGAGATGACCCCGCCCCTACTATGTCATAATTAATAATGGCAGAAAAAGAGGAGACAGACAGAATTATTATAGGAAAGACTTATTCGCTTGACAGTGACAATACCGGAGCGGGGCCATACTATCTTACTATCAGGAAGTTGGCGGATTTGTTTTTGCAGAAATGTCCTGATGAAAAAAACCTGCTGTCGCAGATCAGGAAAGCTGGCAGCGGCAGGTCTTTTACTGGTAAACTGTCAGGCAACAGCGCCGATAAGTCACGCATCCTCTTTATTAAAAAAACATTAAAGGAATTTCTTTCAGTATACACCACCGGAGTGAAACAGCACCTGAGGACACTGCCCCTCTCAAAGAGGTTTGATGAGACATTGCGGACAAAGGAAGAACAGTACCATTTATACATGCTTGAAATCGAGCTCGTCAACAGGATTTACCGGGAGGCTTTTAAGCAAAGCGAATACAAGTTTGCACTAATGCCTCATTGTCTGCGTGATTTCAGGCCGGAATGCCGCGCTGTTTCAGGCGAGATTGAGTCCGTTTGCATGGGATGTACAATAGATTGTTTTATAAATCTTGGCGGTCATTTATTAAGGAAGTACAATATTCACCCATACATTTCCGTATCCATGGATCTCGATAAACTGTTCAGGAAACTCAAATCAGAACATCCGGATATCGGAGCATTGGGAATTGCCTGTGTTCCGGAGCTTGCCATGGGAATGAGGTTATGCAATAAACTGGATATTAATCCGGTCGGCATTCCGCTTGATGCCAATCGCTGCTCAAGATGGATGAAGCAGTGCCTCGAAAGTTCTTTCAGCCTGAATGAGCTGGAAAGGCTGATTAGGTAATTTGTCAGGGTGATGCCATAAATTGTTTTTTTGTCACTTTTCCATCACTCACCAGTCAGTTTCTTGTTAGTCTCCTCATGAAGCAACATCAATAATTCTTATATTTCAACTGGTTGCTATATGGCATTGATATTGCATTAATACTGGCTTGATATAAACGCCAGTATTAATAATCCGAATAGTTGGAGGGAAATACATGACAGAAAATCACAATAGCACCCGCTGGACAGTCCTGGCAGGGGCCATGATTGTTCAGATCATCCTCGGAACTGTTTATGCATTCAGCGTATTTGTTAAGCCACTTGAGATGGAATTCGGCTGGGACCGCACGACTACGCAGTGGGCCTTTTCCATAGCCCTGCTGACTTTTGCTGCGGTCATGATTCCCGCAGGCCGGCTGCAGGACAGAATCGGGCCGAGAAAAGTAGCTTCTATCGGAGGCATCCTGCTGGGTTTGTCATTTCTGCTTGGTTCGGTATTGGTCGCGGAAAGCCGGCCGTGGTCTTTGTACTTAACTTATGGAGTGCTTGGAGGCGCAGGGATCGGGTTTGCATATGTCTGCCCGATAGCCGCTGCAATGAAGTGGTTTCCTGATAAAAAAGGTTTGGTAACTGGTCTGTCTGTAGCAGGCTTTGGCGCAGGGGCGCTTTTCTTTGCAGGCCCCGCATCCACACTTCTCTTGCCTCCGGGGCCCGGAGGCGAATCGATGGGCCTGTCGCAGATTGTCCTCGTTGCTTTGGGTATTTCTCAGGGAAGCGGGTTTGGTATCGGATGGAAGACCTTTTTTATTTTTCATGGCGTGACCGGCGCAGTTGCAGTTTTGCTCGGCGCAAGCCTTCTCAAAAACCCTGAACCTGGATGGCGGCCTCCGGCATGGAAGGCCAACCGGGCTCAAAACACGGAACATACCGACACTGAATGGAATGAGATGCTGAACACGCCGCTTGCATGTATGATGTGGATTACTTTTATTTTCGGGGCCACATCCGGACTTATGGCTATAGGGCAGTGGAAACCTTTAACAAGCGCTATTATGAATGGAAAGACCTTTGCTCCCGACTGGATGGGCGGATTCGGACGCTTTATGGAACCAGTCGGCATACTTGCCATTTTTAATGCCATTGGCAGGATTTTCTGGGGTAAAGTCAGCGATCTTATCGACAGGCCGCGCGCCATGATGATCATGTTTCTCTTCCAGGGTATGGCCTTTATGCTGCTTGTCAATATTAACTCACCCATAGCTGTTTTTATCGCATCCGCATGGGTAGGGCTGAATTTCGGGGGTATCTTTGCCCTGTTTCCATCAGCAACTGCCGATTACTTCGGCACAAAAAATCTCGGGATAAACTATGGCTGGATATTTACAGCTTACGGAGTAGCCGGGATATTGGGCCCTGTCGTGGGGGGAGTGCTTTATGACGCAACACATGCTTATGTGATAGCCTTCGTCTTTGCCGGCATACTGTGCTTTGTTGCTGCCGGATGCTCTGTTGTAATATGGAGTCTTGCAAGGAACAGGGACAATACTTTGTTGCATGGCAATAAAATAGCGGCCTTGCAGGAAATGCAACATCTCCGGCTAATAGATGAAACCGAGGCGGTCCCGTCCATTCATAACAAAGAGTGCGTTACACAAAATCTTTAATACAAAACGGGAAATATTTATTTGCCATTAATTTTTTGCAATGTGATATTTATGAATGGCCCCAGGAATCGCCCAAGAATTTTCTTCAATTTTATTATTTAAAAGCTTATAATATTAAGCAGGGTTCTTTTTTATCGAATTATTTATTATCTCTATATTAAGGAGAATACAGCATGTTAAGTGAGAGAAGGAAGTTTAATCGGTTTGATATTTCTCTTGATGTAGCATTTAAGGACCCAAAGAAATCAAGAGCACATTTTACCGGAGTAACAAAAAACTTTTCCCGCAGCGGATTATGTTTTGAGTCGGATACTGCTGGCCTTGCATTAAATTCACTCATGGAACTTGAAGTTAAACTGCCTGATCAGGATACATTCGTCCCTGTCTCAGGTAATGTTGCATGGAAGGCGCAGGTCAAGGACAAATGCTGGGTTGGAATTGAGTTTAGTGAAATAAATAAGGAAGATAAAAGCCGGATTTTAGATTATGCCTATGATCTGTGGGTGGAAGAAAACAGGAAACTGAAATCTAAAGGGCAAGGATAATTCAAATTCTATCCAATATCTCCCAATTCATACTGGATAATACTTATTGCTGTTATTGGTGCTGTTTCAGTCCGCAGGATTCTCGGCCCTAATGAAACCTCGATAAAACCTTTTTCAACAGCTGCTGTAATTTCTTCTTTAGAAAATCCGCCTTCAGGGCCGACTAAAAGAGTGATCTGTTTAATATTCTGAAAGCCTTTTAAAGCTTGTTTAAGATTTCTTTCTTTTCTACTTTCCGAGAAAATTAATCCAGTTTTGAGAGATCCTCCCTTCCCCTCTTCCAGACTGGGGTAAAGAAACACCTTATAGCTAACAGGTTCATCAATCTGAGGCACCTTATCTCTTCCTGACTGCTGCGATGCTGATAGGGAGATTTTTCGCCATCTATTGATCTTTTCAGTATGCCTTACCTCGGAGTGTTCAGTAATTAGCGGAATAACTTTACTTACGCCGAGCTCTGTTGCCTTCTGAATAATCAAATCCATTTTTTCACCCTTTGCAATCCCCTGAGCAAGAGTGATTGAAATATTGGATTCTACAGAGTAGGGCTCTTTTTTTATTTTTTCGGCGATAACTTCTTTCTTGTGACTTTTTAGAATTGTGCAATCGTATTTAAACCCGGAGCCGTCGAATACAATGAGATGGTCACCAAGTTTAACTCTTAGCACAAGAGACAGATATCGTGCCACGTCCCCGGTAATGGTTATTTGTTCAGGGATTAGCAGTTCCGGGGGGAGGAATATACGGGCCATTATTATTTATTGATAATTAGTTTCGTAGTGGCGGGGTTTTCCCGCCCTTTGAATGGAATATTCTTTGTAAGGGCGAGAAGACCTCGCCCCTACAGCTATTTTGCCTCTTTATAATTATTATGAAACATGTCTTTTATCTTGTCCATAAAGCCCTTAGAAACATCGTCCCCGCTGATCTCAGCGAATTCCTTCAGCAGCTCTTTCTGTCTCGGCGAAAGCTTCTTGGGCACATCTACAAATACAGACACAAACTGGTCGCCTTTTCCATAACCGCCTAATTTTGGAACTCCTTTCCCTCTTAAATGAAAGACCCTGCCTGAGGGAGTGCCGGCAGGGATTTTGATGGTTTCTTTCCCATCCATTGTCGGCACGTCAATTTCACTGCCGAGTGCAGCCTGTACAAAAGAGATTGGCACTTCGCACAGCAGGTCGTTGTCTTTACGTTTAAAGAAGGGATGAGGTTCGACATGAATGATGACGTACAGGTCGCCATTCGGCCCTCCGTGATTTCCAGCCTCGCCTTCACCTGTAACCTTTAACCTTATGCCGGTGTCTACGCCGGCCGGAATCTTTAGAGATACAGTACGTTCCCTTCTTGTCTTGCCCTGACCTTTGCATTTGGTACATGGATCAGTAATAATCTTGCCCTCGCCTCTGCATGTACCGCATGTTCTTGCTATTGTAAAAAACCCTTGCTGAAGTTTTGTCTGCCCTGTCCCTTTACAGGTATGACATACAATAGGTCCTTTCCCCGGCTTTGCACCTGATCCGTCGCAGGAAGAGCAATTCTCCCACCTCGGTATATTGATTTTTTTCTCAGTGCCGAAAACTGCGTCCTTGAGATTTATCTCAAGATCGTAACGTAGATCAGGGCCTTTTGTCGGCCGGGTTTTCCTTCTTCCTGAGAAGTCTCCGAATATATTTCCGAATACATCTTCAAATATATCGCCAAAGTTTGAATTGAAGTCACCGAAACCGCCGCTGAAACCGCCAAACCCGGCGCCGGCGCCTTCAGCAGTCCCGAACTGATCGAAGTTGGATTTCTTCTGGGGATCACTGAGACAGGTGTAGGCTTCATTGATTTCTTTGAATTTATCCTCAGCTGCCTTATCGTCGGGGTTCCTGTCGGGATGATACTTTAGCGCAAGTCTTCTGTAAGCCTTTTTTATTTCGGCATCGGACGCGCTCCTGTCAACTTCCAATATGTTGTAATAATCTTTTGCCATAATAGCTTTCAGCTCTCAGCCATTAGCGATCATCAGCCGTTTTCAGCTTACTGCTGATAGCTGACCGCTTTTAGCTGTCTTTCTTCTCCTGATCTGCATCTTCAAACTCAGCTTCAACAACATCCTCTTTTTCCTTGTGAGCTTCTTCTGCGCCACTTGCTCCCTGCTGCTGACCTGATGCACCTGCACCGGCTGCTCCCGCTTTATACATTTCTTCTGCAATCTTGTGAGAAGCTGCAGTCAATTCTTCAATGGCCTTTTTAAGCTCATCAGGGTCGGTTGCAGTGTCTTTAAGTTTTTTACACTTTTCAAGCGCAGAATTAATTTTATGCTTGTCATCTGCCGTGACTTTATCTCCATAATCCTTCAGTGATTTTTCGACTGTATATATTAATGTATCAGCTTCATTTTTCGCCTCGGCAAGCTGACGCTTCCTCTTATCTTCAGAAGCGTGAGACTCTGCGTCCTTTGTCATATTTTTTATCTCATCCTCTGAAAGTCCGCTGGAGGCTGTGATCCGGATTGACTGTTCTTTGCCGGTCCCCTTGTCTTTGGCGGAAACGTGGAGAATGCCGTTTGCGTCAATGTCAAAGGTCACCTCTATTTGGGGAATGCCTCTTGGCGCTGGCGGTATGCCCACTAATTCAAAGTTGCCCAGCATTTTGTTGTCAGAGGCCATCTCTCTTTCACCCTGGCATATTTTGATTGAAACAGCGGGCTGGTTGTCAGCAGCGGTAGAAAATATCTGGCTTTTCTTCACAGGGATAGTCGTGTTTTTTTCGATAAGCTTGGTAAAGATACCTCCCAGAGTCTCGATACCAAGCGAAAGTGGAGTAACATCGAGGAGGAGAACATCTTTGACTTCACCTTTTAGTACGCCTGCCTGAATCGCAGCACCGTCAGCAACCACTTCGTCCGGATTAACTTCCTTTGAAGGTTCTTTCCCGAAGAATTCTCTCACAATCTGCTGTACCCTTGGCGTTCTGGTCTGTCCTCCTACGAGTATCACTTCATGTATATCAGACGCGCTTAGCCCCGCATCTGCCAATGCTGTTTTGCAAGGGCCGATAGTCCTGTTCATAAGGTCTTCGGTAAGCTGTTCGAATTTGGCGCGGGAAAGCTTCATGACCATATGCTTAGGCCCCGTAGCATCAGCGGTAATGAAAGGCAGATTAATCTCTGTCTCCATAGCTGATGATAATTCAATCTTTGCTTTTTCAGCGCTTTCCTTTAATCTTTGTAACGCCATTTTATCATTACGAAGATTGATTCCAGAGTCTTTCTTAAATTCATCAACCAGCCAATCCATAATTATAATATCAAAGTCGTCTCCGCCGAGATATGTATCACCATTGGTAGATTTAACTTCAACAACGCCTTCACCAATTTCTAAAATAGATATATCGAAAGTACCACCGCCGAGGTCATAAACTGCTATTTTCTCTTCCTTCTTTTTATCCATGCCGTAAGAAAGAGAAGCCGCGGTTGGCTCATTAATTATTCTCAGAACATTCAATCCGGCAATCTTCCCGGCGTCTTTTGTCGCCTGGCGCTGATTGTCATCGAAATATGCCGGAACAGTAATAACTGCGTCGGTTACCGGCTCTCCGAGATAGTCCTCTGCAGCCTGTTTAAGTTTCTGGAGGATCATTGCGGAAATTTCGGGTGGAGAATAAGCCTTTCCCTGAGCCTCTACATGTGCGTCTCCATTGGAAGCACTGACAATTTTATAAGGAAGCTTTTTCTTCGCCTCGTTAGCTTCGGCGGAATTATATTTTCTCCCCATTAATCTCTTGATAGAGAAAACTGTATTTTCAGGGTTTGTTATTGCCTGTCTCTTGGCAATCTGCCCGACTAATCTTTCCCCTTTGTCAGTAAAGGCGACTACTGATGGAGTAGTCCTTGTTCCTTCCTGATTTGCTATAACAGTCGGTTCACCACCCTCCATTACGGATACACATGAGTTGGTTGTCCCGAGATCAATGCCAATTACTCTTCCCATAAGTCTGTTCCTCCTGTTTAAATTCTACTATATAAATTTGTTATTCGTCAGATGTAACTGCCTGGTTTCCAGTATTCTCGGACTCTGAATTACCGGATTGAGACGGCTTTATAGCAACCCCTACTAGGGCCGCTCTTAAAACTCTCTCCCGTAACACATAACCTTTGCGAAACTCCTTAACGACAGTGTTTTCTCCTGCATCTTCCGATTCTATCCGGGACATCGCATGATGTACAGAAGGATCAAAAATTTTCCCTAATGCATCTATAGTCACTAATCCATATTTTTCTAGTACATTCTTTAATTCTTTTAATGTAAGCTGAACACCTTCGGCAAGCGAGTTGGAAGTTTCATTGCCCTGGGAGTGTTGAAGCGCCAACTCCAAGTGGTCTATAACGGTAAGTATGTCTGTCATTAAATCTTCGTTTGCATATTTGAGCAGCTCTTCTTTATTCCTGGCTGCTATTTTTTTGTAATTTTCAAAATCAGCGTAAAGCCTGACGTATTTATCGTTTGCTTCATTAAGAGACCTCTTTAACTCTTCAGTATTATCAATTTTATCGCTTATTATATCTGAAGTTTCTTGTTTGATATCCTTCTGTTGTGCAACTTTAGAAAGACTATTTTTACTTTCTTCTGACATATATATAATATCTCTTAGAACTCTTGACGCATATTATGTTTCAGATAATATCTGAGTTATCGCTTTTGCAGTATGGTCTACAATCGAAATCATTTCTTTATAATTCATCCTTGTCGGTCCGATTATTCCTACAGCGCCGCTTACGTATTTATTATTACTATAAGTAGATATGACCATGCTTAATTCCTTCATTGCGGGGAAGATATTCTCCATCCCGACAAATACTTGAGTCCCTTGAGACTCACTTACGTGTTGAAGTAATTTTAGCATAAAACGTTTGTCTTCAATAGCTCTTAAAATAGCTTTAATCTGTTCCATAGTAGCAAAGTCAGGGAGGTTGGATGTGCCGGAAAGACTGTTTAAAGAGAATTCATCATTTTCCGGTGGGATAATGTCTTTACAGAAATAGAGTAAGTTAGCTATCAACTGATCGCAAACAGTTTTTTCCTTGTATAGTTGATAGGCTATTTTTTCTCTTACTTTTTTTATTGTCAATCCGCTGAATTTGCTGTTCATTTGATTAGATACCATATCAAGTTGTTTCTGCGTATATACTTTATCCAGTTCAAGAATCTTGTTTTTGACGACCCCCTCATCTGAAATAATTACAACGAGAACCTTATTATTTTCATATTTAATAAATTTGATACGTTTCAATAATATATCTTCTATTTTTGGAGGCGTTGCTATTGCAAGATAACGGGAGAATGAAGAAAGGGTTCTTGCAGCTTCTTTAATTAGGGAATCATTGCCCTTCCTGATACTGCTGAGCCTGTTGGATAACTCCTTTGTCAGATCTGAATTATTTGACAATGTCTGTTCTCCCATGAGTGTATCAACATAGAACCTGTAACCTTTTTCTGTAGGGATCCTTCCTGCTGATGTATGAGGCTGAGTGATATATCCCATCTCTTCTAACCTAGCCATTGTATTTCGTATGGTAGCCGGTGATAATCCAACAGGAAATCGCTGAGTAATTAACATTGATCCTATAGGTATATTAAGGTCAATATGACTTTGTATTATTGCCCAAAGTATTTCTTTTCGTCTTGAGTCAAGTTTATTCATATTCATTAGCACTCTCAAGTGTAAAGTGCTATTACTATAGCAACAAGAATAAGTATGTGTCAAGAATTCAAAATTCATGCATATTGATCAGTTATTAACAGTTATTTTGGTTATAACACGTGATAAGTTCAATGGTTTTCGATATGTTAGTGATAGTGATTTTATCTAACTTTTTGAAATGATTTATAGCTTCAAAAAGAAAAAATTTAAATATCTTAGAATATCTGAGTTATTTAAAGATATATTGAGTGAAACTAGTATATTTCCTTAAAATGAGAAATATAGCTTGATTTTAAGGTATTGACTGTGTATATCTTTTGTGGTAAAAATATCATGCTTAAAGCTTGATATCATTCGTCGTGAGAGGTAATTTTATTAGGCTATGATAGTTTCATGGCCTATATTTATTTGTTAATGTAAAATGATATACTAATACGAAGAGTATTATCGTATCCTCACTGATCTTTGAGAACTAAAAAGTAGGCCCGCAGTCAATTTAATAATTGAGAGTTTGATTCTGGCTCAGAACGAACGCTGGCGGCGCGCTTAACACATGCAAGTCGAACGGGTCAAAGACGGAACACAGAGCACAGAACCCGCATAACAGACAAAATGAGGAAAGGGTGTCTGTATTCTGTGTTCTGTCTTTGATTAGTGGCGAACGGGTGAGTAACACGTAGGTAACCTGCCCTCAGGATTGGGATACTCCCGAGAAATCGGGCTCAATACCGGATATGATTCCGAGGTGAAATACTTAGGAATGAAAGCTACGAGCAATCGTGGTACCTGGGGAGGGGCCTGCGGCCTATCAGCTTGTTGGTGAGGTAACGGCTCACCAAGGCTAAGACGGGTAGCCGGACTGAGAGGTCGATCGGCCACACTGGAACTGAGACACGGTCCAGACTCCTACGGGAGGCAGCAGTGAGGAATTTTGCGCAATGGGCGAAAGCCTGACGCAGCGACGCCGCGTGGGGGAAGAAGGCCTTCGGGTTGTAAACTCCTTTCGTGAGGGAAAAAGTCCCGGGTAACCGGGATGATGGTAC
>JACQXG010000044.1 GCA_016208905.1 Nitrospirota bacterium
CGTGCCCTCATACACCGCATTGGCCCTGAGCATCGGGAACACATAGTCCCTTACAAACTCTTCCCTGAGATCGACAACGTGTGCCTTAGAGGCCCCGGTCTTCAGCGCCTTGGCTTTCACGGCACTGATATCTTCCTCCTGTCCGAGGTCCGCGCAGAAGGCAATTACTTCACAGTTATACGTTTCTTTTAACCATTTAATAATGACGGATGTATCAAGTCCGCCCGAATATGCAAGGACAACTTTCCTGACTTTCATTTTTTCAACCCTCCGAGTTTATAAACATATCACAAGGATATTGGAAATGTAAAATGCGGATGCTCTTAGGTAGTGGGTCATTTTGATTAAGGAGATTTAAATTGACGCAATGTTCGAATATAGTTAAAATTATCGCATGGTTGAATTGTGGAAACATATTAAAGAGGAGTGGCCTGTGATAAGGCAAACTCCTCGATTATTTATAATGGCAGTTCTCATGGTTAGTTCAATTATAGGAACTGGAATATATTGGTTTTTTTCTGAGAGAATGACTTTGTATAGAGATAAACTACACATATATGAACAACCCAAAGAAAATGTAGACATACCTGAACATATTTCTGAATCAGCTTTACCCCAAAATAATTATGGAGCTACTGAATTTAACTCTATAATATTAATGCCTAAAATTTCTAAATTTGTTGAAAATCCAGGAATAAGCTCACCAACTTCGAGTATGCAACGTCTGGCATCAACTAGGATATTGACAGGAACTCTTTATGAGGACGATTTTAAAAACATAAGACGTGAAATAATGGTTGGCGATTTAGATAATAATAAAGAATTTAGGGGGTTCATTAGTTTTAATATATTAGAAATTCCATTTTATAATAAAATTATTACTGCTGAATTATTTTTAAGTAGCCCTTACACAAGTGGCAATATGAATTCTAAATATTTTAATACTCTTCTAATAGACGCTATTTATATAGGAGACTATTTGGACAAAACAGATTTTAATAGTAATGGGATTATTGAAAAAAATAATTCAATCTTATTTAAAGATATTGGTAGAAAACCTCTAAATGTTACGAAAGAAATAATTAGATTTTTAGAAGATGGGCGTGATATCGCTACATTTAGACTCAGATTTACTGAGCGTACAGATTCAAATAATGTGCTAGATAAAATGACAATTAATGAAGATTGCAAAACAATGTTGTTAGTAAAATATAAATAACAATCCTTAGTCTCTTCAGGATTTTTGTCATGCCGTAAGACTGCTGAAGATTATCGGTTGGCCCTCAACCATCAGTTTCTTAAGTGATCCTCAAGCAGATGCCTCTCATCACTTGTTTTTCTTTCAATGCATGTGCATAAAATTCACGATTCATCTTACCATACCCATTCTCTATTCCCTGATCTCCCGTATAATCTGTCTCTCCAGTTCCTTCGGCTTCGGAAGTTTGCCGACAAGTTCGGATGGGAGTTTTCTTGTAACAGTATATTCTGCTACGCCGATGGGCTTGCTGATTCCCTGCAACGCATATTCAACTTCCATTCGGCTGCGGTCTCCGCAAAGTATTATGCCAATAGACGGGTTTTCATCCGGCTCACGAACAAAATCATTAAGCAGGTTCAAATAGAAATTCATCTTTCCCGCGTATTCGGGCTTGAATTTGCCGGCCTTTAATTCAATAGCAACCAGGCACTTCAGCTTTCTGTGATAAAAAAGAAGGTCAATAAAATATTCTTCATTCTCAAGTTTTACAGGATACTGGTTCCCAATGAAAGTGAAGCCTTGCCCGAACTCCAATATAACATCCCGTATATGATTAACCATCCGCCGCTCTAATTCGCGCTCAACAACCGGGCTGGTAATTCCAAGAAAGTCGAGTGCATAAACATCCTTCATTGCCTCATCAGCCTGCTCAGCAATGGATATGGGCAGGGTATTCTGAAAATTATGCTGTTTTACGGTAAGACCATGTCTTTGGTAGGCATTGGTTTTAATTTGATGCAGAAGAGCACTGCGACTCCATCCCGTTTTTGCTGTCATGCTGAGGTAGTATTCACGAGCTGAAATATCTTTCACCTTTGACATAATAAGCAGATTTTGTCCCCATGGTATTTCTCCAACAACCCGTTGGAGTTTTGGGTATTCTTTATATTCAAGATAAAATTGTCTCATATACCATAAATTCTGAGAAGAATAACCCGATGTTCCATAAAACTCTTTTCGTAAGTCCTGTGACAATCTTTCGACAACTGATTTCCCCCATCCCTCGCGTTCCTGACGGGAAGCTATCTCATGACCGATATTCCAGTACAGTTTTATCAGTTCTTTATTGACGGCACGGTATGACAGAATACGGCTTTCCTGAATACGAGCTTTTATTGTTTGCAATAAGTCGCCGTAACTTGTTGTTCTCGAAGTAATTCTTTTTGGTCCCATGTCCCCTCCCAGTGCATTACGAAATCACATTAAATGATTCCGTTACTTTCCATCATGCTATAATCTCGCTTTTTAATAACCGTTCTGGCCGGTTCTGAAATTTACAATATACTCCTCAAGCCAATGCTAATTACAAGGCAGTCTACCGTCTAAACTGTATGCGAGATTGTTCCCCTTCATCTATGCCATGTCCCCTTTTTCGACAATGCTACTTCATGCTTCTTTAAACTGCTTCATTATAGTTTCTGCGACGTCAAATGAGTTCAATCGCCCAAATGAGAAAGCCTTCTCGCTACTTCTTTTCCAAGCAAATCGTCATCCCATTCCGGATGTGACTTTCTCAGGTGGGTCATCAGCATACCCCGCGCTGAGACCCACATATTGAACCCTATACTTATACGTTCGGCAGGGGTCTTTTTGCTTAGAACACGCGCCATCGCATCATCCAGCATTTCTATCTGCCCACTGTCCAGTCTTGCTTTTGAAAACATATGATGCTCCAATTTGATTATCCATTATAACAAAAAGCTTAAAGACAGAGTCAGTAAAATATTAAGAGCACCTTGTTAAATAACAAATTTATTTGTTACATTTTTAATATGAAAAAACACATATTCTATCTAACCCTGATCCTTCTCGTCCCGCTCACCCTCTACATCCTGTCACTAAAAACAGTTTCCCCAATCCCCTCCGACGATAACCACGCAGGAATTTCAGAAATAAAAGGTTGTTTTGAATGCCACGGGGACGATAAGGAATTTCCGAAAAAGAAAACTCATCCTCCAAAGGACCAGTGCTTTAACTGTCATAAAGCCGCTAAAAAGCCTCCTGCAGCTAAAGGATAGTCATGATGTTCCCGTAATGAATATACAGGTATGGAGATAAAACCTTTGATAGTCGGCCATAACTTATATGATTGATAACTCAGGCATAGGAAATATTAAATATTTGCTGACCCTTATGCAGTCCTCCGGTAAGGACACCACATTCGAGGCCGGCTCCATTATTAAGGCGCAGGTAATAAATATAACTGATAGCGGAGACGCAGTCCTTCGAATCGCTACAACCAGCGGCGATAAAAACAGTCCATCCGGAACCATCATAAAGGCTTATTCAGAAGTCCCTTTAACGAAAGGGCAGAATATATTTCTTGAAATACTCGAAGGGAAAGACAATATCACCATGAGGTTTATTGGTGAGTCAGGCAAATCACCGGAAGCCCTTCAGCAGATGATTAAAAACCCCGGCACAGGAAATATTAAAAATCTGCTGACCCTTACGCAGTCCTCCGGTAAGGACGCCAGATTCGAGGCCGGCTCCATTATCAAGGCGCAGGTAATAAATATAACTGATAGCGGGGACGCAGTCCTTCGAATCGCTACAACCAGCGGCGATAAAAACAGTCCATCTGGAACCATCATAACGGCTTATTCAGAAGTCCCTTTAACGAAAGGGCAGAATATATTTCTTGAAATACTCGGGGGAAAGGACAATATCACCATGCGCTTCATGGGCTATTCTGACAGCTCATCCGAAACCATCCGGCAGAACTTCCCTGTTAAAATACTCGATATGCTCGCTCAGTTGTCCACCGCCCGTGCAGGCAACCCAGAATTCCAGAAGCTTTTCAACATGCTTAAATCCCTCCCGGAGAGCATAAAGACAGCAATCCCGGAGTTCAAAAGCCTGGAACAGCTCCTGCTGGATATCAGGCAGCTGGACGGCAAAGTCCTGAAGGCGTTTGTTGAGACTTCAGGTGTTGCCTTTGAGACGCGGCTGAAGATTGCCGTACTGGGGGACCCGGCATCGATTTTACAGAACCTCATGTCGCTCCAGGCAGAGGGGGATCTCAAGGCCCTTCTCCTGAGGCTTAAAGGCCTGTTAAAAGACCGGCATATTTTAGAAGCGCTGAAGCTGTCGGGACACGATATAGCAGATGTATCAGAGAAGATTGACAAGTTTATAAAGAACATTGAGTTGTTTCAGCTGACGTCAAAATTAAACGATATGTTTTATACCTTCCTGCCGGTCCTGTGGGATGGCCTGAAAGACGGTGAATTTCTCTTTAAGAAAAACCGGGAGAAGGGCAAAGAATCGTATACCTGCGATATCAACCTGGACCTTGAATCCATCGGCAAGCTGTCCATTTCCGTGACTATACTGGACAAGTCTTTTTTCATCACTTTCTATTCTGAACGGCATGAAGTCAATGAGCTTATTAAATCACAGAAGCATGTCCTGGAGGAACGGTTTGCCTTGCAGGGACTGCCGCTAAAAGCAATAAATTTCAATCATAAAAATGCCATCCCCTTTGGAAAGTCCAATGATCAGGGGGTAGACGTAAAAATATAGCCATGAAGGACAAATCCGAAAAAGCCGCGGCTTTAAAATACAGGCATGGCAAAGACTCTGCGCCTAAACTTGTGGCCAAAGGCAAAGGCAAGGTCGCGGAGAAGATAATTGAGATTGCAAAAGCACACGGTATCCCGGTACAGGAAGACAAAGAGCTCGTCGAGTTCCTCTCCATGCTTGACCTGTATCAGGAAATTCCGCCTGACCTGTACAGGGCAGTTGCCGAAATCCTCGCATTTGTGTATGCGTTGAAAAACCTCAACAGGTCAACGTAACCTGAAACAGTAGAACACAGAAACGTTGAATGGTGAAACCTTGAACGGTTGAACAGCAGTTTTATTCACCTGCCACCACTTCTATCGCAGATTTGAGACCCAGTACAACTTCCGCCATCCGTTCATAGTCCAGTGTTTCGGGTCCATCCCCTCCGCCGTGATAGTGGGGGTTTCTGTAAAAGGCGGTATCAGTCACCATGACGGCGTTATAGCCGAATTTCCAGAAAGACCTGTGGTCGGAGAAATCCACTCCAGGGACAATAAAGACAGTCGAAAGGGACTCCACCGGAAGATCCGTTCCTTCCTTAAAACCACCCTTCACACGATTTAAAAAGCCCTTCGACTGAAGATTACTTATCAGAGTTATAAAATTCCCCTTGTCCGGATAAAGCCATTTCAAAAAAGACAGCGGCAAAAGCTGGCTGTCCGGCTCGTCGCTGAAATATCCTATCATCTCAAGACATATCATCCCCTTTATATCCCTGCCGGCCTGATGCAGGCTTTTGGCATATACATAACTTCCCATAAATTTACTTCGGAATAAAGGTGGTTCCTCAAGGGTAAATGCAACAAAATGCACCGTCTTACGAAGCGGCTTTCCGGCAAGCAGCCGCGCCAGTTCAAGCATACCTGCAATGGCGCTCGCATTGTCATCCGCCCCCGGAGTACCGGTAACAGTATCATAATGGGCGCCTACAACAAGTATCTCTTCCGGCACGTTTATACCTTTTTTCTCAACATATATATTTTTATAAGTCAGTCCTTTGTAGTCACAGGGTTGATTGAAAACAGAATAACCATAATCACTCAATTCCGAGGTAATGTAATCAATAGCTCTATTTAATTCATTTATTTGAAGATATCCCCTGGACCCTATTTCCCCGGCAAGGACATTAACAGTTTTTCTGAGGTTGTTTTGTATATCTGCCTTCATCGTAAAAGTATAAAAAATTTTCAGGAGCCCGGGAGTTACGGAAAAAATCATTCTTTGTTATTTGAATAACAATAGTTACCACCTTCAGGCACAGGCGAGGTAAAAAAAAAGGGGAAGCAGTGCATAATCAACAGCCAACAAACGAGAAAACTTCTTTAATAGTTACCCGTCTCCGTGCCGTTGAGTTACTTACTACCACCCCCCTCAACCGTCATTCGATTTTTATTTTGTGTTCTCTTTTCTTCGCAGCTTCTGTTTTCGGGATCTTTACTTCAAGCACGCCGTTCTTAAACGACGCCTTTGCCTTATCGGTCTGGACCTCTGCCGGAAGAACAAATGAACGCTTAAATGATCCATACGAACGTTCCAGACGGAAGTAATCTTTTTTCTCTATCTTCTCTTCTTTCTTCTTCTCTCCTGAAAGTGTGATTGTGTCATCAGTCAGATTAACTTCAATATCATCTTTCGACATACCGGGAAATTCCGATTTAACTACAATGTTATCTCCCTCTTCAAATATATCTACTGACGGAGATGGTTCTGTTACTTCTAACATCCGCGGTAAATCCGGCCACAGCGCATGGCTAAAGGGTCTGCGGAAGAATTCATCAAACATCTCTTCCATTCTCTCAAAAGGAGCAATCCATCCAGCGGGTCGATAAGGTGTAAGTCCTTTTTTCTCTGTTATCCTGATTTTTTCAGCTGTCATAATCACCCCTCCTTTCTTCTATCGACTGCTCATCAGGGCAGCCAACTTTATAGACAACCGCCCATGCGGTTATTGCTTCTTCTTAATTTATTTATAGCACACGTTCCCCCTCATGTCAATAGAGTAACTGTATGTTTAATAAGGATTTTTCAGGACTGAAAATAATTATGCAATTCGTACAAATAACTGCAAATAACACTATGAAATATCAGCGGAAATTGACCGGCAGGGTATTTTTATTTATAGTATGAAAGTCTTTTTCAAACATGAAAACTTCCAGAAAACAAAAAACATTAAGACCTACTACAGGTAAAGTCAGAGAAGCCCTTTTCGATATTTTGCGGGGCAAAATAGAAAATACAAGATTTCTTGACTTATACGCCGGTACAGGCGCTGTTGGAATCAATGCCCTGAACGAAGGGGCCGCAGAAGTTATTTTTGTTGAGGAGAGCAAAAGAAACACTAAAAAAATAATCGAACTTACAATAAAAAACCGGGCTTCTGATAAAACTAAAATTATTAATAAAAAAGTGATGTCTTTCCTTCAATGGGCAGAATTACAGGAGATCATCTTTGATATAATATTTCTGGATCCGCCGTATCACACAGATGAAATAATGTATGCCCTGGCTGCAATCGGAAAATCACACATCATAAAACATGGCGGAATTGTCATTGCAGAACACTTTACAAAAAAACCGTTGCCTGACATGTTCGACAGACTGCATAAAATAAAAGATTATAACTACGGGGACTCGGTGCTGAGCTTTTATGAAGCTGCTTGATTATTTCAAAACCATAATTGATATAATTTGTATAATGAATGTCGTAACTACTCAGGTGGATAGTCTGTAGGTGTTTAGGTAGATAGGGGGGAATAACCATGCGAGATCACACAAAACTCAAAGCAGCAGTCCTAACAGACTACAGTCTAAACCACCTGAGTAGTTACAGAATGTCTGAGTTATTACTGAGAATGAAAGGGGTATAATAAGCCATAATGAAAAAGTCGCAGAATAAACTCGCCATATATCCAGGCACATTCGATCCTATTACCAACGGGCATATTGACCTGGTCAAAAGGACCCTCAAAATATTTGACGAAATAATAATCGCCGTTGCCCCGAGTCAGAAGAAACAGCCGTTATTTACAGTAGATGAAAGGATTGCATTAATTAATCAATCTATAAAAAATCTCCGTGGAGCCAGGACAGACGCCTTTAACAAGCTTCTTGTTGAGTATGTAATAAGCAACAAAGGTATTGCGATCATCAGAGGGCTCCGGGCAGTCTCGGATTTTGAATATGAACTTCAGATGGCCCTGATGAACAGGCGTCTTGATTCAAACATTGAAACAGTCTTTATGATGCCGAGTGAAGAGTATACATTCCTTTCATCAACGGTAGTCAAAGAAGTTGTCTCCTTCGGGGGGTCTGTTAAAGGGCTTGTGCCGGAAGCAGTTGAAAAGGCCCTCAATAATAAATTTAAAAATAAATGAAGACTAGCGGGCAATGGGTCATTTAAAAATCATCGCCGCTATTCTTATCTGGAGCTCTCTCGGTATATTTGTGAGAAGGATAGGTCTGCCGAATGCCGCTATTGTCTTTTATTCGGCGGCAATTGCCGGGCTGTTTCAATTCGCGCTCCTGGCATTAACGGGAGGCATGAAAAAAGAACTCAACGCTTCAAGTCAAACAAACAATATATTGCTATTCATCGGCATTCCCGCCATCTCCCTCGCAAACGTGCTCCTTTTTTATTTTGCCTTCACGCATACGACAATAGCCAATGCCGTGCTCTCACACTATACAGCGCCTATATTCGTAGCAGTAATGGCCCCACTTTTTTTGAAGGAAAGGAGCCATAAAACCATATGGATTGCCATCCTGCTTTCCTCTGCCGGGATGTGGCTCATGCTATGGATGCCGTCATCGAGCGGGGTAATGCCCATGAGCGTAAACGAGCGTAATGGTATTATCGCAGGGGCCTCCTCCGGTTTTGCATACGCGCTGATCATATTGACATTGCGGACCCTGGCCTCCCGGTATTCGCCGCTTTTCATTATTTGCATACAAAACTGCATAATGTCCCTTATATTGTTGCCGTTTATGCTCGTCATAAACTTCCCCATGCAGTCCCTGCCATACCTTATTACGATGGGGATGGTCCACTCCACTATCGCCCCCCTTCTCTACGTCCAGGGGTTCAGGAGCGTGAAGGCAAATGAGGCGGCAATACTGGGATACTTCGAGCCTGTCGGAGCAACTCTATTGGCGCTTGTCTTTTTACATGAGAGCCCGGGTTTGATATCATTACTCGGCGGGGCATTGATTCTGTTTTCAGGGTATATGATTTTAAAGGCCGGAACAAATTAAAACCGTCACAATATTCCCGTATAATATCTTTATTTAATTTTTAATATTGTAAAATAATAAATTCATATGAGGTTAAATAAAGACACTAAAGAAAAAATATACAATCACGCGTTACAAGAGTACCCTGATGAGTGCTGCGGTATTGTAACGGGCGATAGCGATAAACAGAGGGTCCATCTTTGCGAAAATATTCAAAACAAACTTCATACAGAAGACCCGGAAAGATATCAGAGAGATGCCCGCACAGCTTATTTTATTGAAAGACGCCGGTTTGATGACATCCTGTCTTATGCAAAAGAAAATGGCGAAGAGATCATAGCTTTTTATCATTCACATCCTGAACATGAGGCATACTTTTCAGAAGAAGATTTTGCAGCTCAAACCGTCTTTGGCGAACCTGAATTCCCCGATGCCTTACACGCAGTTGTTTCTGTAATGGACGGAAAAATTCATGCTATGAAGTGCTATAAATGGGACTGCAGCGCTCAGGTTTTTACAGCTGTTGAAAATTGCTTATAAACGCTTTTATCGTGATACAATTTAGATAAGAACTTACGTATTTAAAATTTTATCAGTAAACACCGTTAGAAAACTAATTTCTCTAACGGAATAAAGGGGGGTTACGATGAAAATACTATTAGCCACGGACGGCTCGGAATATTCCGAAAAAGCAGCAAAGTTTTTGGCAGGGTTTAATTTTTCCCCGTCTGATGAGATTAATATTTTGCATGCCATAAACTGGATTCCGGTTACTACTGAATGGGAAGCACTTTCCTACAATATCAATGAAATAAGAGACGAAGTCGTTCCGAAGATCCTTGCTTCAACAGCAGATATTCTAAAACCGGTTAAAGCAAAAATCAGCACCTCATTTAAAGAAGATTATCCCGACAAGGCTATAGTAGAAGCATCGGAAGAATCAGGAGTTGATCTTATTGTTATGGGGGCAAGGGGAATGAGAGGAATCGGATCTTATATTATTGGCAGTGTTACAAAACTCGTGGCGCTCAAATCATCAATGCCTGTCCTGATTGTCAGACCGCCTAAGAAGGAAATGACCGGCAAATTAAAGGTCCTATTTGCAACTGACGGCTCTGTTTATTCTGATGCTATAGGAAAATTTTTGTTGTCAATGCCGTTCCCCGATAACACTGAATTAACCGTCCTGAATGTCATACCAACTGTTTTTGAAGATATCCCGGAAAGGTTCGCTATTGAAATAAACGACAGGATTAAGAATATTGTGGCCGCTTCACGAGAGAAAGAATTGAAAGATTCGGAGGAGATAATTAAAAAGGCCCGTAATGACTTAAGCTGCAAATTTGCCAAAATAGAGAAACTTACCAGATTCGGAGACCCTTCCGTGGAAATTCCTTCCGCAGCAGATGCTGCAAACGCGGATATAATTGCAGTCGGGACCAGCGGTATGAGAGGCATCAAGGGAATGCTCGGAAGTGTTTCAAGATACATAATTAATCATTCCGGATGTTCCGTTTTGATCGGGAAGAAGTAGGTGCCGTCGCTAAGAGGACATCATCTTATTTGCCTTCATTTCTTTAACGGAGAAGGGCATGATCCGGATTTCATCAGGAATCTCGGAATGACCCTTAAAACAATTGAAAATACAGCTGTGAAAATCTGCTCCGGTGCAGATGACATATGTATGAAATGCCCCCATCTGATAAACAATGTCTGCAATTACAATAAGAACGCGGAAGACGAAATAAATAAAATGGACTGTAAGGCGCTGGATTTGTTAAACCTGTCTGCTGTCAGTGAAGTCAGTTGGACCAAGACCAGGGAAATGCTTCCCCGCATATTCACGCAGTGGTTCGAGTCATATTGTAACGATTGTGACTGGTTGAAGGTTTGTGAGAAAAACGGGTTCTTTCAGAGCCTGCTGCCTGATAAGCTTTAAAGTCTTCCCGGGGATATAAGCTTATGGGAATTGCGACAGCAAAATAATTTAATTCAGGACAATCACGTCCTGTGCCTGTGGGCCTTTGGGTCCTGTAATTATTGTAAACGTTACTTTATTTCCTTCTTCCAGATGGCATTCACTCTCTTCACAAATCACAGCGCTGTAGTGGACAAAAATCTCCCCTCCCTTATCGCGTTCAATATAACCGTAGCCCTTTCCCTGGTCAAACCATTTGACAATTCCGGTTTCACTTTCCGTCATTATTAACGCACTTCCTTCTTTCTAAATGCAGGAGAGGAATTAAAGCTTTCCGGGGCGGAATTACCATCTAATCTTATGGTTAGAGGAAGACACTCTATCCCATCCGTCTCTATAAAACCTCTGCTTCCTGTCCCCTGGTTCATGAGGATTAATCGCCGTGAAATATCCTTACAAAATCTAAACTCAATTTCCGAATGGGGATGCCGACTATTTTTCAGTATACTTTTTTATCATGGTGTGCTGCGATTGTCCAATATATAATTATTATAGAATTATTACGGAATCTGACCGGCTGTATTTTTTTAAAAAAAGTACATTTATATCAATGTCATTATCTGTGAAATCTGTGGGTGTAACTGTTGTCCTTAGGATGAATTCGGGAGGAAGATAGACAGCAGCTTTTAGCAGGGGCGGATTTGATGACCGCCCCTGCTGATTCATTTATAATCTCTCTTTAACCAGATTGTCTACAACCGAAGGATCGGCAAGGGTTGAGGTATCGCCTAAATCTTCGACATCTCCTTTAGCGATCTTCCTGAGTATCCTTCTCATGATCTTGCCGCTCCTGGTCTTCGGCAATCCAGGGGCAAACTGCAACTTGTCAGGCGATGCAATCGGGCCGATAACAGTTCGCACGTGACCGACCAGTATCTTCTTGAGTTCATCAGAAGGATTTTGTCCGTCCTTCAAAGTTACATATACATAGATGCCTTCGCCTTTAATTGCGTGAGGAAATCCTACAACAGCGGCCTCTGCTACTGCCTCGTGGCTGACAAGGGCTGATTCAACTTCGGCGGTTCCGAGCCTGTGCCCGGAGATATTGATAACGTCATCAATCCTTCCCATGAGCCAGTAATCGCCGTCTTTATCGATACGCGCTCCGTCACCTGTCAGATATTTACCTGCGAATCTTGCGAAATATACCTCTTTCACACGTTTTTGCTCAGGATCGCCGTAGGTCCCGCGTATCATTCCGGGCCATGGTTTATCAATTACAAGATAGCCGCCTTCGTCAACAGCCGCTTCAGAGCCGTCCTCTTTTAAAATCTTCGGCACTACGCCGGGGAACGGCCTGTTAGCGGAACCTGGCTTCAATGTCATTGCGCCAGGAAGCGCCGTCAGTAATATGCCTCCTGTCTCTGTCTGCCACCATGTGTCCACGATCGGGAGTTTTTCCTTCCCTACGTTGACGTGATACCACATCCAGGCCTCAGGATTTATAGGTTCTCCAACCGAGCCGAGGACACGGAGTGATGAAAGGTCATGCTTAAGCACATGGCTCTCGCCTTCTTTCATCAGGGCCCTGATCGCAGTAGGCGCTGTATAGAAAATATTGACTTTATGTTTATCGCAAATCTGCCAGAACCTTCCGGCGTCAGGATATGTCGGGATGCCTTCAAACATGAGGCTTGTTGCGCCGGCAGAGAGCGGGCCATATACAATATAACTATGTCCCGTCACCCAGCCGATATCCGCGGTGCAGAAGTGGATGTCTTCATCATGGTAGTCGAATATCCATTTAAATGTAAGGTTGGCGAAAAGAAGATAACCTCCGGTCGTATGAAGAACGCCCTTTGGCTTCCCTGTTGAGCCGGAGGTATAAAGGATGAAAAGCGGGTCTTCCGCGTCCATCTGTTCAGGCTCGCAGTAGTTTGCGATATCAGGGGCATTCATCTCATCATGCCACCAGACGTCTCTCTTTGGCTCCAGGTCAATATTCTGGTCAGTCCTCTTGACAACAATTACCTTCTCGACGGTCGGGCATTCTTGCATCGCGGTATCACAGTTGACCTTAAGGGGGACGAACCTTCCGCCTCTTACGCTCCTGTCGGCTGTGATTACGAGTGATGCCTTACAGTCCTGCACCCTGTCCCTGAGGGCCGTTGCGCTGAATCCCCCGAAGACTATACTGTGGATTGCTCCGATCCTTGCGCAGGCAAGCATGGATATCGCAAGCTCCGGGATCATCGGGAGGTAGATTGTCACCCGGTCTCCTTTTTTCACGCCGTGCTTTTTCAGCACATTGGCGAACCTGTTTACCTCGTAATAAAGCTGCTGATAAGTGTATGTCCTGTAAGTGCCGCTGTCGGCCTCCCAAATGAGGGCGGCCTTGTTTCTTGTTGAAGAAGTTATATATCTGTCAAGACAATTGTATGAAACGTTGAGTTTGCCGCCCTGGAACCATTTTATCTCCGGCTTCTCGAAATTGTATTCCAGCACCTTGTCCCACTTTTTATACCAGGTCAGATGTTGCTCTGCCATATCAGCCCAGAACCCCTCAGGGTCTTCAACGGACCTCTTGTATATCGCTTCGTATTCCTCTATGCTCTTGATATGGGCCCTGCTGCTGAAATCCTTTGACGGCGGGAAGGTCCTTTCTTCCGTCATGAGGACTTCAATATTTTTGTCTTCTGCCATACAAACCTCCTTCATGCATACCTCCTTTTCATTATAAGGCGTGATGCATTGCTTATCGTATAACCTATGGAATAACTTTAGTCATATATAAAATATCATAAAAAAATAATTTGTTGCCGGTATAAATCAACACCTCTATCGAGGCATTTCTTTTTATATCCGTTTGAGAGATTACAATGAAACCTCCATAGCACTGAGCCTTTCTTCAAACTCCTGTGTCTTGCTGTCAAGCTCCGCGTGCAAGAGCTCCAACTCGGGGAACAGGGAATCAATCTTTGACTTTGCATCATGAAGGGCCTTTGACAAAGACTTGATGGCCTCGCCGTCGCCCTTTATGGAGGCCTCGAAAAGTTCTTTATTGTCCTGGTTGGTCTTTTCTTCAAGGCTTATGATCTCACCTTCGATCTCATCAATTCTCTTTTGAAGCGCCCCCAATGTCCTGGATTTTTCGTTGATCAATTCGGCCTTGATACGCCGGAAGAGTTTTTTATCCACCGGCCGGGCTGGTTGTGATGTCTCTTCTGTCTTGGTTTGGACCGGCACATTCTCACCTTTCCACCCGACGCGGTCCAGAAAGTCCTGATAGGCACCTTCAAAAAGTGTTACCTTCCCGTCATCGAAAACAATCAGCCGCGTTGCAAGCGTGTGGAGTATCATCTCGCTGTGTGTAACGATAATTACGGCGCCCCTGAATTCCTCAAGGGCCTCAACAAGAGATTCAGTCGACTCCATATCAAGGTGGTTGGTGGGCTCATCAAGCAGCAGCATATTGGCGGGGCTGACGAGCAGTTTACCGAGCAGGACGCGGCTCCTTTCACCACCTGAAAGGACGCTGATCTTTTTCAGCGCCTGGTCTCCCGGGAACATCATGGCGCCGCATATTTTACGGGCTGCTCCCCGGTTATGTTCCGGGTGCACGTCCATGATTTCTTCTTCCACGGTTTTCTCAGGGCTAAGCCGGTTTATATTTGTCTGGCCGAAATATGCAAGCTTCAGGTCCCTGTGATAGTGTACTGTACCGCAAAGCGGGGTCAGCTCACCTGCGAGGAGGTTCAGAAGTGTGGTCTTTCCCTTGCCGTTTTTACCTATAATGGCTATGCGGTCATTTTTCCCGGCATAGAGGCTCAGCTTCTCAATTAACCTTGGTCCCCCCGCGTCAAATCCGAAAGACAGGTCTTGCACCTCCATGAGATGTTTGCCCGTAAAAGGAGCTGAGTTAAAAGTGAATTCAAGGTCTTTTATTTCGGTCAGTCTATCAAGACGTTCTTTTTTCTGAAGGGTCTTGATCCTTGACTGTACGGCCCTGGCCTTGGTCGCCTTGGACCTGAAGCGGTTTATGAACTGCTCGATCTCCTTCCTCTTCCTCTCGTCGTTGGTCCGCGTCTTTTCGTGTATTTCCTCTTCCAGCAGAAGCTGCTGATATACCTTTTCCGTGGGACCGGCCACCTTACGTATCTTACAGCGGTGTATTGCCATAGTATGTGTGGTAACGCTGTCCATAAAGCTGCGGTCATGAGTGATGATAATGAGCTCCTTGTTCCAGCCGCGCAGGAATTGCGTGAGCCAGCGGAGAGAAACTATATCAAGGTAGTTCGTGGGTTCGTCAAGGAGCAGGATGTCAGGATCCGAGACGAGCACCTTGGCAAGGTTCAGCCGCACCTGATACCCGCCGGACAGTGCCGCAGGAGCGGAAATGAAATCGTCCGTGGAAAAACCGAGGCCCATGAGGATTGTCTCAGCTTTATATTTCTCGTCCGGGCCTTCTTCAGAAGTGGGGAGGCTGAGGCATGCCTCCTTCAATACCGTATCCTCAGTAAACCGGAGATGCTGGGAAAGGTGGCCTATTCTGTAATCATTGGGGATGCCGATGGTTCCGGAGTCAGGATGTTCCTGCCCAAGAATCATCCTGAAAAGCGTGGTCTTGCCGTGGCCGTTTCTTCCTATAAGACCCACACGTTCTCCTGGATTGACCGTAAAACCTGCCTTATCGAAGACAACCTGCTTCCCGTATGCCTTGTCTAAATTACTGACCTGAATCATGATTTTCTACAGATACTATTCTATGATTTAAGACCTGGTTAATTCAATTACTCCGGATAATCAATATTCAGTTTCTCTGTTTCTCATTATGATATTAGGAATGAAATAAACGGACATGCTAATATATTCAAATCACAGAGAGTTGTGAAAGTTAAAAACAGGAAGATTGTTGCCGAACCACTAACCATCAAAAATAAAAGGATCAACTGTGCTCACTTTTAAAAACATCCCGCTGTTACAGAAAATGCTGATTCTTACAATTATTGTTGGTGTTATTACATGGGCTATTCTGGATTCGGTTCAGAACCGAACGATTAAGAAGACCTTTGATGCCCAGTTATCTGAAGGGATTCAAACGGACTATAGTTCCTCAGACCTGGAAATAGAATTTTTTACCCTGCTTCCTAATATCCAGTCTGCGGCGCTGAGCAAATCAATTCTCAGGATAGAAAGAAGGAGCCGCATAATAGCCGCTTTATCGCTGATACTTTCGTTTTCATTAATTATGGTATGGATTACAAAGCGCATCCGGAAATTAACCAACAGGGTCATAGACTTTTCAGTAGAAAAACTTAATACGGAACGACAGGATTTAAAAGGAGGAGATGAGCTTGAGGTACTTGAAGGACATTTTGAAAATATGACTGATATAATCGTAATGTCCCATGAATATTTGAAACAGCAGGCTGAATCACTGCGCAAACAGAGAGATATGGCTCAAAATTATCTCGATATAACCGGAACGGCCATTCTGGCATTAAATGCGAATGGAGAAGTTACACTTATAAACAAAAAGGGTTGTAAAATTCTCGGATATGCAGAAAATGAAATTGTAGGCAAAAACTGGTTTGACAATTTTATTCCCAAAAAACTCAAAAACGAAGAAATGACAGTTTTCGTAAAATTGATTACAGGGGTGCTTAAGCCGGTTGAATCTTTAGAAAATACGGTTATAACTAAAACGGGCGAAGAGAGGGTTTTAGCATGGCATAATACCATGCTAAAAGATGATTCAGGCAATATCGTCGGTACATTAAGTTCAGGTGAAGATATAACTGAACGCAAGCAGCTTGAGAAATCAATTATTGAAATCGAGGAATGGGAGCGACAGCGTATTGGACATGATTTGCATGACGGTCTGGGACAGCTCCTGACGGGAATAGCATTTAAAAGTCAGTCAATAGAAAGCGGACTTGAGGAAAAATCGATTGAAGAAGCCAGAGACGCAGCAGAAATTTCCCTGCTTGTGGAACAGGCAAAGGCACAGGTCAGACGTTTATCGAGAGGGCTTTTACCGGTAGAGTTGGACAGTGAAGGTTTGATGGCCGCGCTTGAATTACTTGCATCCTACACTGAGAAGATATTTGGAATACCGTGTGTTTTTATGTGCGATGATCCTGTATCTGTGCATAATAAAACAGCAGTAACTCAATTATATCGCATTGCGCAGGAGGCGGTCACTAACGCTGTTAAACACGGCAAGCCCGGGCGGATCGATATTTCTCTTAAAAATGAAAACGGTAAAACCATCATGACTATACAGGATGACGGAACAGGCATTTCCGGCATATCCGATCAAGCAACCGGTATGGGACTAAAGATTATGAGGTACCGGGCAAGCCTCATCAACGCCTCAATTGATATCCAGAGAGGCAGCGATGGCGGGACACAGGTAATATGTGACATTATCTTATAGCATTTAAGATCAGATTTAAATAAACTGGGACCTTGCATGGATGAATAAAAAGATCGGGCTGGCAACCTGATTAAAAGCAGAAGGTACAGAAAACGGCATTTAATAAAATTTATTTTTTTTGTAACATATAAATACTGTATCCATGGAAAACATAAAAATCATGCATCCCGGCAAAGAAAAAAATAAAAAAATTGAATATAAAATCTTTATAGTTGACGATCATCCCATTGTTCGCGAGGGGCTTACGAAACTTATTAATCAGCAGCGCGATCTCAAGGTTTGCGGCGAAGCAGGCGATGCAAAATCAGCTTTGCAAGCCATTGAAAATTGTCAACCTGATATAGCCATTGTTGATATTTCTCTAGGTCAAAGCAGCGGGCTCCAGCTTTTACGGGACCTCCTGAATAAGAATGCAAAACTTTCGATACTGGTCCTGTCCATGCATGATGAATTAGTATATGCTGAACGTTGTCTCAGCGCAGGGGCTAAAGGCTACATTATGAAAGAGGAGCCTCCTAAGAAAGTTATTGCAGCTCTGAAAACGATTCTGAATGGAGAAATATATATCAGTGATAATTTAGCCACAATATTAGTAAAAAAATTTGTCAACAAAAAGCCGAAAGATCAAAGTTCACCTATTGAGAGCCTTAGTAACCGTGAACTTGAAGTATTTCAACTGATAGGCGAGGGGTTCAAAACTCGAAATGTGGCTGAGAAGTTAAATCTTAGCGTAAATACTGTCGAAAGTCATATAGAGCACATCAAAAAGAAAATGAATTTTAATAGTTCCCGCGACCTATTTTTACATGCCGTCAAATGGTCTATGATGGACCCGTCGAGGGCCCATCATTTTTCTTAAACTGATGCTGTTTTGCTATTGTCCGGATACAGATAACCTATCTATTTAATTGAAGCTGCATAGGTCTGACCCTTTTTCATCAGTAAAAATCCTGCACCCTCTTCTGCTTTTGCGGTTTTAAAGAAATCGCATGACATGCAGGATACCGATTTCTGCGCATAGTCACCCTGGACCTTTCCTCCGCAAAAAGTTCCTGCAACAGCCCAGCAAATACGACCGGCGTTTTTACCGCCATTTGAGCCGTTGCTCGACGTGTCTGTCGATGCAGGACACACACCCATTTCAGCGCTCTTGCTTCCACCCTGTTCCCTGCCGCATTTCTTAAATTCCCAACAATTTATTCTTGCCATTTCATTCCCTCCTGAATTCGATTCAGAGCTTTAACATCTCTTGCATATGTTTTACCGGCATTTCCACCATAATACTTTAGTCAATTTATCGCTGCGAGTTATCACATATACCTAGTCCAAATGATTATTAACCTGGTTGAGTTATCTCATGAGTTCTTCACAACTCATGAAGCCGCCGGTAATCTCTCTAAAAGAGAGCGATCTTCCCAATTGACAGAAAAGCGGGACAACAAATTGCCCTCAGCTTGTGAATCCCTTCGTCTTGTGTTCCGCTTTCGTCTCCCTCACCGCTTTTTCAAACTCAATCTTCGAAAAAAATGTTAACATTTGACTGAAAATACTGGTAAACTGATTCATACACTCCTCTGATCTGGGTTTGTTTTTGTTCATCACAACTATATTACCCGAATCGTGGTTTGTATCTAAATCTATTTTGACAAGACTGATTCCAGATTGGAAAATAAGGGGGCAGGAATATGCCTTTTGTGGAGTTGATAATGCAGAACAGGTGTTCTTTTGGAAAGTAATAATATTTCAGAAATTACGAGTAAGGCCTTAAAAGGCACAAAATGGATTTTCCTGTCCTCAATAACTTCAAATATATTTCAATTCCTTTCAACAATTGTTTTGGCACGGCTGCTGGCTCCATCGGATTTTGGTCTTATCGCTTATGCAATGATCATTATCAGCATTGTAAGTCTTTTTCAGGATTTAGGATTAAAACAGGCGCTTATACAAAGAAGAGATAATGTTACAGATGCTGCAAATACAGTCTTTATAACCACCATCTTATTAGGATTGTTCTGGTATACCGGAACTTATTTTTCCGCGCCGTATATAGCCTCGTTCTTCGGCAATCAGCAGATTACGTCAATTTTAAGGATTACGGCCCTCAGCTTTGTAATTACTCCTTTTGGTTTCGTCCAGGGTACCATGCTGACAAAAGAACTTTACTTTAAGAAAGTTTCTTTTCTTAACTTGATTTCATCAGTAATTCCGGGAATTCTATCTATCTTGCTGGCCGTGTCCGGTTTCGGGATATGGTCTCTTGTTTATGGTTTTCTGGCGGGCACTGTATTGAATGTACTGGCTTCATGGCTGATTGTCTCATGGAAGCCTGAGGTTGAGTTTAATCTGCACATTGCAAGGAAGCTGTTCAAATTCGGCAGGGCAGCATCTGCAGAGAGCTTGTTAAGCTGGATGGTCAATACCTTTGATGACTTACTGGTCGGCAAATGGCTTGGAAGCTCGGCATTAGGTATATACAGAGTTGGATTCAACATAGCCGTTGCGCCGGCCATGCAAATTTCGAATCCGCTCATCGGCATAGCATTCCCGGCCTTCAGCAAAATGCAGAATAACATTGAAGAAATGAAGAAAGTATTTCTAAAATGTATTAAAATGATCTCATTAATTACTTTCCCTCTCGGCGCGGGCATTGCTGCTACTTCGGCATTATTTATCCCCGTACTGTTCAGTGATAAGTGGGCCCCTTCAATTCCCGTTATTCAATACATCTCCATTTATGGAATAATCATGTCAATCGGCTCATTAATCCCTCAGGTTTATAAAGCATTAGGCAGACCGGACATATATCTGAAATATGTGCTTGTCAGAACGATAATAACCATCCCGGTATATTTCTATGTCGTTCCTTATGGAATTATTGCCGTCAGCTTGTCCCATCTTTTACTGTCCCTGCTTATTTCTCCCTTTAATTTTTACATAATGACCAGGATATTAAAAATGAAGTCTGTTGAGCTGGTCAGCGTGCTTAAAACATCTTTTATCGCCGCATTGTCTATGGGCATATTCTCTCTTTTTCTTGTAAAAATTTTGTCTGCGTATTTCGGTTTAAGCGGTTTAGTTTTAACTATAACCATTATTTTATCTGTGTTGTTTTATCTGACATCCGTCCGGTTACTCGATAAAGAAGCAGTCCATCAGTTTAAGATATTAATTAAGGAGGCATTTTGATCAACCCGTCAGGCCTGATGTCATTGATTGAAAAGACCAACCGTTCATTGTCCTTCCGGTATGACTCCGGGAATCTCTTTTCAGCGGTATGTCATCTGCAAAATCAGGCAAGGACTGCCCTGTTTTTTTTTATCAATGGTTTCTTCTGGCTGGAAAACGCATTCCACGTACTGTACTTATTCGACAGGACCCACATTGAAAGCCCGGCAGGCAATATAATTAACAATCTCAGAGATACAATCCGTCAGCTAAATAAAGAATACAGCATGTTCAAAAGAACAAATGACCTCTTTAACAGGCAGAAGAGTCTTCGCTGGTCCATTAAAAATGCCGCCTTCTTCTTTTCCCTTTTTTATGAAGAATTTTCATTTGCTGTTTCAAAACTCAGGACAGATGAAAGAATATCTGTGATAGAATGCGCTGAGGTCAGGCCTTTTGATATTACCGCATACCCAGAAGAAGATCAGGATTTCTTAAGCCCCTTATCAGCTCTGATGAGTTACGCAAATGATAATTTCAAAGAACATCTCTCAGGTTTTTATTTGCACGGAAGTCTGTCTACAGGCGATTACATACCTCACTGGAGCGACGTTGATACGTTGATGATTGTTAAAAAAGAAACCATAGCGGCCCCTGAAAAGCTGATTCAATTGAGAAGATCAGCCATTGATTCCCTCAAATATTTCTATCAGGTCGACCCTATCCAGCTTCACGGTCATATGGTCATATCCGGGTTTGATGCGGATTTCTATGCAGAACCCTATTTCCCGCTTTCACTCTTTAATTACTCAAGATCTTTTCTGGAGAATGAAAGACCCGGTTTTGCTTTAAGAGAATCTCATACAGAAAGAAAGACGGCCTTCTGGAACGATGCCGTCTTTTATTTCCTGCAAAAGGCGGTTGATTATGCGAACTCCGGCAAAACACTTAAATCTATTAGAGAGAGAAAGCTTTTCCTGCACCGGCTTATGACTTTTCCCCTCTTTTATCTTCAGGCAAAGGGGACCTATTGTTACAAAAAACATTCGTTTGAAAAGGCGAGGGGGGATTTCCCGGAGACTGTCTGGAGAGTAATTGATAATGCTACTGATATGATGAACAGGTGGCCTTATAAATATCGCGCCAACAGGAATATGGCATTTGTTTCAGATCTGGATTTTAGAAGCTACTTCTTTATGACAACAAGATATTACGAATACAGGCATCATTTGATTGACGGGATTTTCAGGGAATTTGACGATAACTTCGGTTTATGGATCCGATTATCCGTGGAGCTTGCGCTGGAAGGATGGAGCAAAATTGAGGAAGAGCAGACTAATTAATATTCCCGAAAGATACGGTTTAAGCGACTATGATAAAGCGGTTGAAAGCTTTATTGAACATTATCGAAAACATCAGGACATAATCGCGATTTACCAGTTCGGCAATGTATCAGCGCCGGGGATTTCAGACCTGGATTTCATTGTTGTTTTGAGAGATAAGCTGAACGCTCCATTTGATAATGAGTATTCAATATGCAGATTTTCAAAAGATCTCCGGTATTTGTATAACGATACCCAGCCGTTTTTAATGCCGATTAATATCTTCAAAAACTTTTATAAAATATTTCCTGTTTCCAGCCTTAAACTGCTTTACAGCGGCGATCACTATAACTTTGAGTATCGTGAAGAGAATAAAGGCAGAGAAGTTTTCAGGCTTCTTTCACTAATCGATATCTGCATATATTTTTATCCGGCTATTTTCCTGCGTGAACTTTTTTCTGAGACCCTGAATGTCAGATTTTCGCTCCTGATTCTGAACTCCCTGAAATTCGCACTGGCAATAGCGTCCGAGATTTGCGGGAATGAAAACGACCGCTGGAAAAGTTACGTTACTTCGTCAACAAACCTGCGGCATGAATGGTTTGATTTAGATGACAAAGCAAAGATTCAATCCCTTAAAGAACTTCTCGAAGAGGCGTCAGGGGTCTCGGCAGAGATGGTGCAAAGCCTTGATGCACATATTCAGACTCATTGCTGGAAAACGGATATTACCCCCCCTTCCTCCGGGAGCCGGATATTTCATTGCAGCTTTATATCATCCTACGACCCTGAAGATATCATATTGAGAGAAAAAGAGTTTTACGAAAATAATAACGGCTGGTCCAACCTTCTTCCCTTATCATTCATGTATCCGGCATGGAATTATGCGCGTCAAAACGGGCCTGTAAGCAATCATATAAAAACCTATCTTTCTCTCAAGGGGGATTTCCCGGCAGTTTGCATTAATCCATATATATCCGAACACCTTAATGAAAGGATATCCTGTATGAACAGGCACGCCGCCTTTTATTCGGAAAACAGGATAAAAATCCCCATGGTCCACAATTATTATTTTTATGACCCGGTAAAGAAAAATTCCGGCTTGATAAGTTCTATCATTAACTTTTTCAATGAGGCAAGATGAAGATATTATTTGTACAGCCGGGACTTGAGAAGCTGACAAACGAATATCCGCCGATCGGGATTTTATATCTCGCCTCTGTGGTCCGTGAACATGGATACGCCGTTGATTTTTATGACGCTTCAGCCGAGGGGCAATCCCTGGCAAAGGCGCTTGACTATGTTGACTCCTGTAAACCATCCATAATTGCTTTAAGCCTGTATACGATAGGACTTTTGCATCAGTATGATTTTGCCGGGAAACTCAAGAAGGCCAACCCTGAATGTATAATTATTGCCGGAGGGCCCCATGCGACGGCCCTGCCCGTTGATACTATGGAGGAGTGTCCGGAACTGGATTTCCTGATCTTTGGAGAGGGAGAAGAAAGCATAATTGAATTACTTGATTCAATAAAACTCAACCTTCCAAAAAACACGATAAAGGGGATATGTTACCGCAGCAATGAAAATATAGTATGCAATGAAAAAAGGGAGCTTATTAACGATCTTGATACAATCCTTTTTCCTGCCTTTGACCTGGTGAGAAAACATAATTTTCAATACGCCGCAAGGGCCTTTGAAATGTCGCGGCACAAGGGCGCGATCATTACTTCAAGAGGATGTCCCTCCAAATGCGAATTCTGCTTTAAAGCGACCTTCGGAAGCAGATTGAGAAGGAGGTCACCTGGAAATGTAGCCGCTGAGATGGCCTGGCAAATGAAGGAATTCGGCATCAAAGAGTTTCAATTCGTAGATGATCTGTTCGCCGTAAGTTCCAGATGGTTGAATGATTTCTTTATGGAGTTGAAGAAGCAGGACATCAATGTCCCCTGGAAATGTCTTTCGAGGGTAAACACGATAAAAGAAGACGACATAAGAGAGATGAAAACACGCGGCTGCTACGGCATCGAGTTTGGAGTGGAGTCCGGCAACGATGAGATACTTATCGATATAAATAAAAATATAACCCTTGATCAGGTGAGGTGGGCGTTCAGGACGAGCAGGAAATACGGCATGCTTACCTTCGGTTTTTTTATCTTCGGCCATAGAAAAGATACACATGAGACAATAAAACAGACAATGAAAATTGCAAAAGAAATCAGTCCTGATATGCCGGGCTTTGCCGTCCTGCTGCCTTTCCCCGGCACCGGAGTTTACAGGTCCCTGGATGAAGGCAAAAGGAAAAACTGGGACATGTTTAACAGTTACTATGACAAATCCGCCCTGCCCCTATCGATATGCTCAGTGACCCCTCAAGAGTTAAGAAGCTATGGCGGGCAGGCGGAATCTGAATTGTACGGGTCTCTGTCCTTTTTGTTAAAGAATGTGATTTTTCGAAGGGGAATCAGGTTCATGCATCGTGTTGAGTTATTTTATAAATGCATTGCCTCGATGAAAGTTGTTAATAAACTGCATAATGAAAACAGGAGGATATTCTCCGAAGGCCCTTTTAATTTTAACTATCTCATAAATCAGATTATTATCACTTTCGCCGTAATGCTGATGAAGGCAGCCGGACCAATAAAAGCCAGGAAACTATAAAAAATGAAAGAAATTTTGTTACAAAAGATATTCCCTATGGGCTCACGCAGAAGAAGGTTCGTTGAGATTTTTTATGAAAGCTTCAGGATCACTTATCGGGAAGGCATAAGCAGGTTTCTCTATCTGGCAATGAACAGGCTTAGAAGCAGTAAATTGTTCAACAGGTCGTCCAGGCTGGACTTATCAGAAAAATTTTACCCTTTGTCCTTCCCGGCATTTGATAATGCAACTGTTTCAATCATTGTCCCGGTTTACAATCAGGCCGTTTATACATTTAACTGTTTGCGGTCTGTTCTGGAAAAGACTTCAGATGTTAATTATGAGATGGTCCTTATCGACAATGCCTCCGGCAAAGAAACGGTGGAGATGCTAAGCGCTGTCTCCAATATAAAAATCATCCGCAACAAAGTAAATAAAGGCTTTGTCGCGGCATGCAACCAGGGAGCTGAAGAGGCACGGGGCAAGTTTTTACTTTTTCTTAATAACGACACTCAGGTGGAAACAGGCTGGCTCAGCGCCCTTCTGGATATTTTTGAAAAAGATAAGGCAGCCGGGGCGGCTGGGGCAAAATTAATTTATCCGAACGGGGTCTTACAGGAAGCCGGGGGAATAATATGGGGTGATAAGACCGCCTGGAATTATGGAAAATTTGATGACCCGGACAAACCGGAATATTCATATGTAAGAGAAGTAGATTATTGTTCGGGCGCCTGTCTTATGGTCCGCAAAAGCATATTCGAAAATGCCGGCGGATTTGATGCAAGATATGCTCCGGCATATTGTGAAGATGCTGATCTGTGTTTTGCTGTGAGACAGGCGGGACACAAGGTGATCTTTCAGCCTAAAAGCAGGGTCATTCATTTTGAGGGGATAACCTCCGGAGGAAAGGTATACAGCGGTCTTAAAAAATATCAGGTCATAAATTTCGAAAAATTTACGGACAAATGGTCCCGGGCCATTTCACAACAGCAATTTATGGAGAATGACGGCAGGGCCTTTCTCGCGAGAGACAGAAAACAGGGTAAAAGGATACTGATTATTGATCATCATGTCCCGACTCATGATAAAGATGCGGGCTCTTTCTGGATGTACAGCTTTGCAAAGGGACTGTCCAGCATGGGGCACAGGGTCATTTTCTGGCCGGACAATCTCCATGCTGAACAGCCGTATACAGAGGACCTCCAGCAGGCCGGGATTGAAGTAATATACGGATTCCGGCGCTTTGATAAATACCTGAATGATGTTGGAAGGTTTATTGATATTGTTGTACTGACCCGCCAGCATATCGCAATCAAGTACATAGATATGGTCAAAAAACACCTCAAACACGCAAAGGTCATTTACAGGATGCCTGATCTTGAGTATCTCAGGGAACAGAGGAGGGCACGGCTTGAGGGGAGGAAAGATATGCTGAAGACATCAGAGGAAATCTTTCAGAGGGAACTTTATCTGTTTAACAAAAGCGATGTTATTATTGCCATAAGCAATGAAGAAAAGGAAATCCTTTTAAAAGAACTGCCCGGAAAGAGGATTGAAATCATTCCCCATCCAATAAATAAAATTACTCCGGTCAGCACGCCTTTTGAAAATCGGAAAGACCTGCTTTTTGTGGGCAGTATGCACCCGCCGAATGAGGATGCTGTTTTGTATTTTGCAAATGACATTATGCCTATTCTTGACAAGCGGCTCCCGGGTGTTAAACTTTACGCTGTTGGAAGCAATCCGTCAAAGAGACTTCAGGACTTGAGGGACAAATCAATCTCCGTTACAGGCTTTGTTAAAGATTTGTATCCTTATTTTGATAAATGCAGGGCATATATTGCCCCCTTGAGATACGGCGCCGGTGTTAAAGGAAAAATTATAGAGGCCATGAGTTTTGGACTGCCGATAGTGACGACGCCAACAGGGGCAGAAGGCCTTAAACTCACAAACGGCGATAATATTTTAGTCGCGGACAGCACGGAAGATTTTGCAGATGCAGTAGCGCATCTTTATAATGATAGAGAGTTGTGGGAAAAACTGAGCCGGAATTCCCTGAAGTATGTTGAGGAATATTTTTCGCAAGAGGTATTTCTTAATCTGATTCAGGAGATTATAAACACAGTATGAAAAAGGAGGGGGATGGAAAAAATTAATCTTGACTGCCGGTATTTCAGGGGAGATATTCCCTGTAAGCCCCATAAAGAACACGGGGTCCATTGTGACGGGTGCATATATTACGACAAGATAAAATTTAAGATACTCATAATAAAGCTGGACGCGGTTGGAGATGTATTAAGGACGACCAGCATTTTGCAGGGGTTGAAGGAAAAATACCGGAACTCGCACATTACATGGCTGACAAGACAGCAGTCCCTGCCTATTTTTGAGAATAATAATATGGTTGATGCCGTCATTGATTATTCTGCGGAGTCTTTCTTGCAGATACAATCAGAGCATTTTGACCTGGTTATCAACCCCGACGCAGCTCCGAAAAACGCAAGGCTTGCACAGGCTGCCCGCGGAGACATCAAGATAGGTTTCGGTTATCATGGAAAGGGACACGTCTACCCGTTTAATGATAATGCTCAAAAATGGTTTGAGATGGGACTGTTCGATGACGTGAAAAAGGCCAATACCCTTACGTACCAGCAAATCATACTCGACATGATAGGTTTATCTCCATCAAGCCATGAGATAGCGCTGAATTTGAGTGATGATGAGGAAAGGTTTGCAGAGGATTTCTGCAATAAACATAACATCGACAGGAGTAAATTAAAGATCGGCCTCAATACAGGAGCCGGTGGGAGATGGGATTTCAAAAAATGGACGGTGAAAGGCTTTTCCCGTCTCATCGAAATGATTATCGGCTCACTGCCGGAAGCGCCGATTCTTTTGTACGGCGGGCCTGAAGAAAAAGAGAGAAATGAATATTTAAGCAGAACATATGCCGGTACTGTCATAGATACGGGCTGCGATAATTCCCTGAGGGAGTTTATATCTCTGCTTAACATTTGCGACATCCTCGTCACAGGAGACACGATGGCCCTGCACATGGCTCTGGGATTGCATAAAAAGGTTGTCGCCTTGATGGGACCCACATCTCCTTCGGAGATAGAACTTTACGGGCGTGGTAAGATCATTTGCGCAGATATGGACTGCCTTTGCTGCTATAAACAAACCTGCGAAGAGCGTCCGAATTGCATGGAACTGATCCCGCCGGAAACGGTGCTTAACACTATAAAGGAGCTGATATAATTGCGGCTGCTTATTGTTACCCCATTCTTCCCCCGCGCAAAAGTCCACCATGCAGGCGGGAAATTTGTTTATGAGTTGATAAAGGCATTATCCCGCAGGCATAAAGTTCATCTCCTGTCCAGGATTGAACCGGGGGAAATAAAGTACGTAAGCGAAATGGAGGAATTTTGCGAAGATATCAGGATTTTCAGATTTGGAACACCGGATCGTTCAAATCCTCTGAGGACGCTGTTCATCACAATGTCATACCTTCGCCTGGCTTTAATGGCCAACAGGCTTATTCGCGATCATATCTTTGATATAATCCAGGTCGAACACTCCGAAACAGGGCTGCTCATGAAAAAGACAGCACATTCAGTAATGATTCTTGATGCCCATGATGTGATATCAAAGCCCGCCGGCAGAAGGCATCTTGCGGCCAGGGGGGCCTTACAGAGATGCATAGGCTGGCTGAAGTGGCAAATCATTAAAAAGATGGAGGTCCATATTACGGGGAAATTTGATCATGTCTTTACCCGCTCGGCCATGGACAGGGACATTATTCTTGATCTCTGTCCGGATGTAAAAGTCAGCGTAGTCCCCCATTTAGTCATGTCCCCTGCTCCGGCAGATAACATCACAAAAGAAGAAAACAGCATCTTGTTTGTCGGCGCCATGGGCAGGGACGTGAACATTCAGGCAGCGCTCTTTATATGTAAAAAGATACTCCCTTTAGTCCGGGAAAAAATCGATAATGTTAAAATCTATATCGCAGGCCATAATCCTCCGGATGAAGTCAGGGTATTGGCAGACGAGTCGGCCCATGTCGTTGTCACCGGTTTTGTTCATGATCTTGCTTTCTATTACCGCAGGGCCGCCATATTTGTCAGCCCCATATTCATCGGGGGAGGCATCATTGCCAAAAACATTGAGGCCATGTCATACGGTCTGCCGGTCGTGACAACAGCAATCGGCAATGAGGGGATCAAAGCAGTCCCCGGGCAAGACCTTATAACAGCTGAAACAGCCGGAGAATTTGCCGGCGCTGTCATTTCACTTTTAAAAGATCATAACAGGATGCAGTTAATCGGGCAAAATGCCAGGAAATATTTTGAGAATAATTTTGATATGGATTCCATCATAAATAAAGTTGAGAGGATTTATGGAGAGCTCTGTCCCGCTGGTATCGATAGTCATTCCTAACTTAAACGGCATGGTATATTTGCCGGACTGCCTTTCATCGATACAGAACCAGACTTATAAAAAATTTGAGGTGATAGTCGTTGACAACGCCTCCAATGACGGCTCTGTTGAATTCATCAAAACCAGCTTCCCCAGGACAATAATCATTGAAAACCGTGAAAACAAGGGGTTTGCAAAGGCAAACAATCAGGGGATAGCAGTTGCTAAAGGGGACTATATTGCCACTCTCAATAATGACACAAAAGCGGACAGGGACTGGCTTTTACATTTAATCAGCGCAGCCGTGGCATCTGATGCCTCGGTCGGTATGTGGGCGCCTAAAATCCTTTCTCTGAATCCGCCCCACCTCATTGACTCGGTGGGAGGACTTCTTCTTTACCGGGACGGGATCGCCAAGGGAAGGGGCCGGCTTGAGGAGGACAAAGGACAAAACGACGGGCTCTCCCATATCCTTTTCCCCAGTGCATGCAGCGCGCTCTACAGGAAAAAGATGCTTGATGAAATCGGCTGTTTTGACGAGGATTTTTTCGCATACTGTGAAGACAATGATCTTGGACTCAGGGCAAGACGCGCCGGCTGGAAGGCCCTGTCCACGCCGCAGGCAGTTGTATACCATGTATATTCCGGGACAGGAGGCGAGTACTCAAGCAAAAAGGCTTTTCTCGTAGAGCGGAATCATCTGTGGGTTGCGTGGAAGAATTTCCCTGTATCATGGATTTTCGCATTGCCATTTTATATTGTCATGAGATACGTGATACAGTTATATGGAACAGCGGCCGGGAAAGGCAGCGCTGCAAAATTCAAGGAATCTCATTCATTCCTGGATATTGTGAGCACGCTGATAAGGGCATATGCATCCGCATTCAGGGGGCTTCCCTCGATTATGAAAAAAAGAAGGGAAATGAAGAGGACTATTTCAGAGACTGAATATCGCCGGATTCTGAAAAAACATACCATAAGCGCAAAAAAAATATCTTTGATAGATTGATAACAATCAGGACCATATAATGAAAATACTTGTAGTCATTCCCGCGTATAATGAAAGTGAAAATATAAGCGATGTTATTGATGACCTGAGGCAGGACTTTCCACAGGGAGACTCTCTTATCATTAATGACGGTTCTGAAGATGAAACATCTTCCGTTGCCCGTTCGCTGGACTGCCGGGTAATTGACCTGCCCTACAACATCGGCATCGGTGGGTCCGTTCAAACCGGGATCATTTACGCCATCAGAGAGAACTTTGACGTAGTGGTCCAGTTTGATGGTGACGGCCAGCATATTGCCATGGAGATTGAAAAGATATTAGCGCCTGTCTCTGAAGGGGCGGATATTGTCATAGGATCGCGCTTTCTGGGGGGGAACAGATATACATCGTCTATTATCAGAAAAATGGGTATAACAATCTTTGCCCGGATCATGTCACTTATCTGCGGACAGAAGCTCACGGACACGACTTCGGGGTTCAGGGCTTATGGCAGGAAGGCGATTGATTTGTTCAGTGATTATTACCCCGAGGATTATCCTGAAGTTGAAGCCCTGATCCTGGCCCATAAAAATAATTTAATCATAAGGGAAGTCCCTGCTGCGATGAGGCAGCGTATTAAAGGCAAGTCATCTATAACGCCATTACGTTCAATCTATTACATGGTCAAAGTGCTCCTTGCAGTATTTGTTGATATATTGAAAAAATAATAAGACAGAATCACAAAGGCACAAAGAATGCCGGACGTTAAATAAACATTTGCATCTGAAAATTGACATAATTATTCCAGATATTTTCTAATACATACATGCAGCTCGTCCAGGTCCTGTCAATAATTGTAAGCGCATTAATCTTTCTCTTCGTCATAGAGTTAATACGGCGAGGGGCCTTTAAAGAAAAGTACGCTCTCCTTTGGCTGCTTGCATCTGTTGTACTGCTTGTCCTTTCCATTTGGAGAAGACTTCTTGATTATCTTGCATTGATGTTCGGATTTTTTTATCCCCCTTCCTTCCTTTTTCTCCTCGGATTCGGGTTCCTGCTGTTAATAACACTGCACTTCTCCATTGTCATATCCAACCTGAGTGAAAAAAATAAAAAGTTGACACAGGAACTGGGACTCATAAGAGAGGAGATTGACCGGATAAAGAAGGCGGGAAAGTTTTAGCCGGCATGTCTTTTTATCTTTTTATCGCCTTTTCACGTTTATTGCGGCCTCTATTTCCTTTGCCTTCTCATAATGGAATGCTGCCCTGTCGTGCTTACCCTTCTCTGCGTATGCATCTCCCAGTTGATAGTGGGCCTGGGCATAGTCGGGGCGTATCTCAATGGCCCTGTTAAATGACAATATTGCTTTATCAATTCTTCCCGTATATCTATAAAGATATCCCAGATTATAATAAGCTTTATCATATCCCGGATCTTTAGCAACAGCCATTTCAAAATATTCAATTGCCTTATCTGCCTGTCCCAGTTTTGAATAGGCGATACCGAAATTGTAAAAGGCAGCGGCATTGCCCGGGTCCGCTGAAACTGCCTTTTCAAAATATTCAACGGCCTTACTCAGTTCTCCTTTCCGGAGGTAGATTGTTCCAATATTATTGTATGCCTTTCCATAATCCGGCCTTATATCAACCGCCTTCAGGAAGTACCGCAATGCGCGGTCAAACTCCACTTTTTGTACATAGGCAACTCCGAGATTATAGTGGGCCTTGGCATAGTCAGGCCTTACGGCAACTGCCTTACTAAGATAATAAACAGCATTGTCCGGTTGGCCTTTCTCAATATAGGCATCTCCCAGATTTGTTAATGCTATTTCATGATGAGGACTCTTCTCTACAACATCCTTCCACAGAGTGACCCCGTCTTTCCATACGGAGTTTCTGGCATATGTAGAAGCTGACAGTATTACAATGATAAAAACAAAAACCGGAACAACGGCTGCTTTAATACGGGGGAATTTGTCCTTGAGCTTATCTGCCGCAACAAAAACAGAGGTCGTTATTGCAATAAAGGCCCCGGCTGACGCGAGATAAACCCTGTGCTCAAATATTACATGCAATATAGGGATAATGCTTGACTCTACGGACAGCGTCACGAAAAACCAGAATATACCAAAGGCAATAAACCGTGAATAGTGAGGCTGTGAGTTTGGAGTTTTGAATCCGGTGTTTGTCGCTGAACGCTGAACGCTGAATGCCGGGCGATAACAAAGATATATCCCGAGACCCAACACGGATAAGAGAAACAAAAAAGACAGAAATACATCAGGCTCCGAAAATGAATTATATACCGGATAATCATAGAGAAGATTCTGATTTACCGGCAGAAATATCAATCTTATATATGTAACTATGACCCTGCACTGGGTATAAAAATAGTCCATCCTTGATAACTGTGTCTCAAGCTTCGTTACCCCGCCAACATCGCCTATCACTTCTCCAACTGGCTTGTTAATATCTATGAGGCTTAATGGAATAATCAGCATAGTCAGAAGAAGCGGCACAAGCATCAACAATCGCTTCCTGATCTTTCCTTCAAAGAAAATGAATTCATAAAGACCGGCCATAACCGGCAGGGTAAATGCAATGCTCTTTGTCTTCATCGCAAGTATTGCGGAAAAGACAGAGCCCAGATACCAGATGACAGATGATAGATTTGAAGATTTTTCGTCTTTCTTCTGACTTCCTGCTTCTGCCTTCCGTGCCGTGTATTCTGAGTTCTGAGTTCCGTGTTCTGTGTTCTGTATTCTGAATTTCACATACATGACAAGGGAGAGAAGATAAAACATGGCTGCAAGTGACGCGAGTCTCTGAACAATATATGTAACTGCCTGTGTCTGTAAAGGATGGGCAACAAAAAGGAGGGCTGAAAAAAGAGCGATCAGATTCGTATGGAATTTATAATCAACAATACGATTTATTACCGGAGTTTTTAACGTGAGAATAACGAGACAGTAGACAAGGACGGCATTTATGAGATGAATCATGAGATTAAAAACATGATATCCGGTGACATCCAGGCCGTGCATTTTGTAATTCAGCGCAAACGTCAAATAACTGATATATCGTGCATTAAAAAGCTCCTGGTTTGAAGAAAAAGGGTGGGCGAAATTATTCAGGTCCTTAATAACAGCATTCTCTGGAATATTATTTATGTCATCAAATTGAAAGGGGACATTAAAAGTATTTGAATAAACTGCGAGGCCGAGGAATACAATTAATAATATATTAACAGCATGCTTATTCATGCTCTAATTGTGCACTAATAAATATTAAGCTTGCAAGTTTGTGATAAGGTTTGTGATAAGGTCTGTTCGCGCAACGCCTTGACATGCCTGATTCTACAGGCATGCCTTTTTTATATACATTTTTTTAGTTAATATATATTCCAGCGATAAATAATTAGAATTTAAAAACAATGAAAAATATATTTCATTCCATTTCGGTCTTATTACTTCTGGTCATAGTTTTTGTAACTTACGCAAATACTGTTGATGATCTTGACCTCTGGTGGCATCTGAAGGCAGGCCAGCTGATATATGAAACTCATACTATCCCTCAAAAAGATGAATTTGCTTTTACAACATATATTCCCGAAAGCATAAACAATATTGGCAAGACAGAGGTCAACCCATCCGAACTCCCTTCAGAAAAAGTAAAACGCTTTTTATTTATTGCACTTAAAACCAGTTGGCTGGGGCAGCTTGGTTTTTACATAATCTATCTTTCAGGCGGTCTTAAAGGGCTTGGCATTTTTAAATCAATCATCTTCATCACTTCCTATGCAGTTATATACCTGACAATGCTCAAAAGAGGCGCCGGCCGCTTCAGTTCACTTCTAGTTCTAAGTCTTATTGCATTCATAGGAATTGATTTTAACTACACTAGAACACAGTTATATTCTTACTTTATGTTCTCCTGCACGCTATACGCTCTTTACGACTTCAGAAAGGGCGGCAAATGCATTTATTTTCTTCCGGTGCTTATGCTCATATGGGCAAACCTTCACGGAGCTTTTATTTTAGGCATCCTGATAACCATTGCCTTCGCCTTTTCCGAATTTATTAAGTATGTACTGAACAATAAATTGAACATATCAGAAATCCAGCCTGTCTCAAAAGGACAATTGCAAACATTAATGATGATTTCTTTCGCTTCTTCTGTGTTATGTTTATTCAATCCAAATACTTATAAAACTTTTTTATTCACCTGGATTATGAATAGCAGTATATTCGGGTCTGTTATTGAAGAATATCGCAACCCGATGTTCTATGAATATCATGCTTACTGGTTCATGCTTGTCCTGGTAGTCATTTCCATTCTTATTTGTACTATAAAGAAACGCATGGACCTGAATGAGTTCTTCCTTTCTCTTATACTCATCATTCCGTCGTTGACCGGTCTTAAATACATAATTTTTTTTGCATTGGGAACAGGCGCATTCCTGGCATATTCGTTAACTTGCACCGGGACCAGGATTAAAGAATGGGGCCTTCAAAAAAAACTTCTTGATAATAAATTAATTTCAAAACTGGAGACAAAAGCTTTTTTTTCATTATTGCCGGCAGGATTAGCACTCATGTTTCTCATCAAGATTGCACTAAGCGGCACGGCGCTGAGATTTGATATGCGCGAAAAAAGATATCCTTCAAAGGCAGTGGCTTTTATTCAAGAAAACAGGATCCCCGGCAATATGTTTAATCTGTATAATTCAGGGGGCTATCTCATCTGGTCACTTTATCCGGATTATAAAGTTTTTATGGACGGCCGAAATCTGAGTGAAACAGCCTATTTCCATTATAATCAAATACTCGGGGCCTCAATAGGCAACGAACCGGGACTGCCCTTATGGAAAAGACTTCTGCATGCCTATGATGTAAATTTTATTCTAACCACTGCGGTTTCATCAATGGGAAATATAATTCCCCTTGTAGATAGTCTTTATCAGGACAGCGAGTGGGAGTTAGTTTATAGCGATGGCAACTCAATGATTTTTTTAAAAGCCTCACAAAACAATTATGATTTTATTCATCAGCACTACGTTTCAAAAGAGAAGATATACGATGAGATTATTAGTGAGTGCAAGATGGGCATAGCAGAAAAACCTGCAACATGGGGATATTATGAGACACTCGGTTTCTTATACATGAAGCAAAACCGTTTTAAAGATGCGGCAATAATGTTTCAGAAATATCTGGCAATAAATCCAAACAATGTGAACGTGCAATATTATTATGACTTGCTGAAAAAATATATGGGGAATCCTGTTGAGGATTAAGAGTCGATGTTATGCACTAATGCTTCTACTATCAGGTTATCAATGTAAATAAAAAAAAGGCTGGGATTCTTATTCAACCAGGTTTTAGAAAATATTTTCGAAAGCAAAAATTTAATTTTTTGTTGTATGGCAGGTAAAACAGCCCCCTGAACCACCGCCGCCTGCTACCATAGTGTCGTAATCCCATCTCAACATGTCGGGATAATTGGAAGCATGCGCCACATGACAGGAAAGGCACATGACAATAGCGCTATTTACACCAGTGGTGCCGGGATTAACAATTGCACTGATACTTGAGGGGACAGTATCCCGCGCAACAGGCGCTTCAACGCTGAATTGGTTGCTGCCAGTTGGGTTATAATTTGCATATTCCCCGGTGTTTGGCAAAATCACATCGGTCGGATGTCTGGTAAACGGCGAACTATTGTCACCGCCTATCGCTTCTAAAATATGAATGTTCTGGTGGCATGTGGCGCAGAACATGCTCATGGTATGGTTTGTCGGTTGTATACCATTCCCACCACTGGTATGACAGGAAGCCATACTGCAACCGCCGCCAAAATCAATTGGGGATGTAGTCCCAAAATACTCATTATGTTCATTTGAATCAAAGTTCTGCCATTTATTAGTGCCTGCTGTATTTTCATAACCATAAACACCCATTAGGAATCTGTAACTGTTTTGAGGCGTATCAGCAACATCGAGCTTCCCGTCTACATTATTATGATGAATCCCTTTAAAAGCCGGAACAGGTAATGTACGAATGCCGTGACAGCCGAAATTCCCGTAACAAGTGATATCTACTCCGATATCGTTGGGATCATGGTGTCCCGGAGGCTCTGTTAATGTACCTTCAAGGGCACCAATATCTGTCACATTATGCCCCTTGGCATCAGATGCGCCGCTGCCCTTTGTTCCCAGGATATACGCAAAGTTGCCGCCTGCTAAATCAGCGCCTGCAGCGGTGTGATAAACCTGAGGGATCTGGCTGGCGCCAATGGTTACAATTTTGGAAGTGCCGATGCCGTGACAGCCGAGACAATCGCCGCGAGTAAGTGCTTTATAAGGACCAGTCCCTTTCCACGGCTTACCGGACGCTCCATAATCTGCCATGACAGAAGAATTTTGACTATTGTGCATCGTATGACAGTTAACGCATTCTCCGCTTATGGCCGCTATTAGATATGTCGGACCACTTATCAAAAAAACAACCATGATAACTATTGAGTAAGCTATAAATATTTCTCGTTTTTCCATCATATATTCTCTATACATCATTTTCTGTCTATTAACTATATGTGTAATTTATTGCAATCATCATGCCAGTATCTTTATTTCACTCAATAGCTTACATAATATATTAATTTAATGAAGTATTTTATCTAAATATAAAAGTTAGCTTTAATGTTATATTTATTTTTTTGTGCTATATCACTCAGTTATGAGCAAAATATCTGTACAGCTGATGAGTCCAAGTTTTTAACATGAACACTTTTTTGCAGGCTAATTATCTCATACCGAGACTAATAAAAACCCGGCAAAGTCGCTTAAGACTTCACCGGGCTTTTGTTTATACTGTTTTGATTTCTATGGTGTTCCGTCCTTTCCAGTATGACAGGTAAAGCATCCTGTGGTGTTCGAACCACCGCCTGCTATCATGGTATTATAATCCCATCTCAGCATATCAGGCTGGTCTGACCCATGGGGTCTATGACATGACAGACACATAACTCTTGCCTCAGATCTTACAGGAGTTGCAGGATTTTGCCAGGAAACAGGGGCTTCGGTACTATAACTGGTTGTTGGATCATAACTATTATATTCACCTGAAGTAGGCAGCGCTATATCTACAGGATGTCTCGTCCAGGGACTTGTAGGCCCGCCATTGTCATTATGAAAAAGACCATGACAGCCAGAGCAAAATGCGCTGATGCTATGTGTATTAGCTAATCCATTCGCGCCGGCAGAATAAGCCGCTGATGTCCCTTTGTAAAAATTATGGTCAGAAGACGATTTTGTAGCTTCCCAGTCAGAATCTTCAACCCCTTCAACCCAGGCAGTATAATTTCCGCCAGAGTAAGTATGCCCCCAAAGGAAGCGATACCCTGTAGTACTGTTGACAGAGCTAGAATCAATAACATGGTGCATTACCCTGAAATGGCAACCCTGGCATCCGGGTTTATTTTTGGTATTTGTTGCAGAAGCGAGCGTTGTATGACATTCACCAGCGGCACAGGCGTCAAGCGTTCCCGGAGCTTCAGCAAGATTACGGTCTGTGCCTACTATGCCATACACATTGTGGCCATATTTATCCCATGAGGCGCTGTCTTTAGAAACCCAGTAGAAATTACCGCCTGCCAGCATATTAGTAGCAACAGGCGCAGAAGGAGCTACCGTATTGAGCACAATAGGCACTATACTGCCGTTTAAATTCTTTTTAGTTTCATTAGCTACAGAAGAAGTATGACACCCTACGCATGGATCGGCATACCCGCCTATCCCCGGCATCAAATACTTATTCGGCCCACTGCCACTGCCGGCATTAGCCCCGTTCTGGCTATTATGCATTGTATGACAATTGGAACAGACACCACCTATTGCTGCAAATGACTGCAAGGGAAAAAGTATCAATAAAATAAGCAAGAGGTAGTATTACCACCGCCTGCTACCATACTAGAGTACGTCCAACGAAGGAGATCATCCTCAGGTGAACCGTGTGCCCTGTGGCAAGACAGACACATTACAATTGCGCCTGTAGCGCCAGAACCACCAGCAACAACAGTAGCGGAGCTTGTTGCCGGAACTGTCGGCCTGGCAACTGGAGCCTCAAGACTGTAGTTACCCTCAGAATTATCACCATTGTCGGAATTGTAATCGTCATATCCACCACTGTCAGGCAGATTGATATCGGTCGGGTGTCTCACCCATGGTGTGCCGGATGTAGCATCAGCATCAATTGTAGCGTGGAATACTCCATGACATTCTGCACAGAGAAAGCTTATGGTATCCTTTGATCCATAATTCGCACCAGCGCTTCTGTCAGCAGTGTAGTTAACACCATAATATTCATTATGAGTAGTTGCTGTCTCACCCCAGTTCCAGTCAGCGTTTTCAAGGCCTTTGATACCGCCTAAGAACCTGAAGCTGTTTCCTACGGTGCTTGCAGTGGCAAGCTGTCCGTTGGAATTGTTGTGATGAGCGCCATTTACACCTTCGAAACTGCCTGCGTTAGTGTGGCTACCGTGACATCCGTATTTGCCTGCACAGGTTAGCTGGCTAGTCCATGCTGCTTCACCATCTGCTACATCAGCAAAGGTAAAACCGGTTGTTGCAGCAGGTGCCCAGCCGGGCGGGGTAAGATTCGGCATATTGGTATCTTTAGCTGTTACACCGGCGAGATCAATAACATTATGCCCCTTCTTGGCTGTAGCAGCGGTTTCAGCTGCATTTACCCAGTAAAAGTCACCGCCTGCATTTGTATAGCTGGCACCCTGACCTGATGGCTGCGTTGAATGCAATACTGCAGGAGCGCCATAAGTGCTTGTCTTTGCGGTAGCAGCCGTATGACAGGCGACACAGCCTGCATTCAACAGCTGATTAAAGGGTCCACCACTTGCTACTGCAGCGCCATTCTGGCTGTCATGCATAGTATGGCAGTTGGAGCAAACGCCGCTAATAGCGTCAGCATATCCATACATCATTACTACTGATAGAAACATGAGTAACATCGTCATGATTGTTTTTCTCATATTCTTTACCTC
>JACQXG010000045.1 GCA_016208905.1 Nitrospirota bacterium
AAGATTTAATAAGCAGGTATAATTTTCTATAAAGGGGGAGAGGAATGAATAATTTAATAAGAATGATTATTATAATTTTTGTTTTATTTTTCGGAGTTAATGGTTTTGCTGCAACTTTTAAAGTAACCAATACCAGAGAATTTAGAATAGCCCTTAAAAAAGCTGCTGGAAATGGTCAGGATGATACCATAATTTTAAATGCAGGAGTATATAAAACAACAGATGACGGATTAGGGACGTTTGTGTTTTCAGATGTTGAGCCATATGATCTTACTGTTAAAGCAAAAGACGGGTTAACAAGTAATGATGTAATATTAGATGGTAAAAATGCAGATGTAGTGATTAAATTTAAAAATCCTCAAGGTATAACGCATGAAGTAACGCTTGAAAGAGTATCTATTATTAATGGCAAAGCAGGCGGTGTGGACTGCGACTATAATCTGTCAGTTACGGGCTCCATTATTTCAAATAATGGTGAAGGAGAAGGTCTATCCGGCAGAGGCGGAAAAGCTGTTACAAACTCCGTGATTATGGAATAAAGAAAAGTATGTAAAGTCTATAGCGTTAAAGAGGCATGAAATCTGGTGACTGCATTTTAAAGGCATCAGATTTCATCTTTCCTGTTTATTTCACCATCTAGCATTTGCCAGTGCATCAACTGATTTATCGATCCCGTTCGAAATGATAATGGAAGAATTAAAAAATAAGGTTATCTACTATGCCCCGTGAACATAATAGCTATCTCCTTTTAGACAGCGGAAATTTCAGAAAACTGGAGCAGGTTGGCGCGTACCGCCTGATTCGCCCGGCCCCTCAAGCCATATGGGATCCAGCCCGGCCTGAAAGAGATTGGGCCGCGGCCCACGCTCACTATCATCGAAGCAGTTCCGGCGGCGGCCGCTGGGAATATAAAACCAAACTGCCTGAGGTATGGTCTCTGAATTATTACGGCCTGACTATGCAAATCAAGCTGACCGATTTCGGACACATCGGACTGTTTCCGGAACAGGGGCCAAATTGGGAGTGGATTAAGGCGCAAATAATAAAGGTTAAACGTCCTGTTAAGGTATTGAACACCTTTGCCTACACCGGCGGCAGCTCACTGGCAGCAGCAGCGGCCGGGGCTGAGGTAGTGCATCTGGACGCAGCCAGGGGAATGGAGGAATGGGCCAGGGATAATGCCAAACTGAACTCTATGGGTGATCGGCCGATCCGCTGGCTGATTGAAGACGTGAACAGATTTATAAAGCGTGAAATCAGGCGGGGTTCCCGATACGACGCGATTATTCTGGACCCGCCTTCATTTGGCAGAGGAAGTAAAGGCGAAGTCTGGAAGTTTGAAGACGATCTTCCCGCTCTGCTGAAACTTTGCCGTCAGATCCTCAGTACCAACCCGGTCTTTGTTTTGCTAAGCGCGCATACGCCGGGGGTGACCCCGCTTACGCTGGAAAATCTGCTGGCGGATTTCATGGGACAATTCAGCGGCAGCCTGATCAGCGCTGAATTAACAATCCCGGAATATAAAAGCAGGCGGGTATTACCCAGCGGTACTATGGCCCGCTGGCACAATGAGGGGAAATAATATGCTGCCCCGAATCGCCAGTCTGCAGAATGTCAAGATAAAAAATCTGGTCAAATTGCGCCAGAGAGCTGAGCGCGACAGACATAAACTTATGCTGATTGACGGGGAAAGGGCGCTCAGGCTGGCCCTGCAAAATAATTTTCCCATAGAAGGCATCTTTTATCATGAGCAGACTGCTCACTGTGCGTTACTCGATGATGCGCGGTTGAAAAAAATTCCTATGCAGCCAGTCTCAGCCGGAGTGTTTGAAAAAATAAGCTATGGCAATACTACTGATCCGTTTGTGGGCCTTGCTCCCCAGCCTGTTTTTTCACTGAATACCTTGCCACACCAGACCAACCCGCTCTACCTGATTGCCGAAGGGCTGGAAAAACCGGGTAATCTGGGGGCTATATTACGGTCTGCTGATGCCGCCGGGGTGACTGGCCTGGTTCTCTGCAACAGCCATACCGATATCTACAACCCCAACGTTATTCGTGCCAGCCTCGGGGCGTTTTTTACTGTACCGCTGGCCCAAGCCGGCAGCGATACCGCAGTTCAATGGCTGAAAGACCACGGAGTCCAGATTTTGTCTGCCTCGCCCGAGGCCGTCCGGCTATACAGCCAAATTGATCTGACTGTCCCCACGGCCATTGCAGTGGGCGCGGAACACGCCGGTCTCTCTGCCCCTTGGCTGGCCGAAACTCTTGTTAAAATTCCAATGAACGGCCAGGTTGATTCACTGAACGTGGCCCAATCAGCTTCCGTCCTGATATTTGAAGCCATGCGTCAGAGGATATCCAAGACATAATTAGCTGTATAAAATAAAATCGCCCAGTTCAGGTTGCTATTAAATCACATGGGGCCTACAATATATTCATATGAAAAAGATAAAAATATATTGCGAAGATTTAGAGAAAACGATTGATGAAGACGGGTGCTATGATGCAAAAGGTTCAACGATCTGCCAGGCATGTTCAAAGAAACCAGTTCGTAAAAAAGTTAAATGGGATTATAAAGATAAAAAAAAATTAACAGGAAAGCCGACCTCCGCCTCGATAATTTGATAACGGCCCCCCATTAAAAATTCTTAAATCCGTAATGGCGTCATCCACAAAAGACGCTATGGCTTAGTCTCTTTGAGAATAAAGAAATTTTACAAGGCGGCTTTAACGTTACAAGGTTGCCAAGCTCAACCATGAGGTGTGTCCAGTCTTTAGCGCAGCTTTCTTTGTTTTGTCTGTGTATATATGATAATATCTATTAATATTAGAAATCTAAGAAGGGTTTTGTTAATCAGATTCAAAGTGCAAACAATGTCTGTTGTGAATTAACCTTTTTAAAATCGGGTCTGTAAAAAACAACCCGGCTTCAAATGGAGGTAGACATGAAATCACTAGTTGAACAAATGGCGAAGGCTCTGGTAGATAGCACGGAGGATGTTTCAGTTGCTGTAGTAGACGGGGAAAGGACAGCAGTTTTTGAATTACGTGTTGCTAAAAGTGATATTGGGAAGGTTATAGGAAAGCAGGGAAATACAGCTCGGGCAATGAGAACAATACTGAGTGCTGCCGGGACTAAACTCGGAAAGCGTTATGTTCTTGAAATTCTGGAATAGCCTGAACTTGTAAACGTTTTAGTGAAATATATATATAATCTTTGTTATATGTATTCTAAAAGGGCATGTTTTAGATTAAACTAATCTTTTCTATCAGAGTTGAAATAATCTCCTAAAACTTCCCTGCTGTGTTCGTCATCATGACAATATACACAAAGATTTTCCCAATTCGACCCGTCAGGAGGATTATTCATGTGATTTCCATCCTTATGGTGAACTGTCAGAAGATGCTGATTACTGAAATCAAACTCCCTCCCGCATTTAGCGCAGATGAGACCGTGGATTTTAAGAGATTGTTTCCGGTAATCGCCGGACGAAGGAGCGCCCTTCCTGAGTTCCTTTACAATATCAGCAACAGACCTGGTATCGCTTTTCTTTGCTGATTTGTTTTTCTCGACTTTAAAAGGCCGCCTGTTTCTCATATAGCTATTTCTGTTTTACATCATTTGGCTATTTTAATTTTATATGAGATGCTTCGAAAATACCAAATAATTACTCATTAGTGAAAGTGCCCCCAATTAGAAGTTAATCTTTAACTGCATTACGGAATGACAATCCTTCAATTTTCTTTATATATTTTATAAGCAACGAAAAAAGGACTTAAGAGATTATTTTCATAAGTCCTTTGGTTTTTCATGGTGAGCCGTGCAAGATTCGAACTTGCGACCCGCTGATTAAGAGTCAGCTGCTCTACCAACTGAGCTAACGGCCCTCTTTTTAGAGTATAGAGTTAAGAGTTAAGAGTTTTGAAATACCCCTTAACTCCTGACTCTAAACTCTAATATGGCGCGCCTGAGAGGATTCGAACCTCCGACCCTCGGCTCCGGAGGCCGATGCTCTAATCCACTGAGCTACAGGCGCATTTCAGAGTTAAGAGTTTGGAGTTATGAGTTAATAAATAATTCAATCTTAAATTTGACTTCACTCTTTAACTCCTATCTCGAAACTCTTAACTCTAAAATTTGCTGCGCAAATTTTTTGGGGTGAGTGAAGGGATTTGAACCCTCGACCCTCTGAGCCACAGTCAGATGCTCTAACCAGCTGAGCTACACTCACCATTTTTGGAGTTATGAGTTAAGAGTTGCTAACCTGCCTTTTCTCTTTAACTCCGAACTCATAACTCCAAACTCTAATATGGCGCGCCTGTGAGGATTCGAACCTCAGGCCTACTGATTAGAAGTCAGTTGCTCTATCCAACTGAGCTACAGGCGCAATAGTATAATCTCTATTATAAGTCAGTTTGCCAGTTTCAGTCTAAAAATATATAACATTTCGCTCGAAGTTAACAGCCAAGCTTATAATTCTATTTTAAGCTGAACTTAACTGTCAACCTAAGATATGTATTTTAATCGACGCTTATTAATATGGCAAGTCATGTGGGGATGTATGTCAATATCTTCGTAAATTTATTCTAAACTCACTCTCCGACAATCTTCACCAGCACCCGCTTTTTCCGCATGCCGTCAAATTCTCCGTAGAAGATCTGTTCCCATGTGCCGAAGTCCAGTTTCCCATCAGTCACGGCAACTACAACTTCACGTCCCATTATCTGCCGCTTTAGATGGGCGTCGCCGTTGTCCTCTCCGGTATGGTTATGACGGTACCTGGAAACAGGCTCGTGCGGCGCCAGTTTTTCAAGCCAGGCCTCGTAATCCTGATGAAGCCCTGATTCGTCGTCATTAATAAAGACCGATGCAGTTATGTGCATGGCGTTGACAAGACACAGCCCTTCTTTAATCTTACTTTCCCTCAAACACTCTTCTATCTGAGAAGTAATGTTTACGAATGCACGCCTGGTCGGGACATTGAACCACAGTTCTTTTCGATAAGATTTCATAACCCCCTCCGGTAGAGACAGGTTTGAAACCTGCCTCTACATTTTTTGAATCATCTTTACAATCTTCTTCGCGGCCTCCTCGGGCGGTTCCGTTTCAGTATCGATTATCAATTCAGGTTCCTCCGGCACTTCATATGGAACGTTTATTCCCGGGACCGGCCAGCCTGCTTTACCTTTTTCATATATCTTCTCCGGCGCTGAATGTGTATCGGGCCTTGTTTTTTCCCGCTCAATGCAAAGGTCAATCGGACATTCAAGATATACTTCAATGAAATCCGGGATTAGTTTTCGAGCAAGTTGCCTCCAGGATTTCCTGTGTCCAGTTGCATCAATGATTACATTATATCCAAGTTCGCAAATATTTTTTGATGTGAAAACAAGAGCTCTGTAAACATGCTCCCTTTCCTCTTCGGAATAGGTCGGGGCCGGAGTAACTATTGTTCGCAGATCATCCATTCGAAGGATCACCGCATCAGGAATCATTTCCTTCACTTTGAGCGCGATAGTGCTCTTTCCGCACCCCGGCAAACCGGTTATCCATAAAACCCACGGCATGTATTAATTATACTGCAAGTTTATATGAAGTGTTGCCCTGAATATTGTTTAATCCAAATAATGCAGTCATTGCTCAATAAATTACTGACCTCGATTTATTGATTATTAAAACGTGCATATGACTCTGAGTATAAATGTGAATAAGATGAATTTTTTGAGGCTAATAAGCTTTTCAATTTTACTCTCTTTTGGTAAAATGTGCTATGCAATTAGCTAACGACAATATCAGCAAAAGACTTCCTCTTATCCAGGAAGCCGATCTCAACGGGAAAGTAGTCCTTGTAAGGTTTGATCATAATGTCGTAAAAAAAGGCGCTATAAAAGATCCCTTCAGAATCGATAAAACTCTCGGCACCCTTTATTATATTGTAGACCGCGGAGGCAGGCCCATCTTAATGACTCACGTCGGAAGGCCAAAAGATAAAAAAACAGGGAAGATTACGTGCAGCCGGGAAAGTTCCGTTGGACCTATCGTGGAATATCTCAGACGCAAGCTTAATGTGGAGTTTCATATCCCTGAGTGCGAGATTGATCCTGACCTTGGCATATCAGGATTATCTAATTCCGTGTATCGCGCTGTCGGCGACCTGAAAGACAGGAAAATTGGAGGTATATACCTTCCCAATACCCGATGGTTTCGCGGTGAAGAAGGAGAAGGTTTTTTCAGAGATAATTTTGCAGTACTCCTTTCCGATCTTGCTGATGTTTATATTAATGATGCCTTTGGCTCCTGGCAGCCACATGTTTCCACATACGATATAACAAAGTTCGTTCCTTCCTATGCGGGTTTCCTTATGCAGCAGGAAATAGAGAATCTCAATAATGTGATAAACCCTGACAGGCCCTTTCTCGCGGTCATTGCCGGATCTAAATACGACACAAAGATTGGACCATTATATGCAATATATAACAAGGCCGACCATTTGATTCTCGGAGGGGTCTTGTACAATGCATATCTCTGCGCAAAATACGGCATTTCCATTAAAGGGATCTCGGAAGAAGACATCAAGGCAGCAAAAGAACTGGTCAACATAGATAAGGCACAACAAAAAATTGTTGAACTTCCCTATATTGTTGAGTCAGACACAATGGAGGGCAAGATAAAGGGTAAATACAGGACCTTATCATTGAATGATTTTAAAGAGGGCGATAACTACGGATATATACTGGACATTGATCCGAGATCATTTTCGGAAGAAAAAGTCATAGAGGTCTTACTGAATGCAAGCACTATTTTTGTAAATGCCGTTATGGGATTTACCCCCCATTTTACTGAAGGATCCAAGGCGCTTGATGAAACAATAGATAAAAACAGTCTTGCATTAAAAATGTACGGGGGCGGGGACACACTTCAGGAATTTAAAAATTTATGTCCGGGGCTCTATCTTTCTATTCTTGATAGTAACAGGTATTACTTCTTTACAGGCGGCGGGACCGTGCTGACTGCAATAGAGCAGGGAAGTCCATACGGCTTAAAACCTATTCAGGCCTTAATGGAGAGTAAAGAGAGTTTAGGGAAACGCATATTGTGATAAATGTATGTAAGTTTCTTGTCTTCATTTTTCTCATGTCAACTTGTTTTTCATCCGCAGCCTTCTCCTTTGAAGGCCCTCTTCAGATAAATAATTTATATCCGATATTCCTTCATGCCGACCAGCCGTATCTGGAAAAAGCTGATATTGAAAATTCCATGTCCTACAGTCTTTCTCATTCAAGCACCTACACAGTGGAAGAGTCAAGAGAATGGATTGTAAACCTCGATATGGAAATCACGGAACTCAACTTCAGGTATAAACGGATAATAAAAAATTTATTTGAATTTGATATGGATATCCCCGTTCTTATTTTCAGCAAAGGTTTTATGGACGGGTTCCTCGAAGATTATCATGATGCTTTCAACTTTCCTGATTATGGGAGAAGCAAAAGACCTGACAATGACTTTCTTTATGAGATCAGAAGAGATGGTAAGCTGATTATTGAAGGTAAAAGCGGGGCAAAACTCGGCGATATCAGACTTGGTGTTAAAAAGCCGTTGATGTCATCAGATGATTATCAATTAAGTGTGAGGGGGGATATTGAGATTCCAGTCAGTAATGCCAGGGAAGGTTACAGCAATGGCAATATAGATACCGGCATCTCTTTACTGTATGATAAAAGTATTTCCGAAAGTACTGTGACATACTGGAATTTAGGCGCGGTATTTCCCGGTGATGTAAGAGGACATGAAACAGTCGATTTAAAGAATTTTGTTTACGGCGGTTTGGCAGTGGAGAAAATGTTATGGGAAAAGCTCAGCTTTCTTATCCAGCTCCAGGGGCAATCAGATATATACCCTGATACAGGGATAAAAGCGGTTGACGGAAGGGCTTATCTTATCGCAATCGGCGGAAGATATTATGGAGGGGGGAAAAGCTTTGAACTTTCATTGACAGAGGACCTTAATACAACAGGGGCCCCTGATTTTATTTTGAACTTAACATATAAACTTATTTTGTGAGAGATGGATAAATGAAAAATGAAAAATTAATTCATGACTGGATGGTTTCATATCTTAAGGACAGGCTCTCGAGAGATTATGATGATGTCAAGATTAATCTCGGGGATGAGAGGAATAATGAGTTTAACGGACATTATCCCGATCTGATCTTTAGAAATCACGGTATGGTGCTTGCTATTATGGAAGTTGAAACAGAAAACAGCATGACCCAGGAAAAAGCTAACGAATGGAAGACGCTTGCAGGTATTGGAGCCAAGCTGATCTTAATGGTGCCTAAGGCATCAAAAGCTAAAGTAATTGATCTGTTGTGGAAGAAGGGGCTTGCTGATAAGGCTTCGGTTGGAAGTTACGAGATCTCGATCAATATGCCATGAAGAGAAGTCATTCTCAGACTACTTTATTTAAGAGCGTGCCAATGCCCGATTCTTTTTGATCATACGCAGAAGTTGCGGCATTCGGCAACGGGTTATTGCTGTCTTCAGTTTTTGCAGAACCTTCTGTGTCTTGCGTCCTCCTGATATTTTTTTCTGCATTCCTGGAATCTGATGAGAAATGAATTTCATTTTTATCTTCACTTACAGGCTGGACTGGCTTCAGATTAGATATTTCTACAATATCCAGGGTACTAAATTCACCTGGCTGATTAGTTTGTGTCCCTTCCAACAGATTGCGGTTTCCCGATTTGTGAACTTGGCTCTGGTAGTCCTTTATATTCGAAATCTCATTAATCATAAATCACCTCCAACAATGCATTAAGCTGTAAACTATCTTTACAGTTATATTGTCGGCATTTATAGAAAATACTTTAGGTTGTATATTCTTGTATTAAAAATTTTACATTTTGTAATGACTTTATTAAAGTAATCCTCTGTTAAGACCGATACAAAATAGTCAGGATAGTTAAAAAGCATACTGCTTTTATTAAAAGGAGAATATATGATTTTCAACAATCTAAAGACAAGAGACAAGATTATCCTGAGCTATGCATTACCCATTATTATTTTTTTAATATTAGGCGTCTGGATCTTCTATATCAACTCACGTGTTTCAAGTAATATTAATGAAATTAAGAAGAAAAACGTTGAGTTTGCGCTGTTAGCAGAGCGTGTGAATAGAAACGTCGTTGAAATACAGCAGTGGCTTACAGATATATCTGCCACGCGCGGGCAGGACGGCCTTGATGACGGATTTATAGAAGCTGAAAAAAACTATCAATTTGTTGTTTCCGGGTTATTGAAGTTCAAAGAAATGTATGAGTCAGATAAAAATTCTGAAGGGTCACAGAAGATTCAGGAGTTGAAAATAAAAGTAGATGCTTATTATGAGACGGGTAAAAAGATGGCTAAAGCCTATATCGAAGAAGGAACCGCCGCCGGCAACAAAACTATGGGTGGTTTTGACAGGACTTCTGACGCCCTCAGCGAGGTGCTAACACCTTTTGTCAAGGAACAAATTGATAGTATGGATACGAGGCTGGGAGGCGTTACTTCTTCATTAACCGAGCTTAGGAACGCAATAGTTGCATTGAACATTTTTTTAATATTCGCAGGAATACTGAGTAGCCTGTTCCTGGTCCGCAGCATTGTCAAGCCGCTGACTGCCGCAATAGATACAGCCACCAAACTGGCTGAAGGCGATTTAACAATGAATATAGAAGCAACCAGCAAGGATGAAACAGGACAGCTGCTTATCGCCATGAAAAACATGCTGGTCAATTTCGGAAAAATCGTAGGACAGATAAAAGATGTTTCAGGCACTGTTGCAAGCAACTCCGAAGAGGTGTCCGCGACAACCGAGCAGATAAGCTCCGGTATTTATGAGCAGACAAAACAGATCGAGCAATCAGCGGCAGCCGTAGCAGAAGTGTCACAGACCATTGTGGAGGTTGCAAGGAATGCCTCGAGTGCCTCGGATGCTGCAAAAGAATCCGTTAACATTGCAGGCGAAGGGAAGTCGGTTGTTGAGCAAACCGTGACGAGCATGTTGAGTATAGCAAATGACATTGAGAGGTCTTCACAAACTATAGGTGAATTAGGGAAAAGCAGCAAACAGATAGGAGACATAATCAACGTGATCAATGATATTGCCGGGCAGACCAACCTTCTTGCCCTGAATGCGGCGATCGAGGCTGCAAGGGCGGGCGAACAGGGAAGGGGCTTTGCAGTAGTGGCTGATGAGGTACGAAAGCTTGCAGAAAAGACCGGCAAGGCGACTGATGAGATTACCGACATGATCAAGAAGATACAGAAGGAGACGGAGATGTCCGTCGAGAGTATGAATAAGAACAAGGAAGAGGCCAATAAAGGCGTAAATTTTGCGAACCAGGCTAAAGAATCTCTCAATAAAATAGTTCAGGCATCCGAAAACTGCCTTGGAATGGTGCGGTCGATAGCTGCTGCAACAGAAGAGCAGTCTTCCGCAATTGATCAAGTATCGTCCAGCATGGAAAACATTGCGGGCTCATTCGTGAGTTCACGAGATGCAGTTTCACAAATCAATACATCTACAGTTGATCTTGCGCGGGTATCAGGCGAGATGAAGAACCTTATATCTTGGTTTAAAACAGATTCTCATGCAGGCTCAGGCACAATACGCACTGTCGCAAAAGTCCCGTCTCCTACAGCCTATTCATAACTTTGGGAGGCGATAGCAGAATTCAGTGATGTTATCGTTTATCCTGACAGGATTGATCCTTTGTGGCAGCAGGCACCCCGGGCTTGCTTATAATAGGCAGGCTGATTGTCAAAATGCTAAAATTCAAGAGCAGATACCAGAGCCACATATATCATAGTTATGCAGATTACCTGGCATAATGGAGCAGTGTTGAATTGAACAAAAAAGTTTACGGAGTCAATAAGATCAAAGCCCTTATAATAAAACACTCAAAGCGCGCCTTCAGCCTCGGGCTTGTCTGGGGCAAAAGCGGGAATATAAGCATAAGGGCTGATGCAGACAGCTTTTTCATAACAGCCACTGGCAAAGGCCTCGGAGATATAACCGGTAAGGATTTGGTCCTTTGCAGGACAGATAAAGATTCGGGGAATAAAAATGCCTCTATGGAATGGAGACTTCACAGCGAAATTTATCGTAATAGAAGAGACGCATGCGCCGTCTTTCACTCACAACCGCTCTACAGCACGCTTATTGCCTGTGCAACAGATAAGAAAATAAAGACTGCGCTCATCCCGGAGACTATTGCTTATTTTGAAAAAATAGAGGTGGTCCCTTACTGTCATGCCGGCAGTATTGAACTCGCAAAAAAATGCGGTGAGGGTGCAAAGAAAGCCGATGTGCTGCTTCTCGAAAACCACGGGGTAGTTACGTTCGGCCTCTGCATTGAAGACGCGGTCAATAAAACCCTGACTTTCGAGTTTTTGTGCAGATTAAATGTATTATCGAAAGCAGCGAACATTGAATTGAAAGAAATCAATCCCGGACAGGTTAGAGAGTTTTTAAATATGATGGGAGCAGGAAAGAGAGCGTGAGAGGGTCGTTGACTCAATTCGAGCGGTTTTATTCTCTTCTATTCAAAATCAACTGCGCGCCCAAATTATTTTTACGGAATCATTTTACAACAGGGGATGCATTCTGATCGAAGGGGTTCGTCCTCATTGCATGCGAGAAGAGGTAAGGATAATTTGCCTTCAGATATTTCATGTAATCCAGCCATTGACAGACAAGCAGCCCGTAGACCCTTTTTATATCGCCTGAAAGATGCTGTAGATCCGTGTCCGGCAGTTGGTCGATGTCTATTCTGTGCGCCAGTTCTTCCGTTAGGTGGAAAATCGTCATCAACAACTCTGTAAATGATTCGTGCTCCAGCATTACAGGGTTTTCAAGCAGGCGGACCAGGAAGACCCTCTTTTCGAGAAGATAACCCTGCAAATGCAGCAGGTCGACCTTATTTATGTCGACTGTATATACATACCTTCTAAGACGATTGCTGACCACCGCAAAGTCTTTGTCGGACCATTTGTCGGTAACAATCAGGTCTTTTCTGATGCTCTCGAGTTCGGGATCGAAATCCGAAAAATAAGCCAGTATCCTCGTACCCATCTCACTGAAAAACGTCTCTATCACCACGTTCAGTTTTTCAAGCCTCGCCTTTTTTGCTTTTTCTTCCAGAAGCCGGTGAAGTATCATGGTTACAAGCAGGACCTCAATGGGCAGGAAGGCAATATCACCAAGTAAATAGAGAGCAATATGATTGGCGTCGTTAAAGATGAGATAATGGATAACATACAAAATTACTGACAGTAAAATTAAAAGTATGCCTGAAACTATCTGCCACCTGAAGCGGTCCATATGGTAAAGTATACATCACATTTATAAAAAATATGAAGGCAATTTCAAATGTCGACCAGATCGACTTTACGAAAAAATACTGCATTTCTGGAATGTTAAGAGGTGGCTCTTCAGAGGATGTTAGTAGCTATTTTTCACGATTAATCGGATCTTCCGGTTTCTTCTTTTCGCAGGGATGCTTGCATGACGGCCTGCACTTTCTGCATTTGCTATCGTCGCACCATTGGCAAAAATTACAATCAGGACATGGATGCTTTTTGTCCTTTCTTTTTTCGGGCATGAATAATCAGATAACCGCAGGAGCTAATCCGCGTTCAATCCTCTCCGCATTAAAATTCCAACTGCCTTTCTATGCAGTTCCTCATTTGCTGAAGCGAGAAGAGGCGTTGACCTGTCAACACTGACTTCAACTCTATCGATCTCTTTACCATTAAGGTCCGTGACGCTGCCGCCGGCTTCTTTTATCAAAAGATATCCCGATGCAAAATCAAAGCTCCTTGAAAGGGAAGGTACCACGAATACGCTGACAGCGCCCTGCGCGAGAAATGCCATATCAAGGGCTGTTGAACCAAAACATCTTGATCTGTTAAATAAAGAAATGAGAGGCATGATTTTTGGAATATCAATCTTCGGGGTCTGCGCTTCGTAAGCTATTACCCTGAAAACTTTATCCTGCTGCGTTGTTATGGGTGAACTGTTTAAAAAACTCCCTTCCCCTTTTATGGCCCAGAACTCATCACCGCTGATAAGATTGATAACATAGCCGATTTTTATATGACCAACAGTGTCTCCGTCTACAAGCGCAATGGATGTGGAAAACAGCGGTATGCCGCTGACGGCATTTCTGCTGCCGTCAATCGGGTCTACCAAAAGCCTTGGTCCGCCGCCCTTTACTTCCCTGGTCCCGCACTCTTCTGAAACAAGAGTGACCGGCTCACCAAGTTTTTCAAGCTCTTCATAAACTATGTCCTCGGCCCGTTTGTCAATCGGATGCGTCGCGTCCCCGCCTGCGCCTTTACCGAGTGAAGTATGGCTGCGCAGTTCATTCATATGGGAAGAGATGTCCTCTTTTAACCGTCTGCCTATCTTTCTAATATCGCTGATGTCCATAGTTTATATATTCATTCACCTTCTCAATTTTAAATGATTCATCATCCAATACACCATGCACGAAGTTGAAAATCTTGCGTCTGTTTTTCGGTGTTACCTCCGGGTAAAAAACAGGGTTTGCAACCACGACTCCCCTGAACGCATAAAATGGGGCCAGAACTTCAAGCAGTTCCGTATCTCCCGTCTCATTAATATATTGATCATAAAACAGATTGAAAGCTTCAAGATAGGGGCCAGCAAGTTTGCCGAAATGGTTTATTGAAAAAAAGATATAGTTTATCGTCAATGCAGTCACATCATCAGCAGCGTCACCCCACGGCCCCCTGCTGCGGTCAAGGAGAATGAAATCCACCGGGGCCTTCAAGGGTGAGATGACCTCGCCCCTACTTTTAAACCAGATATTCCCAGGATGAAAATCCCCGTGCACCTGACAGAGACGTTTGAATTTTGGTCTAAGCTTTGCCCTCCAGTCCACACATTTCTTCTCAATAGCCGTCATTTCACTGCTGCTGATCGTACCTTCAGGATATGTATCAAAGACCCCCATTAAGCATTCACCATGTCCGATAGTGTCCCTTACCTTTCTCCAGTACAACTGCTTCGAATCCTTTTTTACGGAGTGGATCTTTGCAAGATATGACACCATTGCCTGGATCTTTTCAATATCTCCGGTATCAAGTTTGTCTTTTCCGGCAAACGCAGCCAGGTCATTGAAGTAATGTTTCCCCTCCGCCCGTTCCATAAGAAGATAATATTCCCTGCCGCCTCCGATTGATATAATCGATCCATCCGGCAGTTCCGACAGAACATCAATTGCCTTTACATGTTTAGGAAGGTTTTTAAATTCGTCAAGGTCAAGGAGGAACACGCCAGCCCTGTCCGCCGGGTAGTCGTGCTCCAGGCCTTCCGGGAACAGACCTTTTATGACATAATGTTTATCACCTTCCTGAGTCTTTATTTCAATGAGAAACCCGGCGCCCTGGACACCCTCTCCGAGTTTTTCGATGGTTACTTCCAAGGCTTCCTTGCCAAAGAGGTTTTTAATGTAGTCTATTATGCTCTTTTCGTTGATCATTTCTCTGTGCCTTTATGCCTCAGTCCCCGGTTCAAGAGACTTTTTCAAATCCTCTGCAACCTTCCTATTCATCCCTTTCAAAGAAGCAATCTCATCAACCGGTGCCTTCCTTATAGCATCAAGACTGCCGAAATGTTTCAATAGCAGAAGCCTCCGTGTCTTCCCGATCCCCTTCACCTTTTCAAGCGGAGACTCCAGTACCCTCTTTGAGCGCAGCTTCTTATGATAACTTATGGCAGAGCGGTGGACCTCATCGCGTATCTTCTGCAGGAGGTGTGTTGACGGCTGAAGCGGCTCAAGGTAAACAGGCTCTTTTTTGCCGGGCAGGTAAATCCTCTCGAATTCACTTCGGACAGCGGACTTTTTACGGGGGGCTTCATCCCTTGCCTTTGCTATTGCCGCCAATTCAACAGGCAGGTCAAACTGCTTCATCGCATTTAGTGCAGACCTCAACTGTCCCCTTCCGCCATCTATCAGGATCATATCAGGCAGCATGTCTTCGTCGTACGAAATGTTTTTCAAATACCTGCCCACTACCTCTCCGAT
>JACQXG010000047.1 GCA_016208905.1 Nitrospirota bacterium
CATATACGCGAACAGTACTGATTTGGTTCTTCGCGGGAACCGACGCATTGTATCATTACATACTTTTCGCCGGTATTAAATTTCTCACCTGATGCGATCCTTCTTTCGAGTTCCCTCTGTGTAATTACTTTGTCGCTATCAGAGGAAAGATATTCGGTCGGCGCATACTCGGTCCCGCCTGTTGCAAGGATTATAGCGCCGTGACTTATAACAGTTTCATCAGCAAGGGTCGTCCTGAAATTACCGACGAATCCCTCGGTCTTCTTTACCTGCGTGCCGGTGTGAATGGTTATACGGTTGTGTCCCTGTACTTTTGCAATTGTCGCCTTGAGAAATTCCTGCACATCATTGCCTTCCAATGTGCGGTATAAATTTCTTGCAAGACCTCCAAGCTCCTTTTCCATTTCAACAATATGCACGTCAAAACCCTGGTCTGCAAGCGACAGGGCCGAGGTCATCCCGGCAATACCGCCGCCGATGATCATACAGGCAGGAGTGACGCTCACACTTTCGGTCTTTAACGGCTTCTGCAGACGGGACTTTGCCACAGACATCTTTACGATCCCGATGGCCTTTTTCGTTGCTTCTGCTTTCTGCCCCATATGACACCATGAGCACTGCTCCCTGATATCAGAGAGGTCAAAGAGGTATTTGTTCAGACCCGCGTCGCGGATCGTCTCCTGGAAAAGAGGCTCATGCGTCCTCGGAGTGCATGAAGCAACGATGACCCTGTTCAGGTTATTTTCCTTTACAACGTTCTTGATCATATCCTGATTGTCCTGGGCGCACGCGTATATCGTGTTTGTTACATATGCAAGTTTTTTTGCTGCTGCAACAACTTCGTCTATATTCACAGTTGCGGCTATGTTGGTACCACAATGGCATACAAAAACCCCTATCCTCGGTTTCTCATTCTCAACGTCTTTTTCCGGTTGGAGTTCCTTATGAACGGCCTCCGTGCCGCGCGCCTCACTGAGCAGCGCCATCGCCTCGCCTGCCACAGCGCTTCCCTGCATGACGGTGTCAGGGATGTCTTTCGGGCCCTGATAGGTGCCAGTGACAAATATACCGTCGCGCGATGTCTGCACTGGACGAAGGGGCGATGTCTTTGCAAAGAGGTAAGGATTTGTTTCAATACCGAATGTCTTTGCGAACTCTGCCGCGTTTTTATGGGGCTCTATCCCGATTGAAAGGACCACCATGTCAAATGATTCATCAATGAGCTTCCCCTCTTCGTCAGCATATCGCATCAGAAGGTTCCCTGTTTCAGGTTCTTCCTTTACAGCGGAGATCATGGCCCGCAGATAACGGACCCCGTATTCATTCCTGGCGCGCTCAACGTATTTATCAAAATCCTTTCCAAATGCCCTCATCTCCATATAGAAGATGGAAGGCTCAATATGCTTATCATGCTCCTTTGCGATAATGGCCTGTTTGGTTGCGTACATGCAGCAGACTGATGAGCACCAGGGGTTCGCATTATGAGAGTCCCTTGAGCCCACGCACTGTATCCATGCGACCTTCACGGGGTGCCTTTCGTCGGAGGGGCGTTTCACCTCTCCCTTGTATGGACCGGAGGCTGAAAGTATCCTCTCGAACTGGATGGAGGACACTACATTCTTCCAGCGGCCCAGACCTAATTCGCCGCGTACTGTTGCATCATAACGGTCCAGTCCCGGGGACAGAATTACAGCACCCGCGTTAATTTCAATCTCTTTCTCTTTATCATCAAATTTTATCGCGCCTGCCTTGCATGCCTTCTCGCACAGGCGGCAGGTCCCTTTGGTTAAATAAAGACAGTGTCTTGCATCAATCGCCCTAGTATTCGGCACAGCCTGTGCAAAGAGGGAATAAATGACCTTGCGCTTTCCAATGCCCTGATCAAATTCGCTCGGGAGTTTTTTTGGGCATTTTACCTCACAGTCACCACAGCCGGTGCATTTTGCAGGGTCTACATAACGCGGCTGAAGTTTCACCTTGACTTTGAAGTTCCCTGGATTGCCCTCGACAGAAACCACTTCTGCAAGTGAATGAACATCTATATTGAGATGACGGCCTACCTCCACCATCTTGGGAGATATCATGCACATTGAGCAGTCTCCTGTGGGGAAGGTCTTGTCCAGCATCACCATGGTGCCGCCTATTGAGGGGTCTTTCTGGATTAAATGGACCTTGAACCCGCTGTCCGCAAGGTCAAGGGCCGCCTGCATTCCTCCGATGCCGCCGCCTACGATTACAACAGATCCTTTTTTGTCAGAGGCAATTTTAACGTTCATAGCAAACTCCTCTACAATGGTTGAAGACATGGAAGGCTGTGGAAGAATTTCCGAGTTTAGCTATCAGCGGACAGCTATCAGCGGACAGCTTGAAGGCTTTTGCTCTTTTCTTGTTGATCGCTGATAGCTGATCGCTGACTGCTCTTTTTTGTCTGCTAAAGGACATTAAACAAGTATTGAGATATTTGATAATTAATTTCATATCAGTTTCAACTCCCTAAGAAGTCCTAAAGCGTCCGTGAAATGCCTGTCTATCTGCATCTGTTCAACGCCCATTCCCATCGAGACGCCGAGAAGCTCTGTTATGAAATACACCGGGAGGCTTTTCGCTATTCCGTATTTCTCCCGAACCTCATCCTGGTAAGCATCGAGATTTAACTGGCACATTGGACATGTAGTCACAAAACAGTTTGCGCCCCTTGCCAGGGCGTCCTTGAGTATCTTTGACATGAGTTTCAGCGCCATGTCCGCGTCATTTACCGATGCAGAAGCGCCGCAGCAGTCTGTCTTATAGCCCCAGTCAAGCGGTTCGGCTCCCATGCTCTTGAGAAGGCCCTCCATCGCTACAGGATTTTCAACGCTGTCTGTTATTGGCATGTCCGAGGGGAACCGTGTAAGCAGGCACCCGTAATAGCAGGCCGGTTTAAGTCCTGTGAGTTTCTTGACCGCATTATCCGTTAATTCTTTTTTCCTGGCCAATAGCACTTCAAGGATGTTTGATATCTTTATTTTGCCTTCCACTTTTTTTGCAAGCTCGGCATTAATCTCTGATCTCAATGCCGGATCTCCTGCAAGGGCCTTTTGTGAAACGAGGGTCCTGCTGTAACAGGAAGAGCATGGGATCATCATCTCAGACAACCCGGTGGCGTCCGCGATGCCAAGATTCCGCGCTGCAAGGGCAATGGCAAGAAAATCATCTGTCTTGCTTGCGGATGTGGCCCCGCAGCAGTTCCAGTCTTCTATTTCACTGAGTTCAATACCGATTTTCCCCAGTACGCTCTTTGCCTGAATATCATACAGTTTTGATGAGGCATGCAATGAACATCCGGGATAATATGCTATTTTCATGGCTGACCCTTTGCCCCCCGCTTGTCAGCGGCTTTTTTGAACAGGCTTTTAATCTCGGATTTACCTTTTGTCCTGTCGAGTTTAAAATGCATCCTCTTTTTCTTGAGCATTGAGCGACCGAGTTTTGAGGTACTTTTAATATCCTCTTTCACAGCAGTCAATCCGCCTTTTTTATAATTCTCAATTTCATACAGCGCCATGAATTCCAGTTCATTACTCCTGCCGAAATGAGATATCGACTTTACGAAAGATGAGTGGAAAGACGCTACCCTGGGGATATTCGGCTCAATATGCGCTTCCTTGGCCATCTGTTTAAGCGTCTCATTTATCCTGGCTGTCTGTATGTTGTTGGGACAGCGGGTGCCGCACGTGTAGCAGGCCAGGCATTTCCATATGAGGAGGTTGTTTAACGCGTTGTCTTTTTCACCAAGCAAAACCATACGAACCAGGCGGTCCGGAGTGACCCCAGACTCATCGCCTACAGGACAGCCCGCGGCGCAGCGGCGGCACTGGTAGCAGGACATCAGGTTCTGCCCTGAACGGTCCATTACTTCTTTCAGGAGCGCATTTGAAGTTTCCGCGCTATATTTCAGAGTTGAGGTTGACATAGTTATTCCTTGCTTAAATCCTTATTGAATAAATTCAGATACGGTTTCAGTGCAGTATCTAATATATAAAAATCCATAACATAAAATCCATACTTCGATTAATACAAATAATGCAGGTTAGATATAAGGGGGAAAATCTCTTGCTTCACGCAGTTGGAAAATTATTTTTATCTCTTCCCAGTATTCTTAAAAAGGCTTCTGATACTTTCGAATCAAACTGTGTTCCCGCACATCGCTCAATTTCAGACATGGCATAATCCTGTCCTTGTGAAAGACGATACGGCCTGTTTGAAATCATCGCGTCATAAGAATCTGCAACGCAGAGTATTTTTGCAAGGGGATGTATTTTATCTCCCTTCAGCCCGTCAGGATACCCTTTTCCGTCAATCCGTTCATGATGTGACCGGACTATCGGGGTAATATTTTTCAGTCCGCTTATCGGCCTGAGTATATCTTCTCCTTTTATAGTATGCTGTTTTACTAAAGTACGCTCTGCATGATCGAGTTCACCGGGCTTATCAAGGATCACGTCATAGGTGCCTATTTTCCCGATATCGTGCAGCAGGGCTGCTGTTCTAAGGGTTTCGACCTCACGGTCATCGAGTCCCATTTCTCTGGCTATAGCTGTTGCATAATAAGAGACATCTACTGAATGTCCTCTTGTCCAGGAACTTTTGGCATCGATGATGTTTGAAAAAGTAATAATAAGGCTGTGATGTATCTCCTTAAGTTCTTTATAGGCGGAGTCCACATCCTTGAGCATATTGAAGAAGGCGTCTTTTGACTGGCTCAGCTTTCTTTCTTTCTCCTTGGAGTCTGTAATATCAATAAGCACATGGACGAACGAGGCAATTTCCCCTCTACCGTCAGACATGGGGGTGATACTTTCAATCATATAAATGTCCTTTTCGTGATCATAATATTCATATGTTTTAGAGGCATGAAGTACGTCAGCTTTCATGGCGGCGCAATGACTTTCGGATTTGTTCTGTTTACAGGCTATGTCATTACATTTCTTGCCTGAAATAAGTTCTTTCATGGGGATGCCGGCCATGCGTTCAACATACTTGTTGGCCCGGATAATATTACAGTTGCTGTCGGTCAGTAATACGCCGTAAGGTATGGAATCAAATGTTACCATCCATTCATGGGCCGCATGCTTCAACTGCTCCCCGGATATCATGGTCTTGATAAGAAGTTTTCTCCTTTCGTTTACCAGATAAGCTGTCACATGTGACCCGATAAGGGTGATGATAATAATTATATGAAAGAAGAGGTCCACCGGGGATTTAACGGAAAGAAGGTGCCTGAACAGGTCAGTTTGATGATATTCGTAATCATAATACATGTATGATCCGACAATCAGCCAGCCGAAAAGTATTATAAAAACCGAATGCCTTGATATCATGATTAAGTTTCCGGGTTGTGTTTTACTGATTTTGCCTTCAATGCCTCAATCTCATTTTTCAGCTCTATCATTCTCAGTTCCCTGCCGACCGCCATTTCATAAAACGCCTCAAGTTCACTGACCCGCTTTGTAAGTTCGCTTTCGAGCTCTATTTTCTCTGTAATATCGCATATCCTTTCTACTACAGATACAACATTGCCGGACATGTCCCTGAGCGGATAGGCCACTGTTTCGACATTTATCTTTCTGTTATTGCCGTTGAAATGCGTGTGGATGATTTTACTGCTGACGCCTGTATCAAAGGCATTTTTTACGCTGCAGTCTTCCCCGGCCATATAACAGGGTTTTGTATTGTGATGCGACACTTCGTAGCAGTGTCTGCCCCTTATTTCATCAAACGGGGTCCTGGCCTGCCTTGCATAACTGCTGTTTGCATATATGATTTCAAAATTTCTATTTACAACAACCATGCCGTCATGCATGCCTTCAAGTATGGATGAAAAGAAGAGATCCTGTTTTTTTGTCAGGTCCCCGATAGTTTTCTGATAAGTTACGTCCATGATCATTCCGGACAAAACATCTCCCTCCAGACTGGCGCTTATGAGTGCGTGTTTTATATTGCCTCGTTTGGTGAGGAGGTCGACCTCGTAATTACTGACGCTGCCTGTTTCCCTGAGTTTCCTGATTAAGGCCTCCATGTCCCCGGGTTTCTTATATCGTAACAGTACATTGCTTTTGATCATTTCTTCAGGCGATTTAAACTCAAGCATCTCAGACAACGCTTTATTTACATATAGAATCTGGCCTTTGATATTGGTTTTATAGACACCAACAAGGGCATTACAGACCAGATTCTGATATTTGGTCTCTGCCTCTATAAGCATTTTTTCGATACGGGCCTTATCTGTTACGTCCTTTAGAATTTTTACAATATGGCCCACTTGATTATTTGTTTTATCCATTACCGGCGACGCGGTGATATCAAAGATCCTTTTTTCCCCGTTCTTTAAAATAAATGGATACCTGATGGATACCGGCTTTCCGGTTTTGATGACCTCAATGTGGGGGCAGCGCTTAAACTCGTAATTAGTATTACAGGGTGAAGGGAGGCGGTGAAAGAGGTCATGGCATGTAAGGCCCCTGATGCTGTTATTAATTCCAAATACCCTGTGTGCTGCTGCATTGGCAAAGGTAATTTTATAGGCCCGGTCAATAAGCACTATGCCGTCGCTTATGCTGTCAGCAATTGTTTCAAAAACATTTACCGGCTCGCTCATTTAATGCTCTCCCCGCGTTATTTCACTGGTTCTCTATAATTAGTAGATACTGCAACCGCCTATATACGGAGAGCCGAGATACTATTTCCCGTTTCATATGTAGCAAGAGCAATGCCATAACAGGAAAGTAAATATTTCAAATAGTTGATATGATGATTATTGGTTGAATAACCAGAATCTGGTCAAATTGACATGGATATTGACCAGATCTATTATGGATATGAAGTCAGAATAGGTCTGTTATGTCATTTTCTGCTGAGTCTGTGGACCATCTCAACCAGTGCAATGACATTATCACGGGGGGTCTCCGGGACAATGCCGTGCCCGAGGTTGAAGATATGCCCGCGTGCCGGGGACGCCTTGTCCAGGACATCCTTTACACGCAACTCAATCTTTTCTTTTGGAAGGAACATTGAGAGCGGGTCCAGATTTCCCTGGACCACAACATCACCGCCAAGTCTTTTTATTGCATCATCGATGCTGATTCTCCAGTCAACACCAAAGACATCCGCGCCGGAGGTCTTGATTTCTTCCAGCAGGCCGGCGGTTTCACCTACAAAGTAGATGACTGGAACAGTCTCATGTCTTTCGGTAAGCATCCACTGTTTCAGGTCGCTTATGATGTTTTTGACATAACTCAGCGCATGGTCCCTGAAATCATCCGGTGAGAAAATGCCGCCCCACGTATCAAATATCTGCACTGCCTGCGCCCCGGCGCTGATCTGGGCTTTAAGATATAAGGTGATTGTAGCGGTTATTTTGTCCATCAGGGATTTGTAGAGTTCAGGATTTTCATAGATCATCCTTTTAGTGTTCAGGAAGTTTTTTGAAGTTCCCCCTTCAATCATATATGTCGCGGTAGTAAAAGGGGCGCCTGCAAAACCGATAAGCGGGACCCTGTCCGCAAGCTCTTTCCTGAGAATACGGATAGCATCCATAACAAACTTCATTGTATCTTCAGGGTCAGGGACAAACAGTTTGTTAACAGTGTCTTTGTCTCTTATGGCCGGGCTAAGGAGGGGGCCTTTGCCTTCGTGAAAATCAAGCCCCTGTCCCATGGCCTCGCAGGGGATAAGAATATCTGAGAACAGAATGGCCGCATCGACATTAAGGATGTCAATCGGCTGAAGCGTAACTTCCGCAGCCAGTTCAGGTGTTTTGCACATCGTCAAGAAATCAGCCTTACCCCTGACCGCCCTGTATTCCGCAAGATATCTTCCTGCCTGGCGCATAATCCATATCGGCGTATAGTCAACTTTTTCGCCTCTGCATGCTTTAAGAAATGTATCGTTCATTTTAAACTCCGTTCTATGGTTGTAATGCTGAACCTGTTTCAGCATCTGAAAGGGCGGGGGCACCCCGCCCCTACATGCTTTTTCTTATTTTGTATGGTATGTATCCGCAGAAAGGTTCCTCATCCATATAGTCGCCGGTCACTGCGTATGCGCGTGCGCGGCATCCGCCGCAGACGTTTACATATTCACACGAACCGCATCTGCCTTTGTATGCCTTGAAGTTCCTCATGTCTTTGAAAAGCTCGGAATTCTCCCAGATGTCCTTAAATGACTTTTCCCTGATATTTCCTGCCGGCTTTGGGAAATAGCTGCAGGGCAGAACATTGCCATCAACATCTATCAGGCAGATTAACTGACCTGCAAGACATCCCTTTGAGCCCCCGGTGGAGAATTTTAAGGTCCTCCGCTCAAATTTCTCGCCTTCCTCCTTCTGTTTCTGAAGCACTACCCTGTAATAATGAGGAGCACAAGTGGGGCGCACGAGCAGGTCTTTTTCATTCTTCTCCATCTCATAATGCCATTTAAGAAGTTCCTCGTAATCTTCCTTGGAGATAAGCTCATTCATGATATCTTCACCTCTGCCTGTCGGCACGATCATGAACATATACCATGCGGTGGCGCCGAGTTTCTTGGCAAGCTTATAGACCTTTGGGATTTCCTGCTGATTACGCTTTGTGAAAGATGAGTTTATAAGAAACTTGATCCCGTGTTTATTAAACAGCTCTGTCGCGTTGACGACTCCGGCGAACGCGCCCTTCTGGTTCCTGAAATTATCATGCACTTCCGCTGTTGATCCATCGAGGCTCAGTGACACCATCTTGATGCCGGACGCCTTCATGCCTTCGCATATTTCCTCAGTAACAAGCGCCCCGTTTGTAGCGATGCACATCCGCAGGTCTTTTGATGTGCCGTATTTGGCTATATCAAAAACGTCCTTTCTCAATAAGGGCTCACCACCTGAAAGCACCACAACGGGCTTGGCGTAACTTGCTATGTCGTCGATAATCCTGTAAGCCTCCTCCGTCGAAAAATCAGGATGTCCCTTTGCTTCCATTTCGGATGAGGAGCGGCAGTGGACACATTTAAGATTACATCTCCTCGTAATCTCCCAGGCAATCCACTTTGGTTCAAATTTGTCGATCATGAAATTATTCTACCTTTTTTTGTACAGTTATGAAAGCTGTATGAATTTCATAAAGACTTCATTGGAAAGGACAAGCCCCTTTCTCGTCAGTTTCATGGTCGTCTCATATGAACAGTCTGAACCTGTAACTTCAATCAGGCCTGCTGCCTGAAGGTCGGCTATCTCTATCTGATAACAATTAAAAATATTCCTGTTGTACTGGTTCGAAAATGCTTCAACATTAATTCCACTGGTTTTACGCAATCCAAGGAAAAGCGCCTCTGACAACGCTATATCTTCGGTTATGGATTCAGATTCTTTGACAGGACTCTTGTTTTCTGAAATGAGTTTGAGGTATTCCTCAAGATCATCAGTGTTATGGTACCGTTGAGCATTAATGAAAGAATGAGCGCCGAGTCCGGCCCCGTAATATTCCCCCCTGTCCCAGTAATTAAGGTTGTTCCTGCATTGGTTGCCGGGTAGTGCGAAGTTTGAAATTTCGTAATGGATGTAGCCTTCGGATGTCAGGTAATCGATTGTGAATTCATACATCTCGATGATCTTGTCTTCATCAGGCAGGATTAATTTATTGCCCCCTATTAAATATTTATACAACTCGGTCTGTTTCTCCACCGTAAGCTCGTATGTGGAAATATGTTTTGGTTTAAGACTGACGGCTTTTCCAAGGGTATTTTCCCAGCTATCAATATCCTGCCCCGGGATCCCGTAAATCAGATCAATCCCGATGTTCTCAAACCCAACTTGCCTTGCAAGATCAACCGCCTGACATGATTCTTCTTTGTTATGAATTCTTCCAAGAAAGGAAAGCTCATCATCATTAAAGGATTGCACGCCTATGCTGATTCTGTTGATACCAGCTGAACGGATTGCCTTCAATTTATCTTTATCTACAGTCCCCGGATTTGCCTCGATGGTTGCTTCATAGTTATTCACAAAGCGGAAATGCGTGAATATGTGATTAATAAAGTTTGATAATACACCAGAGGAAAGCGCTGTAGGAGTGCCGCCGCCTATGAAGAACGTGGACAGCGGCTTTTCGTTTGGAATATTTGCAATCTCATTTTTCAGGGCATCAAGGTAGGCATCCGCCCTGGCAGGGTTATAAATACCGGAGACAAAATCACAGTATATGCATCTTTTTAAACAGAAAGGAATATGGACATATAAAGAAGTAGTCATAACCAATTGTAACAAAGTCGAAGATTTACTTTATAATACAAAAATGCAAACAGGTCTCGACATATTAGAAAAACAATGGCCCCAAAAATTAAAAGGCGCAAGGGCAGGCCTGCTGGTACACCCGGCGTCTGTAAATAGAAAGCTTGAGCATGCGTCTGACTGCCTTCTTAAATCCGGGAAGCTTGAACTGAAGGCCCTCTTCGGGCCCCAGCATGGAATCCGGGGGGAGACCCAGGACAACATGATTGAATGGGAAGGGTTCAGGGACAAAAAGACGGGACTTCCTGTCTATAGTCTTTACGGTCAAACCCGCAAACCTGGTGCGGCAATGCTCAAAGATATTGATGTGATGGTAATTGATATGCAGGATGTGGGCTCCCGGTATTACACATTCATATGGACGATGGACTTATGTATGCAGGCATGTCTTGAAGCGGGTAAATCAGTTGTAATTCTTGACAGGCCTAATCCTCTGGGTGGTGTTCACACGGAAGGGCCTGTGCTTGATATGGATTACACATCGTTTGTCGGGCAGCGTCCTCTGCCGGTGCGTCATGGGATGACAATAGGGGAGATCGCCGGTTATCTGAAAAATGAATTTTATCCGTCTCTGGATTTTCATATTGTTCCAATGAAGGGGTGGGAAAGAAAGATGTGGTTTGATCAGACAGGGCTGCCGTGGGTCATGCCTTCCCCGAACATGCCGGCACTCGAAACAGCTGTTGTTTATCCCGGCATGTGTCTGCTTGAAGCTACTAATTTAAGCGAAGGACGCGGCACGACAAGGCCGTTTGAAATTTTCGGTGCGCCTTTTATAGACACTGATGTCCTTGTGAGCAGATTGAATGACTTTAAGCTTGCCGGGGTTATTTTCAGGCCAATGTATTTTCAGCCTACTTTTCAGAAGCACGCCGGGAAACTCTGCGGAGGCACACAGATACATGTCATCAATAGAGAGAAATTTAAACCATTCAAGACAGGCATTGCGATTCTAAAAACAGTTCACGAATTGTATCCCGGACAGTTCAAATGGAAAAAGCCGCCCTACGAGTATGAAACAAAGAAGATGCCGATTGATATCCTTGCTGGAACTGACAGTCTCAGAAAGGACATAGAAGAAGGGGTATCGCTTGAACAGTTGGAGGACAGTTGGAAATCGCAGTGTCTTGAGTTTAAAAAGAAGGTCTATAAAAAATATTTGATTTATAAATAGAGCCGTTGCTTATCTGATTATGCCGATTGCTGTTCAACAGAGGCATTTTTCATCAATACAAAAAAATCATCGAAGTTCTTCGTGCGGAGCACGCGTTCGAGCATGTACTGCTCGCGGAAAATTCGTGAAAGTTCGGAAGTAATTTCCAGCTGTGCGCCGGGATCGTTACCGGGAGTAAGAATAAGGAAGATCAAATGCGCCGACTTATCGTCCGGCGCGTCGAAGTCGATCCCGGTATCGGAAATCCCGACTACAATAAGTGAATCCAGCAGACCTTCAATACGGGCATGCGGGAGCGCTACCCCATTGCCGATGCCTGTACTGAGAGCTTCCTCACGCGCCCAGACGGCGGCCTCCACGGCGTCTGCGTCCAGGCCGGCTGATATGCACGCTGCAGATGTTATCTCGTGAATGGCCTCCCTGCGGGAGATGGCTTTCAGTTCCCGCAGAAAAAGTTTTGAGGACAGCGTGTCCTGCAGCCGTCGTTTTTTGGCGCGCATGAGGATAAAGCGCATCACCGGGCCGCTCATCATCGATGTAACAATCGCCGTAATGACCAGGGCCACGAACAGCCGGTTGCCGATGATCCCTGCTTCAAGGGCCAGCAGGCCCAGGATGATCTCCATCGCGCCGCGTGAGTTCATGGCAAAACCGACCGCCCAGGCTTCGTTGGAAGACATCCCGCCCCACCGTGCTCCAAGTGTGCCTCCGGCGATTTTACACCCGCAGGCTATCAGCAGCACTGTCAGTACCAGGGGTAAGTCGAAATGGGTCAAAAAGTTCACCTTCAGTCCGATGCCCGCGAAGAACACCGGGGCAAAAATGAAAGACACAAAATGGTCGATTGTGGCCCGGGTGCGCTCCCGCAGGTGGGAGGAATCGCCGATGGCAACGCCCACGAGGAAGGCGCCGAAAATCGCATGAATGCCGATCCACTCGGTAAATGCGGCACCGAGAAGCGCCAGGGTAAGAGCAAAGCCCAGCACGCCGCCAGGCCACCTGGTATGGGCCTGCACTAACGGCAATACCTTGTGGATCAGCCAGCGGCCGAGTGTGAGCATGAAGCCTGCAAAAGCCAGCGTCAACACGATAGTTGACATGATGTGGTTTGCGTGGCCGGATGCGGCGCCCATAAGCCCCAGAATAATGGCGAATACGATCCAGCCGACAAGGTCGTTAAAAATCGCGGCGCTTACAATTACCATTCCCAGATCGCTTCGGTAGAGGTCAAGGTCCATGAGCGTTTTGGCGATGACAGGCAGCGCGGAGATCGACAGGGCGGTTGCAAAAAACAGGGCAAAGATCAGCGGGTCAGCCTCCAAATGCCGTCCCATAGCCTGCGGTATCAGCCATGCCACAGCGAAGCCCAGAAGAAAAGGTATCAGGATACCGGAAATGCTTACTCTGAACGCGACATGGCCTTGTCTCCTGATAGTTGACAAGTTCACTTCTATACCTGCCACAAGCAAAAACAACACGACCGCCAGTGTTGTGATAGCATTTAAGATGATGGCGTTTGGCCCCTGCGGTGGAAAGAGGAATGCGCTGAGATCAGGCGCCACGTTTCCCAAAACGGTCGGACCGAGCAGAACACCTGCGAACAGCTCTCCCAGTACCGAGGGCTGGCGCAGCCGCTGGGCCAACTCGCCAAGCACGCGGGCCACACCGAGCAGGATTCCCAGGGATAAAAACATTACTATGATGTTTTGCGGTGTCAGATTTTCCATCCTGTGTAAGCCATTGAAAATAATAACATGCAAACGGACAATTTGAACATGATAAAATATCGAAAACCAAATCAGCGTAGCTGACTGAAGTCAGGCAACATGAGGCGCATATACTTGTAAGACAGAAGACTTTATGTATATATTAATTGCGCGGTGCTTGATAATGGAGATGACATAAAGAGCGTCAATGTTTTTATCCCTGCCGCGGGGCTGGGTGAGAGACTGCGGCCAATTACCGAACATATTCCCAAGCCTCTTCTCCCTATTCTTGGTCAACCCTCCATACAATACGTCCTTGAAAAAATAGCGGCTCTGCCTTTTAACAAAATCGGAATAAACATCCATCACAAGAAAGAAAGCATTGAAGCATGGAGCAGGCAAAGCCCTCTGCATGACAAGATCACTCTTTTCCCTGAAGAAGAAATCCTGGGGACGGGGGGGGCGCTGAAGAATGCTGAAGAATTTCTGAACGAAGGGACCTTTCTTGTACACAACTCGGACATACTGTCTGACATAAATTTAGCCGGCCTGCTTGAATATCATCAAGTATCATATAACCTTGTAACACTGGCCGTTCATGACTATCCGCAATTTAATAGTCTCATCATTGACGAAAACGGATTCCTAAAAAACGTAGGGGCGGGTTTCAAACCTGCCACTACTGATGGGAGACTATTAGCCTTTACCGGGATTGCGGTCTATGAGCCCGCGTTCCTGGACTATCTGCCCACGGGTAAATCCAGCGTAGTCGATGCGTGGCTGAAGGCTGTTGCATCGGGGAACAAGATCGGAACATTTGATGTATGCAGGGGCGTGGATGGACCCCGCCCCTACTGGAGCGACATCGGGACGCCCGATGCATACGCTTCTGCTGTGTTTCATGAATTGAGGAATGAAGGCGAGGTTGTTTATATTCATCCTTCAATAAATAGGTGCGGGGATATTGCTCTGCAGGGAAATGTTGTGATTGAAGAGGGGTGTTTGATTGATGGGGAAATATCTTTAAAGAATTGTATTGTGTTGCCGGGAAGCAATGCAGGGGCGTTGTATGCAGCGTCACTACAGTACGAATCATTATTTGAAAATTGCATCCTTGGCCCCGGCTTTCAAATAGACCTCGCTGCGGCTGAGATATTGAGTATTGATGAGGACAATAGACAATTGATCGGGACTGGCGGATCAGACAGGAAATATTTCAGGATTCAAAAGGACAATAAATCTGTTGTGCTCATGCAGTGTAAAGTTGACGATCCTGATTATGAGCGGCAAGTTGAATATACAAGATTCTTTCTTAAGCACGCTGTTCCTGTTCCTGAACTGATAGAAGCGGACACCGGCAAGAAGAATGCCATAATTGAAGACGCCGGGGACATTTCTCTTTACAGCTGGCTGAAGTGCCCGCGTGACCGTATGGAAATAGAAAATATTTACAAACAGGTTATAGATATCATTGTCCTTATACATGCGGATGTCACTGAAGATATTTCAGAATGCCCGATTCTTAAAAACAGGATATTCGATTATGATCATTTCCGATGGGAGACTGATTATTTCATCAAGAGGTACTTAGAGGGCTTGAGGAATATAAATGTCAGCAATCGTCCGATGCTTAATGAGGAGCTTCATCAACTGGCAGTTAAGGCGGACGCTGTTCCCAAGACAGTAGTACACAGGGATTTCCAATCGCAGAACATCATGGTCATGAAAGGGCAGGAGCTGCGCCTGATAGATTTTCAGGGCGCAAGGACCGGGCCGCCGGCTTATGATATGGCATCAATGTTATGGGACCCGTATTACCGCCTTGAGGATGAGATGAGAGAGCGTCTCCTGGATTATTATATTAATAAGATGAAAGCCCGGTCCGGGGGGAAATTCGATGAAGATATTTTTATGGAGTCGCTTGCTATATGCAGGCTTCAGAGACATATGCAGGCCCTCGGAGCGTATGGCTTTCTGTCATCCGTAAAAGGGAAAAAATATTTCCTGAAATATATGCCGGAGGGATTGAGGCTGCTAAAAGACGACGCCTTCCGTTCAAAGGACGACTGCCCTGAATTATATGATCTGATTATGGGATTATAGTAAGTGGTATGATATAATTTTTTAAATGGCAGACATCAATTTGTTAAAGAAACGTTTGTTGATTTTATCATTTGCTGCTATTGTTTTAATTATCGGCGGCTGCACTACATTGCTTCCCAGTGTAAAAGAAACAACAAAAACAGATTTGTGGGACACTTTTGATGATGCAAAAAATGCTATTGAGAAGATAATCCCTTACGAGACAACAGATGATGAGTTAAAAAAGGCCGGGATAGATCCTGAGGCTACCCCTAATTTTAAAATTCTGACCCATCTGGATATTATTCAGCGCTTTATGATTAATCCCTCTATCAAAAAAGAAGACCTTGATAAAGGAGTACAGGCCTGTATTGATGCAAAAGCGCATTGCAGGTCCTATGAAATCCGCATCAGGAATATTACAAGTAAAAGGTATGGGAATGTTCTGCTGGATCTTTTTAATTTCAAGAGAAGTACAAACGAATCCGGATGGGAGTTCGAGGCGCTGATAGTTACGGTGGATGGTACAGTCGTGCATAAGCTTTGGGGAGGACGCCCCATAATAGAGGAGAACAGGGTGGTCAAAAATCCTCTTGGGCCTTTGCAGGACCCGTCAAGCCTGGTGAGGGACAGGTCATTAGGGGAAGTTAATAAATTAACGCCGTAAGAAGTTATAGTCTGTTTAATGCCTTGTTAAACAGCCCTTCTAATTTCCTGCTTTCATCCGCAATTTGGCTGAGCATTTCAGCTAATTCCCTTTCCCCCAGGCACTCCGCCTTTATCGCCCATTCTTTGTAGGTTTTAACATGGGCGTTATTGTGTTCAATCCAGTGTTCGAGCAGGTGTTTTAATTTCTCAAGTTCTGTCATTTGATGATGCCTCCGGTCTTATAAACCAAATAATAAAATTGAAATCCCGCAGAAAGATATTATCGCACCGGCAATGGCATGAGTATATCTTTCCAACTTTGCTGTAGGGATAATATTAATCCCAAAATATGAAACCAGGACAAGCCCGAGCATTGTCAGAATAGTAATTCCCCCGTAAATACCTGTTACAAGCCATAAATCAAATAAACTGCTTTTTGCTGCGGGATACATAAGTATCGGAATCAGCGGTTCGCACGGACCAAGAATGAATATTATAAAGAGTACCCACGGAGTCATATTCTTATTACTTTTATTTTTATGGACATGTAAATGTTCCTCGTTATGAACGTGAGAGTGGCCGTGGTCGATGCCGCTTCCATGGGCATGAAAATGAGTATGCGGCCTGTTCCTTAACGCCTTCTTAATGCCCCAGATAAAATAAACCAGGCCGAATGCTATCAGCGCCCATGTCGCCAGAGATCCCCTGAATGATTCAATAACTTCCAGTTTTGATACCGCTAAACCGAAAGAGATGCCTATGAAACCAAGCACGACGGAACTTAATACATGCCCGATACCGCACAGGACTGTAATGAATGCCGTCTTGCGCAGAGACCATTCACCTGATCTGGACATCGCAATAAAAGGCAGATAATGGTCAGGCCCCAACAACGTATGAAAGAACCCGATTGAAGCAGCCGCAGTTACAAGAATTAACAGTTCATCAGACATAATATTTTCTCCGATCTTTTTAAGAATAAAAAAGCCACGAAAGCTTTACGGCCTCCAGACCGTTTAAGCCTTCGTGGCTTGTTTCAGGTAATTTTATAGCATACCGTGGAGGCAGGTGTCAATGGAGGGGGTCAGGACAGGGCAGTCATCAGGAAACAGTTGATAGTCTGAAAGGCATGGGTTATACTTTCTTGTATAAGGAGGCCGGATTTATGGAAAAGGGGAAGTACGGATCTGTACTTGTTGTAGATGATGATCCTTCGGTTCTTGAGTCTTCTTCCATGCTTTTAAAAGAATATGGATATCATGTTGTTTCTTCATCAGGCGTAGATGATGCACTCGAACGGTTCAGGGTAAATAATATTGATGCTGTTTTGACCGATATTGTAATGCCGTCCAAATCAGGGATTGAACTCCTCAGGCATATTCATGACATGAATCCGACGACGCCCGTTATCCTTATGACGGCATATGCTGATATGGAGAAAGTGCTCGGTGCATTAAAAATAGGGGCCTTCGATTTTATAATCAAACCATTTACTTCCGAGCTGCTCGTTCATTCAGTCGAGAAGGCGGTCCATTTTAATAAATTAATGCTGATGGAAAAGGATTACAAACATTTACTTGAAGAATACAACCAGGAGATAGAAACCCTTATCGCGGAAAGGACCATGGGTCTGATGTCCCTGACCCTGGCGGACAAGATCAGAAACCCGGCGGCTGTAATAGGCCTAACATGCAGAAGGATGCTTGAGAAAGAGGAAATTCCCGAAAGACTGATACCAAAAATCGAGGGTATTATCGATGAGGCTGCAAAACTGGATAATATTGTTAAGGACTTTCAATCTCTGCTGAAGAGCAAGAAGTCAATGTTCAGGTATGAAGATATAAACGCGGTAGTGGAAAGTGTTATACCCATTATTGAAAATATGGTTGCAGATAAAAGAATTGAGCTGGCCTTTAAATGTTCGGAACAGCCGCTGAAAGTCAATATCCAGAAAAACTTATTTCAGATTGCGCTTTCGCATCTTATAAAAAATTCTGCCGATGCGATACATGACGGAGGCAAGATAACTATTTCTACCTATCAGAGTGATAATACATGTATTCTTGAAGTCTCTGACACAGGCAGCGGCATTAGCGCGGAAGATATAGGTAAAATATTCGATCCCATGTTCAGCTCAAAAGATAAACGGTACGGCATGGGGTTGCCGCTGGTAAAACGCATAGTATCGGAACATATGGGTGAGATAGAAGTAACAAGTAAACCGGGGGAGGGGACTACTTTCATTATTAAACTGCCTGTGAGATGGATCCCGAAGGACTGAACCTTAATGTTGCATACCCGGTATCGAAAAAGAAAGCAGCCATATCCTATGCCATGTCGATTGAAATTAAAACATAATCATTTTTTACCTTAAAATATACCACTGCACGTCCTTCTTCGTTTTCATACAGAATAATGTCATTGCTGAATTCCTTTACCAGACGCAGCTTCATATTCTCCGTTCTTATCATTTTACCGCCCTCAATAATTTGCACTTCGGCTAACATAGGCCCTCCTTTATAATAAAGTCCTGCTGTCCTGACATATAACCATCTATAAGTATATTTCTCTATTCAGGGACCTTAAAACCCATAAAATTGAGAAAATCAGACTTTCCCCCTTTTTCAGACCGCCTGTTCCATTGTTTGATTTTTCCCCAGTAAGAGGCAGTCTCGTTTCCGGATTGTATCGCTTTCAGTCTGAAACTTTTGTAAGAACTCGATTTACCGTAATGATATTTACATTTAATAAACTTGTCACGAATAACATCTGAGAGCTCAAAATCAGATGCTTTATTTTCGTCATCAAGGAAAACATCAATCGGAAAAATCCGGCAGGACATAGGCCTTGCTTCATATGCCGTACATTGCCTGTCTTCCGAGAGGAATAAACACGCGCCGTTTTTGTTCTTTCTTAAGGATATCTTCCGATTGCCGTATGAAAATTTTATTAAATCACTGTCATCAACTGAGTCGAAATCGGATTTGGCATGCAATCTAATCAGCCTGTCGGCAGATATGCCTGTGTGTTTGACCAGTCTCCTGATGTCATGATGTGTTACTTCAATGACCGGATCACAGCAGCACTCGCCGCATTGTGAACAGCGGATCTTCATTAATTTCGATATCCTTTTATTTATTTTAATGGTAATACCTCCGTAGTGATAATTGATAACAGCATGATATGTATACAGAAAAATTATACTGCAAAATACGCATATAATCCAGTTGAGTGAAGCAGCGGGAAACAGAAGCAAATTTACAATAAGTATTTTAGCCCGCATTATTCATGCGGTAAAGGAGGCATGCTGAAAAAACGAATTGGGAGCGGGACTTCCAAATCAGACGTTCGAATCATCTTAATATATTGATAGTCAAAGAAGATTTATTCTTATGAATGCACCACAACGCATTCAATACGTTTTTTCAGCATGCCTGCTTTGCCGGTAATATTAATGATGTGGGTTAAGCTTTGTGAATTGACTATTTCAAAGTGTATTTTGTAGTATTTCGGATACATCAATTATTTCTGGAGGAAGCGTGACAATAACGGAAAAAATTCTTGCGGCGCATGCAGGCAGGGACAAGGTATCAGCTGGAGAGTTGATTAACGCAAAGGTTGATCTCATACTTGCCAATGATATTACGGCGCCGATTTCAATCACTGAATTCAAAAAGACCGGGGCGAAGGAGGTCTTTGACAAAGACAGAGTGGCTTTAATACCTGATCACTTTGCACCGCAGAAAGATATTAAGGCAGCAGAGCAGTGCAAAATGCTGAAAGATTTTTCAAGGGAGCATAATCTTGGACTTTATTTCGAAGTCGGCAGGATGGGTGTTGAGCATGCGCTGCTTCCCGAACAGGGGCTTGTCGTTCCCGGAGACCTGGTTATAGGAGCTGATAGTCATACTTGTACATATGGCGCTCTCGGGGCTTTCTCCACCGGCGTTGGCTCAACCGATGTGGCGTCAGCGATGGCAACAGGTGAATGCTGGTTTAAGGTGCCTGAATCCATGAAATTTATCTATTACGGAAAATTAAACAGGTGGGTCAGCGGCAAGGATTTGATCCTTCATACAATAGGCGATATCGGGGTTGACGGCGCTCTATACAGGGCAATGGAATTTGAGGGTGAAACCATCAGCTCGCTTAAGATGTCGGGCAGACTGACAATGTGCAATATGGCAATAGAGGCCGGAGGCAAGAACGGTATTATTGTCCCTGATAAGATAACGGAAGATTACGTAAAGGGAAGGGCGAAGAGAGGGTATAAATTTTACGCTTCAGATAAAGATGCAGCGTACGTAGAAATTAAAGAATATGACTGCTCAAAGATATTGCCTACGGTATCATGTCCTCACCTGCCATCCAATACAAAACCGGCAGCGGATTTATCATCCGTTTCAATCGATCAGGTTGTTGTCGGTTCCTGTACAAACGGCAGGATTGAAGACCTCAGGGAAGCGGCAGAAATCATAAAAGGGAAAAAAGTCAGTCCCAATACGAGGATGATAGTTATCCCCGCTACACAGCAGATCTTTCTGCAGGCTGTTAAAGAAGGACTGGCCGAGATCTTTGTTAATGCGGACGCAGTGTTTTCTACCCCTACCTGCGGGCCTTGCCTCGGCGGGCACATGGGAATTCTTGCAAAAGGCGAGAGGGCCATTGCAACGACTAACAGGAATTTCGTAGGCAGAATGGGTCATCCTGAGAGTGAGGTTTATCTTTCGAACCCGGCTGTAGCAGCGGCATCGGCAATCCTGGGCAGAATCGGAACTCCGGAGGAGGTAATATGATTTTAAAAGGCAAGGTCTGGAAATTCGGCAATAACATAGATACTGATGCGATTATACCTGCGCGCTATCTTAATACATCGGACCCGAAAGAGCTCGCAAAACATATCATGGAAGATGCTGATAAGGATTTTCCTTCCAAGGTCCGGGCAGGTGATCTGATTGTTGCAGAGGCCAATTTCGGCTGCGGCTCTTCAAGGGAACACGCGCCTATTGCAATTAAGGCTGCCGGCATTCAGGCAGTTGTTGCAAAAAGCTTTGCGAGGATTTTTTACCGGAACGCATTTAATATAGGTCTGCCCATCTTTGAGTCGGAGGAAGCATCCGGCAGAATAAAAGAAGGCGATGAGATTGAAGTTGATGCGGACGGAGGTGTTATAAAAAATATCACCAAAGGCGAAAAGTACACTGCGAAACCTATCCCTCCTTTTATGCAGGAGCTGATCTCTGCCGGAGGTTTGATCGAATGGACAAAGAGGCGGATAAAGGCTTCATAGCTGATTTACCTTTCAAAGCCCATATGTGTATCGCTGACGCTTTTAACGTTATCAAAGTCCGTCATTCCGAGAACAGATTACCTGCCTATGTCCCCTGCTTTTCCAGTTCATAATTTAAAATTTCCCTGAATGAGTTGTAATTCAAAAGAAATATCAAATAATAGTTGCAGAGGGTGATATTTTATGATACTTTTTATTTATAAAAGAGAATATATATCAAATAACAGGAGGTGATAACATGAAATTGGCAGCCAAAATAGACATTAAAAATAAGATTACAGTTTTACATGATATTACGCATAAGACGGATGAATTTGTTGCAGCAATGCAGACCGCATTCATTTACAATTCTACAAAGCCTATGAAGGAAAACAAGTCAATAGCTGAAGGATTCATGAAAGATACCGGGCGCCTGTCGGTAATTTTTAAAGAAGCAGCTACTGATGATGAGGGCCTGAAGCCATATAGCACGGTCCCGGAACACATATTAATGATCTGGAAAAAGCTGGATAAGCTTTCTGATCTCATGGATAAGAAGATCAGGGAGAATATTCTTTTTTCCGACAAAGCTGTTAACGAAACAGTATATCTTCTTCAAAGGCTTGTCGAGATGCTGAGACCTACTGCAGACATCATACTTGCCAGGAATACATTCCTGAGCAAATACATACAGGAGTCCCAGGCCAATATAGAAAAAATGGCGGATGAATACGCTACATTGCATGAAAACAGATTGATAGCAGGCGAATGTTTGCATGTGGCATCATCTATTTATGTAAGCATGCTTGAAGCGATAAAAGGTATAGCTTGGCATACAAAGGAGATAGCCGTAATACTCGGCAAATAGAGTTTGAGTCAAGAGTTATGAGTTAATCAGACAATAATACATGACTCTTAACTTTTAACTCTGTCTATGCCATTAATAATATCTCGCAGTGCTTTCTTGTTCATTAGTCTGATTTTCTTACCTTTGACCTCAAGCACCCTATTATCGCTGAGTTTGCGGAGTATCCGGGAAAGGGTTTCCGGTATGGTGCCAAGAAGGCTGGCAAGCTGTCCCTTGGAAATGTCTATTTCTACTGAGTCACTGCATCCGTTCTGTTCGCACATATAAAGGAGATAGGCGGCAAGCCTTCCGGGCACTTCTTTTAGAGAAAGATCGTCAATCATTCTGGTAAAGTGCTGCAGACGCATCGCAAGGTTTGCCATCATGTTCATTACAACAGAGGGTTCCTTCCGGATCAATTCAAGAAAGTCATTTTGAGGGAAAAAAAGGGCTTTAGTCTTTTCCATTGCATCGGCAAACGCGGGATATGGGTTGCCCGCAAATGCAGAGACCGCGCCGAGTAATTCCTTTGCCCCAACGATATGAAGTATTTGTTCCTTGCCTTCTGCCGATAGTTTAAATACCTTTACACGGCCCTTAACAATAATATAGAATCCGGTGGACCTGCTTCCTTCGGTAAAAATATTTTCTCCGCGTAAAAACTCCCGCTCTTCAAGAATATTGTCAAGCAGATTGAGGGCCGGCTCGGGCAGTCCGTGGAATAAAGGTATAGACGATATTCCTGATAGATGATCGGTTGATTTTTTGCCCATCTTGGATACATTAATACCATTAATCAGATCGTTATGTCAAAAGATAATCTTTTTCAAAAACCAGATACAAAGGCACAAAGTGAATAAAGAAGTGACATGCAATAAGGACTATATGGTTTTTATTCTTTTACCCCTCTGTGCCTTTGTGCCTCTGTCACTTCGCCACTTTATTTCTCCGTGTCTCGGTGACTCTGTGTTTGAAGTTAAAACATTTTATCTTTTTTGACATAAGTCAAGGATATCAAAGACCAACGCTGATAAGATAAGACCAGATGATGAAAATCAACTTACATTAACAACCCAATTAAAAGGAGGAACAATATGTTTTGTAATCAATGTGAACAGGTAGCAAAAGGAGGGGGATGCATTAAGATCGGCACGTGCGGAAAGAAGCCTGATGTTGCGGCCCAGCAGGACCTATTAATCTACGCGCTTAAAGGGCTTTCACTTCATGCAGCTGAAGGCAGGAAGAAAGGGGTCATTGACACTGAGACTGATGAGTTTGCCGTGAGCGCGCTCTTTTCTACACTTACTAACGTGAATTTTGACCCTGAAAGATTTGTAATTCTCATTAATAAATGTGTGGAGTTAAGAGAGAGACTTAAGTCAAAGGTCAAAACCGCGGGCGGCCGTGTTGATTATACGGAAGCCGCTGCGGCATTTATCCCTGAAAACACGCTGGAAGGCATGGTCAGGCAGGGGGAGACAACAACAATAACCCCTAACGAAGTCAATGCAGACATTTCATCCCTTGAGCAGACAACTCTGTATGGTTTAAAGGGGATCGCTGCATATGCCTATCACGCCCAGGTCCTTGGTCATAAAGATGATTCGGTTTACGCATATGTGTATGAGGCATTGAGTTCAATGCTTAATAAGGAGCTCTCTCTTGAAGAGTGGGTGGCCATTGCCCTTAAGTGTGGAGAGGTCAACTTGAAGGCCATGGAATTGCTTGATGCCGCAAACACCGGGAGATACGGTCATCCTGGTCCGACAGCGGTCCCATTGGGCGCCAGGAAGGGTAAGGCTATTTTAGTGTCCGGCCACGACCTTAATGACCTTGAGGAAATATTGATACAGACAGAGGGCAAGGGAATAAATATTTACACTCACGGCGAGATGCTCCCTACGCACGGGTATCCTGAGTTAAAGAAATACCCGCACTTCTATGGTCATTACGGAACGGCCTGGCAGAACCAGCACAAGGAATTTGCTCAGTTCCCCGGGGCAATAATCATGACGACCAACTGCCTCCAGAAGCCGCATGACTCATACAAAGACAATGTCTTTACCTGCGGATTAGTCGGCTGGCCGGGTGTCACTCACATTCGGAATCATGACTTCGCCCCTGCGACAGAAAGGAGCCTGGAGCTTCCGGGCTTTGCCATGGATATTCCCGGCAAGACAGTTATGACAGGTTTTGCAAGAAACGCGGTCATGAGTGTCGCGGACAAAGTGATCGACGGCGTCAAGAGCGGCGCAATCAGGCATTTCTTTCTTGTCGGCGGATGCGACGGCGCCAAGGCCGGAAGAAATTACTATACGGAGTTTGTGGAGAAAGTCCCCAAAGACTGCGTAGTATTAACGCTTGCATGCGGAAAGTTCAGGTTCTTTGACAAGGACCTCGGTGACATAGGCGGCATACCCCGTCTGCTCGATATAGGGCAGTGCAATGATGCATATTCCGCTATACAAATCGCAGTCGCGCTCTCTAAGGCATTCGGCGTCAGTGTGAATGAACTGCCCCTGTCAATGGTACTCTCATGGTATGAGCAGAAGGCTGTGGCAATACTGCTTACCCTGCTTTATCTTGGCATCAAGGACATAAGGCTTGGCCCGACACTGCCGTCCTTCTTGTCGCCGAACGTAATCAACTTTCTGGTACAGAATTACAATATTAAGCCGATTACCACGCCTGATGAAGACCTTGCGGCAATTCTTAAAGAGGATACGGTTAGAGTCCAGTAAGATAAACATTAAAGGGGGAGGTTATCTTCCCCCTTTTTTGTTGTCCTGTAATTCCTCTATGCTTCTAAAATTTGACCTGTTTCAGTGAGTACTTTCAATGACAGTCTTGTCAATATAATGGCAAAAAATAAGATCTATCTAATGCTGACATTTGCAAGTTTAACTTTTTGTCATGAAAAAACAACGGATTATAGTTTATATTGATTTAAATCGAGTATGGCATATAATTTGCAATAATTTTAATATGGACAGAAGATGTTATGAAAGAATCGATATGTGCCTGCCCGTAAAGTATGTTTGTGGCAGCATGCAATATTCAGGAACAGTGAAAAATCTTTCAGAAAACGGTATGTTTATAAACACAGTCAATTTTCTTCCTTGCATTGACAGGATTGAGATTCTAATTCCTTTAGATGAAGGGATTTCAAGATGTTATGCCAGGATTAGAAGGATAGAAAAACTTGATGATGCCAACTACAGCATGGGGGTCGAGCTTATGGGTTCTCCAGGTGACTATTTGCAATTTGTTGAAAAGCGTAGAATGCTTGCTGCGTCCTGAAAAATCCCACAAATGAAGACGGATTTTATCGATTATTTCATTCATTGCTTTGAACAAAAAAACCTATAATTACAACTATAAACATTAAAAATCCGGAAAGAACATAAAGTTGCATACCCCATTGGTATTTAGATGTTATATTGAAAAAACTCCCCAGATTTGAAATGAATCCCCAATAGAAAACAAAACAGTATGACGTTAACAGGCCTAATCGATGTTTCGCAAACAAAAGACACAATGAAATGAAAATTACATAAACAATCATTTCCCATAATGGGACAGAAAACTCTTTTCCGGAGATTAATTCAAATACGTAATTTAATGTATCCATCTGTTTTTCTCCTTAAAAGATTCTTTTTCGAAGTCTCCTATATATCGGATGATATATTCTTTATCTTGAATTAGAAGATATAACGGATTAGTGATCATGGCAGGGAATGCCGATTTAAAAAAGAAATAAATAAAAAGGATGCTGACCAAGTTTAGGGGACATGGCTGAATTTAAAAGGTTGGGCTCTTAGCGTAGGCAGGAAATAACCTTTTAATCAGTGGTCAGCATCCAGAGTCATATTATACAAAAACTTTGAAGAAATTATGAATATAATTAATTTAATAATATTAAGCATGATCTTCAATGGATTCTTTTGTGTTATCACTTAACGCCGCTTTGATTAAGAAAAGATTTTTCTTTAGTAAGATCATCTTCTGTCTTCACATTATTCTTGCCGGACTGCTTTGCGAGATAGAGCGCGGAATCAGCTCTTTCAAATACTGAGCCGGCGTCATCGCTCTTTTTTAATACGCTTACACCTATACTTATTGTAAGAGGAATTTTATCGTCCTTGTAAGAAAAGACGGATTTGTTTATGTACGATATTATTGACTCACCGGCTTTAAAGGCGCCGATCAGGTCTGTGTGAGGCAGGATAATAGCGAACTCTTCTCCCCCGTATCTAGATATAAAGTCGTTTACTCTTAATTTAACTTTAAGGAGAGAAGCAAGTTTTTTTAACGCAAGATCTCCGACTTTATGACCGAAGGAATCATTTATATTTTTAAAATTGTCAACATCACATACAAGAAGGGATGAAGGGACATCATATCTGAGAAGACCGGCAAGGGTTTCTGATATTTTTTGGTCATACGCCTTACGGTTGTAAAGCCCGGTAAGATTGTCACGGAGAGACTCAGTTTCAATTTCCTCGGCCTTTTTCTTTATTTCATCCGTTTCTTTTTTAATATCATGAATGCGCGCGCCCATTGTTTGCAAGGTTCTTTCCGTTTCTCTCAGACGATTCATGTCTTGTTCTCTTTTAATCTCGATCCCCTTGTTGATATTTTCTATTTTCCCCAAAACAGCTTTCTTGATACTATTTATATCTTTTCCGGTATAAAAATCCTGCTTTATCATATTCATATTTGTAGACAGGGCATTTTCAAATTCCCTGTCCTCGGTGAATTTGTTTTGATGAGAAGCTAATTCACTCGCAAGATGCAGTTCAGTTTCTTCAAGCTGCTCCATCGTCTGATGCATGAATTCTTCAAGTTCTTCGTTTCTTTTAGAAATTGAGGCATAATATTTTTTAATAATTTTGATTGTTGAATCCAGCCAGTTTGTCGTATCTTTAAGAATGGTCTCGTCATTTAATTGATCGCTTATATTACTAAGCGGCCCGGTTACAGAGAATGGAGTTAATTCAGAAAATCTGTTTAATACCGTGTCTGCAATATCTTTTATAAGATTGGAATTTGATTTGGAATCTGATTTATTCTGTTCCGGTTCTTCCAGCATTTTCTTAACAGTATCTCGTATAAACATGCGTTCAGCAATTAATTTACTGTTTAGCTGTTGCTTGTTATCCTGGGCAAGCTGCTTCAGAATATCAAGGACTTCATCAGCCATGACATAAATTTTTTCCTCTAATCTGGACATATTATTGTAAGGGGGATCAATTTCTCCGGTCCTTGTTTTCCTGCAGAATCAGTATAGTATGTAACTTTGAAGCTTGTACGAAATAAATTTTCATAACCATGGAAGCTGATTGCATAATCCAACTCTTAATTTAATAATGCGATTATTGCATTAACCTGCTTGATATTATCGGCAGCTCAAGATGATTTCTTTAAGTAGATGAAAGAAATATGCAAAGTAGACAATAAGTTATCTTCCAAGTCATTTAATTGACGAACTGAAAGCCATAAAAACTTAATTAATCAAGATGTTGTGACGGGCATGATATTTGTATATGAATGGCTGTCATGCAATACAAATTAAAGATTACAAAGAAAACGATTAATAATTAAAGATTGACAGTTTAACAGGGAGGAAGGGAATGGCAGACAAAAAAGAAGAGCCTCAGGAAGAAACAACTGAAGTACCAAAGAAAAAAGCGAACAAGACGCTAATTATCATAATTATAGCCGCATCCATTGTTCTTGGCGCAGGAGGTTTTGTCGGCTATAAATTATTGGCTGGTAAGAAAAGCGACAGCGAAACACATGAGAAGAAAGTCGAAGCAAAGACTTCAATAATTGCGCTTGATCCGTTTGTTTTAAATCTTGCAGATCACGGCAGGTATCTGAAAGTTACGATTCAGTTTGAAATCACTGATGAAGCCCTGCTTGAGACAGTTAAGTCAAAGACACCGCAATTAAGAGACACTATTATTACACTCGTGAGCAGCAAGTCATTGAATTCAATAGCCAGTCCGGAGGGGAAATTCCAATTGAAAGATGAAGTGCTTTTCAGGACGAATCAGATTATGGGATTGGACAAAGATGCTTTTAAGAACCTTTATTTCACAGAATTTGTAATGCAATGAGTGACAAGATTCTTTCACAGGATGAAGTCGATGCCCTGCTTAAAGGCGTTGCATCAGGTGAGATAGACACAGAAGATGCAAAAGACAAAATACTTGCAGGAGTCCGGTCTTTTGACTTCACAAGCCAGGAGCGTATTATTCGCGGCAGGATGCCGGGTCTCGAAATGGCAAACGAAGGCTTTGCAAGAATTTTCCGGACCTCTGTTTCCAACCTTATAATGAAATTTGTCGATATCAGTATACAGAATGTTGAAATAATAAAATTCGGCGATTTTATAAAAACCCTTCCTGTGCCTTCCAGTATTAATCTTTTTAAAATGGAGCCGCTTAAAGGATACTCATTACTGGTACTTGAGGCCCCGCTTGTTTTTGCATTTATTGAATTCTTTTTCGGTGGAGCTAATGCGCAGAACATTAAGTCTGAGGGAAGGGCATTTACATCCATTGAGCAGAGGGTTATCCAGCGAGTAGTCAATATGGCATTGAAGGACATGGCAGCAGCCTGGAATGGCATCTCACCGATTAATCCGGAATATATGAGTTCAGAGATCAATCCACAGTTTGTCACTATTGTTACGCCTGCTGAAATTGTAATTAGTGTTGAAGTCCTGATTGAAATTGAAGATTTTGCGGGCAGAATGTTTTTCTGCATTCCATATTCAATGGTGGAACCGGTAAAAGAAAAACTATATTCGGGCATCCACGGGGATAAATTAGAAACAGACCAGAGATGGTCGTCGATAATGACAAATATAATAAAGCAGACTCATGTGGAAGTAACAGCTGAGATAGGCCGTTTGGTCCTTACATTTAATGACATAATGAAATTTCAGATAGGCAATGTAATTAATCTGGGGAAATCAGTCACTGATGATCTGATTGTTAATGTGGAAGGCTTGCCTAAATATATGGGTACACCGGGCGTCAGCAGGGGAAACCAGGCTATTAAATTGACAGGAATCATAGAATGAAAAGATTGATCACAGGTCATTCGTAAATTGTTATTTGAAAAAAAATAAAGGACAAACGGCAACGAATGACGCATAACTTGTAAATGAATACGGAGGTATCTTATGGCAGAACAGGATAACAACCAGCAGGCAGGAACTAAACAGGGGGGGGATGTCCAGGACCATGAATTTAAAAACCTGAAAGATGAAGGAAAACAGGCAAAAGGGCAGGACATTAATTTTCTTCTCGACATACCTGTTGAGATAACAGTACAACTGGGAAAATCAAGGATGTTGATAAAGGAACTCTTACAGTTAGGTCAGGGATCGGTTGTTGAACTGGAAAAACTTGCAGGAGAACCTATGGAAATTATGGCAAACAGCAGACTAATAGCAAGAGGCGAGGTGGTTGTTGTCAATGAAAAATTCGGAGTAAGGCTGACAGACATTATCAGCCCTACAGAGAGGATATCGCAACTGAAATGACAGGAACTTATTTACAGGTGGCAGCAGCTCTTTTTTTTGTCGTCCTTCTGATAATTACAGCCGGATTTCTCCTGAAGAAGAAACAGAACAAATTCGGCCTCATGAGCGTTGTCAGTTATCAGCCTTTTGGACCCAGAAAGGGAGTGGCGGCATTAAAGATAGGAAAAGAGATACTTATCCTGGGAGTCACTCAGAATGACATGAGACTCCTGAAAATATTTAAAGATGACGAACTCGAGCTGACAGAGGACAAAGGTTTTCAGGGTAAATTTGAAAAGTTTATTAATATAGGAGCGCACAGAAATTGAAAACCGAATATTACAGAGCACAAAAATCTGATATTAAGTTATCAACTGCCGGCGTTAAAAAACCGGTTATGATAACTGCTTTCATGCTGCTTATTATCTTCGCTATAGCTTCTCCGGCAAATGCAATTGATTTCAATGATATCAACAATCCGTTAATCGAGACCTTCCTTTTAATCAGTTTTCTTTCTTTTCTGCCGGCGGTGCTGATTATGGTTACATCTTTTACCCGTATTGTAGTGATTCTCTCTTTTTTACGGCATGCCTTCGGCGGACAAAACATTCCTCCAAATCCGGTAATAATGGGGCTCGCACTATTTCTGACATTTTTTATTATGTCCCCGACGATTGATGTTATAAATGAAAAAGCGGTGACTCCATATCTGCAGGAAGAAGTATCATTTGGAGAAGCAATTGATGAGGCGGTGCCGCCTTTAAGGAAATTTATGCTAAAGCAGACCAGACAAAAAGATATAGCATTATTTGCCGGACTCGCAAAGAAACAGCTTCCGGACAAACCGGAAGAATTGACAATGGGCGTCCTGATTCCGGCCTTTGCAATAAGCGAATTGAAGACGGCTTTTGAAATAGGCTTTTTATTGTTCCTGCCGTTTCTGATAGTAGATATGGTCATAGCAAGCATACTTTTGAGTATGGGGATGATGATGCTTCCGCCTGTTATGATATCGCTTCCTTTTAAACTGCTGTTATTCGTGCTCGTTGACGGGTGGAACCTGGTTATCGGTACAATGATGAGGAGTTTTTAATGACGATAGAAATGATTAACGGAATAGCAGGAGAGATGTTTAAAACAATCCTGTACGTAGCCGGGCCGCCGCTTATTGTCAGCCTGGTTGTGGGAATTATAATAGGTTTATTTCAATCTGTAACACAGATACAGGAATTTACACTGACATTTGTCCCGAAAATGCTGGCAGTATTTGCATGCCTTTTTCTTCTGATGCCGTGGATGTCGGAAAAACTCATTGCATATACAACTAATCTGATAACGCAGATACCGAGTTATATAAAATGAAAATAGAAGTTGAGAAGATAAGAAGTTGTGAAGTTAATAAAAGATGCGGTTTGGTCGATGCCTTATGACTCTGACAAACAACATAAACGTGGAAATTCTAAGCGGCTACATGACCAACTTTTTGTTCATACTGCTCAGGGCGGGGATATTCATCAGTCTGCTTCCGGTTATCGGAGGCAAGCAGCTGCCTGCTCAATTCAGGATAGGTTTTGCGGTTTTCATCTCAATACTTTTAACTCCTGTTGTCAATTTTCAGATTGCGGAGAATAATATTCCCATTTTAATTATTAAGGAGCTGATTATAGCTATGGCCCTTGGACTGACTGTCCGGTTTCTGTTTCTGGCGGTAAACATGGCAGGAACATTTATCGGCTTTGCAATGGGACTGTCCATGGCCCAGGTCTTCAATCCCGAAGTAGGACAAGACACCCTTATTGCGGAAATATACGGGATTTTTACAATGCTGGTATTCCTGGCAATGGATGCCCACCATGATCTGGTATTTGTTTTTGTGAAAAGTTTCGAATTACTGCCTGCCGGCCAATTAAATATTGAGCCTTTACTGCCGCAGATAGTGTCCCTGGTGACCGGTATGTTTGTGCTTGCAATAAAAATAAGCGCGCCTGTTATGGTTGGAATACTGATTGTTCAGCTCCTGTCCGGATTTTTGTACAAGGCGGCGCCGCAGATGAATATATTTTTTATTGCGATGCCCTTAAACATTTTTTTAGGGTTCGTATTGATAATATTGAGTCTTCCGGTTTTTGAGCATGTCCTCGGCATAAGCTTTAGTGACCTAAGAGAAGATATGACGCGTCTTATCATGATGGCAAAAGGATGAATAGAGTTAAGAGTAGGGGCGAGGTAATCTCGCCCTTACAGAGTTAAGAGTTAAAGGATAAGAAATGGCTGACGAATTTCAGGAAAAAACAGAACAGGCTACGCCGCGAAAAAGGGCAAAGGCAAGAGAGAAAGGCCAGATTGCAAGAAGCAAAGACCTTACATCGACTATCACCATGGGCGGAACAATAATGATATTTTATTTAGGAGGAAAATATGTTTTCTCCAATTTGGCCGGTATGATGGGAGGAATGCTCAGCCTGAGGTACGGGACAAGTCCTCTTGAAGTATCCAGGACGGCGATTATACAGGGCGCATATGTGATTGCTCCTTTTTTTCTCGCTTCAGTTGTTCTGGCTACGCTTGCAAATGTTATGCAGGGCGGGATTTTAATGCAGCCGCTTAAATTTGAACTCGAAAAGCTTAACCCTATTGAAGGATTTAACAGAATATTTTCATTGAAAGGACTCACCGAATTATTAAAGAGCATGTTGAAGTTTTCCGTCGGGGGATGGCTCGTTTATTACATTGTAAATAAAGATTTAAAGGTGCTTCCAAAGCTTTCAGCTATGGAGATGAATGAATTAACGAGAGTGTCAGGTAATCTGATAATGGATGCTGTCATCATTGCTTTCGCCTATTACATGGTTATATCAATTATCGGCTATTTCATCGATAAATGGCAGTATGAAAAGTCGCTGAGGATGACAAAACAGGAAATAAGGGAGGAGGCCAAGGAATCTGAAGGAGACCCGTTAATAAGGTCAAGGATAAGGAGCGCACAGAGAGAAGCAGCAAGAAAACGCATGATGCAGGAAGTGCCGAAGGCTACTGTTGTAATTACAAACCCGACCCACCTGGCTGTCGCGATTAAATATGAGGAAAAGGGAATGCCGGCCCCGAGAGTGGTGGCAAAAGGGGCAGGTTTTGTCGCAGAGAAAATAAGAGAAATTGCGAACAAACACGGAATCCCGATAATTGAGGACAAGCCGATTGCAAGGGCGCTGTTTAAACTGGAACTGAACGCATTTATTCCTGAAGGGCTATACGTTGCCGTTGCCAGGATACTTGCATATGTTTATAAACTCAAGGGGAAAATATGAAACTTTTTGCTCTGTTAAAACAGAGGGAAGATGTAGCGGTAGCATTAATCCTGGTAGCAATTATCGGGGTGATGATTCTGCCTATACCTCCTTTCATTCTGGATATACTGCTGACGCTTTCAATTTCACTTTCAATTTCGATCCTTATTACATCTGTTTATATTAAAAAGCCTCTTGATTTTTCAGTGCTTCCGACGCTGCTCCTTATGGCGACGCTTTTCAGGCTAGCGCTGAATGTTGCTACTACAAGATTGATACTTTTAAAAGGCAATGAGGGAATAGATGCAGCAGGATCGGTTATTAAATCATTCGGAAATTTTGTGATAGGCGGAGACTACGCTGTAGGGATAATAATCTTTCTCATCCTGACCATTGTTAATTTTATTGTTATAACCAAGGGCTCCGGAAGGATCGCAGAGGTTGCGGCAAGGTTTACACTCGATGCAATGCCGGGCAAGCAGATGGCAATTGATGCTGATCTCAACACCGGTCTTATAGATGAAAAAGAAGCGCGGGACCGCAGGGAGCTTATAGCGCAGGAAGCCGACTATTACGGATCAATGGACGGCGCCAGCAAGTTTGTCAGAGGCGACGCGATTGCAGGATTGATAATAACGGCAATTAATATTGTCGGCGGTCTTATAATAGGCACATTACAAAAAGGCATGCCCGTAGCAGATGCCGCTACTACATATACGACTCTTACAATCGGTGACGGTCTTGTGTCACAGATACCGGCGCTATTGATATCGACTGCGGCCGGTCTGGTTGTCAGCCGCGCAGGGAAAGCCAGCAACATAGGCAAAGATATAACCGCACAGGTAATTTTTAATCCGAAAGCACTCGTTACATTAGCAGCTGTTTTGACGGTTCTCGGCATTATACCGGGGCTTCCTCATATACCTTTTTTCCTTGTATCGGCATTGGCCGGCGGAATGGCGTATATGCTTACGAAATCGCCGCTGGAAGAGGAAATTGCGAAAGTAACGCCTAAAGCAGGTAAGGAAGAAGTAAAAATAGAATCGTATCTTGAGCTTGATCCGCTGAGTCTTGAAATCGGATATGGACTTATCCCCCTCGTCGATGAATCCCGTGGAGAACTTCTGGGAAAGATAAAGGCCATGAGACGGCAGCTTGCAATGGAGCTCGGTTTTGTAGTCGCCCCGATCCATATTAAAGATAATCTCCAATTAAGGCCGCATGAGTATAGTTTTCTCATCAGGGGCATCGAGATCGCCAGGGGTGAAGTTATGATGGGAAGCTGGCTTGCCGTGGCCTCCGGTACTGCCGAGAAAATCGACGGAATACCGACAAAAGAACCGGCGTTCGGTCTCCCAGCCTACTGGATCGAAGAGAGTGATATAGAGAATGCGCAGCTGGCCGGATATATGGTAGTTGATACGGCAACAATTATTGGAACGCACGTAACTGAACTTATAAGGGAATATTCATGGGAACTCCTTACAAGAAGTGAGACCCAGAAACTGCTGGATAATATTTCAAAGACTTATCCCAAGCTTGTTGAAGAGCTGATCCCGGCGAACCTGACTCTTGGCGCTGTTCAGCGTGTATTACAAAACCTTCTGAAAGAAAGAGTGCCCATTAAGGACATTATAACTATTTTTGAAGCATTGCTTGATTATTCACCAAATACTAAGGACCCTGAAGTCCTTACCGAGTATGTCCGCCAGTCCCTTTCCAGGACAATTACTAAACAATATATAAATGATAATGGGAAGCTGACTGTATTTACGCTTGATCCGACATATGAAAAACTGTTGTCCCAATCCGAAGGAGGGGGCCTGACCCCGGACATAATCAACAAACTTGTAAGGAGCATAGAAACTGTTCTTTCATCAGGAAAGCTTAAAGGCGCACAGCCTGTAATACTTTGTTCTGCCAATATCAGAAGATATATCAGAAAGATTGTTGAAAGGATTTCATCGTCATTTGTTGTGCTTTCGAGCTCGGAAATTGTCTCTAAAACGGACCTTGATGTAAGAGGAATGGTTAAATATGAAAATTAAAACGATACGCGCAAAAAATTTCAGGGAAGCCCTTTCTCTTGTAAAAAAGGAGCTTGGAGCAGAGGCTGTAATCCTTTCCTCGGAAGATAAAAAGGGGAATAATTCGTATGTTGAAGTAACTGCTGCCATAGATTATGACATTGAAAAAATCAATAATAAATATGAAGCCGTCACCAGTCTCTGGGACGACACTGTAAGGAAAAATGAATCGCAGCAGGATCCGGTGACAGAATCCGGGTCAAGTGAATTTATAAATTTGAAAAGTGATATAAAAGCCCTGAAAGATTATATTGAGACCATGAAAAACACCGGTTTTGAGTTGACGATGCCGGAAGGAAGAAAGAAAATATTTTCTTTCCTTAAAGAAAAATCAATAAAAGATGAATTCGCACTGAAGCTTATTGAGAGGGCCAATGTAATAGAAGACATTGAAACGATCATGACCGATGATCTGAATATGACAAGGTCTTTGAGAAATCCATTTGCAAATATTCAGGATGTATCGGCAAAAGAAATCAGAAGGATAATGATGCTCATAGGTCCGACAGGGGCAGGCAAGACGACTACAGTTGCAAAGCTTGCATCAATGGCCATAAAAGAAGGTAAAAAAGTCGCAATGATCAGCATCGATACATACAAAATAGGAGCTGCGGAACAGATACGTATATATTCAAGGATGATAGGAATACCTCTTGATGTAGTTTCAGACAAAGATAATTTCAAAAAAAGCATAAGGAGGTTTTCCGACAGGGACGTAATTTTAGTAGATACAACAGGGCAGAATCCTAAAGACATCGAATACATTAACAATCTTAGAAACATCTATGAGACGGGGATGCCTGTTGAAACACATTTGTTGCTGAGCGCATCAAGTGACTGTGATTTCCTCATGGATACCCATAAATATTATAACCCGCTCCCTATAGATTATATGGCGTTTACAAAGACTGATGAGGCCGTGAAGCTGGGTTCGATATATAATCTTTGCCGTTTGTATCAGAAACCTGTCGCCTATATAACTACAGGACAGAAAGTGCCGGGCAATATTGAATTTGTAGACAGTAAAAAATTGACTAATCTAATTTTAAGAACAGGGAGCGCATAATGAAGACCGCGGAAGGAAAGGTTGTGAGGACAATAGCTGTAGCAAGCGGTAAGGGAGGCGTCGGGAAGACGAATATAACGGCAAACCTTGCTATCGGGTTCAGTAAATTAAATAAGAAAGTGCTTGTATTTGATGCCGATCTCGGACTCAGTAATATCGATGTTATCCTGAATCTTGCCACTAAGTATAATATCAATCATCTCTTTACAGGAGAAAAGAAACTGAAAGACCTCATTGTTGACGGTCCCCAGGGGATAAAGGTGCTTCCGGCAAGTTCGGGTATCCAGGAGCTGACATCGCTTGACGAGTTTCAGAGGTTAAGACTGATTGAAGAGTTTGAGTCCTATGACGGCGGGATTGATTATCTTTTAATTGATACATCGTCAGGAATATCTCCGAATGTCGCATTTTTCTGTATGGCTGCACAGGAGACAATTATTGTAACTTCAGCCGAACCTACGGCAATGACCGACGCATATGCGCTCATCAAAGTCCTCTATACAAAATATCAGGAAAAGGATTTTAAAATTCTGGTGAATAATGTAAAAGATGAAAAAGAGGCGACCGATGTCTACCGGAGGCTTTCAACCGCGGCTGAAAGATTCCTGAGCATATCTCTTGATTACATCGGATTTGTCCCTCACGATGATTCTGTCCGGAAAGCGGTCCGCCAGCAAAGGGCCCTGATTGATATTTATCCTGACAGTGAAGCATCTAAAAGTTTATTAAAGATATCGGAAAAGCTTAATGATGACAACAATAACCATATAAAGGGAACACTTCAATTTTTTCTCGGAGGTCTTTTGAAAGCAAAATGTTAAATTACAAGACAGAAATGAATGAAGAAAAACGGGAACAGGTAATAAAAGAATTTTTACCGTATATCAAATATACGGCGTACAGGCTTTCCTGGAAGCTCCCGCCCCATGTCACTATTGACGATCTTGTAAGCGTAGGATTAATGGGATTGATGGATGCTCTCGACCGGTTCGAACCAGGGAGGGTCAAACTCAAGACGTATGCGGAATTGCGGATCAGGGGATCAATGATAGATGAGTTAAGGGCAACGGCTTGGATCCCCAGATCAATGAGAAAGAAGATAGAGGTCATAAATAATGCGCGCATGAAGCTTGAAAAAAAGCATGGGAAAATACCTGACGAGGCGGAAGTAGCGAAGTCATTGAAGATGCCTCTTGATGAATATTTCAAGACTCTTCAATATGCAACTTCCTCGAATCCTGTAAGACTGGAAGACTTTCGAAACAGCAAATATTCGGACAGCGAATTGAATATTACGGAGTGCATCGCAGATCCGTCGGCAAAGAGTCCGCTTGCTATCCTTGAAGAAAAGGACACAAAACAGGGGATGGCGGATTTAATAGAGACCCTGCCAAAAAAAGAGAAGCTGGTTTTGGCGCTTTATTACTATGAGGAACTTACAATGCAGGAGATAGGCAAGGTTTTGAGTATTACAGAGTCCCGGGTCTGTCAGATTCACAGCCAGGCGCTGTTGAAAATGAAAAGCAAACTTAAGCAATTAGGTTAGGATTACAGGGAATCCAGAGGCATAAACATGGGTATTGACGCCCTCAACAACACATATGGCGTGCCGGATATAAAGAATGAACGGGAAACCGTGATGAATCAGAGAAAAAAACAGAGGAAACAGCAAGACGATAAAAAGAGGGAAGAAAGAGAAGAACGGATTGAAAATGAGGGAAAGGTCGATATCAGAATATAGGGAACATATTTTCCCGGCGGGAATTATTTTCCTGTAATGTACGGACCCATGATATGAAAAATTTTAGCCGGACAAAGATAAAGACTGAATATTCAATAAATCAAACAAATAATAGTGGAGGGATGTTGCCGGTTTTCTCTGGCATCGGGCTTGCATAGATAAGAGGTAAGTAAAAAGATATGTATAAGGGAATTTACATAACGCTTTCAGGGGCAGTTTTAAAGCAGAAGAATCTGGACATCACTGCGCAAAATATTGCCAATGCAGATATTTCAGGATATAAAAAAGAACAGATGTCTTTCAAAGACTACATTATCCCGGTGGACAATAAAGCAGCTAAGGCAGATGATGGTCGTGTAATGACCGAGCTTTCACGCGTCTCAATTGATTTTACTGAAGGTCCAATAAAAGGGACCGGAAATCCGCTTGACCTGGCAATAAACGGTGAAGGATTTTTTGCACTTGACGAAGGTATGTACACAAGGAATGGAAGTTTTATGATAAGTGATGAAGGGTACTTGACTACTAAGAGCGGCGTTAAACTGCTTGGTGAAAGCGGGCCTATAGAAATACAGGGCAGTGATATAGATATAAGTCCTTCCGGAGAAATTATAGTTGATGCAATACCTGTAGGCAAGTTGAAGATAGTGGATTTTCCTGATAAAGAAAAACTTAAGAAACTAAATGGCGGAATGTTTGCTGCAGGCGAAGCAGGAGTGACTGTAAATTCCAGTGTCAGTCAGGGTTTTTTAGAGCAATCCAATGTTAATGTCATCCAGGAGATGGTGGGGATGATTGCATCAACCAGGGAATTCGAAAGCTATCAAAAGATGATTCACGCATTTGATGAGGCAGCATCAAAAGCAATTAATGAAATGGGGAAATGATTAGTGTAGTGGCGAGGTAATCTCGCCCGTATAGAGTTAAGAGTCAAAGGGTTTAAGAGTAAAAAAAATTATAGGAGGACAAAGTGGATAGATCATTGTTTATAGCGGCAACAGGTATGGAAGCACAGAGGATCAATCTCGATGTTATATCGAATAATCTTGCGAATGTGAATACAACCGGTTATAAAAAGAGCAGGGCTGACTTCCAGGAACTGATGTATCAGGGTATAAAGACAGCGGGCGCTACGTCGGCAGAAGGGACCGAGATCCCGACAGGGATACAGGTAGGTCTTGGCGTCAAGCCTGCGGCTGTTCAGAAAATGTTTCAGCAGGGCGATTTTGTATCTACGGGAAACAGCCTGGACATGGTAATAGAAGGGCATGGTTTTTTTCAGATCGCAACGCCGGATGGAGAAACTGCTTATACACGTGCAGGCGCCTTCAAACTTGACAGCTCAGGGAATATCGTCAACTCTGACGGTTATGCCATGGAACCGTCAATTACTATCCCGTCCAATGCACTGGAAATTACTATCACTCAGGACGGAACAGTATCCGTGCTTCAAGCAGGCAGCACCACTCCTGTAGAGGTAGGACAGATAACAATAGCGCAGTTTATAAATCCGGGCGGCCTCAAGGCCATCGGTAAAAATCTGTTTCTCCCTTCAGGTTCATCAGGTGATGCGACAATTGGAAATCCCGGATCGGAAGGCCGCGGCTCAATTAATCAGGGTTTTATAGAACTCAGCAATGTGAATATAGTTGAAGAAATGGTGAATATGATTGTCAGCCAGAGGGCGTATGAACTTAATTCAAAGGTTGTAAGGTCAGCGGATGAAATGCTGGCAATGGCTAATAATATAAAGAGATAATTATGAAGATAGAGCACAGAGCACAGAGCACGGATAACAGACTAAAAAGAATTGTATGGCTATCCATAGCCTGCTCCTTCATATCCGTGTTCTTCTGTCTTTCTTCAAAGGCCGCCCCATGGGAACCAGAGGATGTGTTGAAGTCATTCCTTGTAAATAATTATCCATGGGAGGAGATTGAAGTAAGTAATGTGAAAGTAGCCGGCAGGATTTGTGATGAAACACCCGACAGAATCCTTATTGAAAAAGGACCGCTCGGTAAAGCTGTCTTTTCATTTATATGCAAGAACAATGAAAGAGCGATAGTAAAAGCGGATGTCAGGGCCTTTGGCTGGGTAGTTATGAGTAGAATGTCATTTGAGAGGGGACACGTGATTCGGGATGAAGATACATACCTGGCAAAAATGGATATCGGAAAGATGCCGCGGAGTTCAGTGAAAGATCCGGCAGGAATTCTGGGAAGATCCTTAAAAAGATCCATAATTGCAAACATGCCGGTTGTAGAAGACATGATCGAGATGTCCCGGATTGTAGCGAGAGGGAAGATAGTTGAACTTGTACTGGATTTTAATGGATTAAGTATTAAAACAGCCGGGAAGACTAAAGAGAAAGGATATGTAGGTATGCCGGTTAAGGCAATTAACATATCATCAAAAAAAGAAGTCACAGGAGTGCTGATAGATGAAAATACAATTAGAGTCGATCTGTAAAACAGAGAACAGAGCACAGAGAACAGAGCACAGACTGCAAAAAAATGGTGTTGCGGCTGTCTATTGTTGCCTGTTGTCTGTAATCTGTGTTCTGTGTTCCGGGCTCTTTGCTCTGTTTTTTGTCGGCTGTGTCAGCCCATCCGCCAAACTGCCGCCGCCGCCGCCCAAATATATAGACAATGCACAAGATGTGGCAGGACATTATTCATTAAACTCACTCTGGAGCGACAGCGGTAATTTATTTGAAGACGGAAAAGCCCGAAGGTTAAATGATCTTGTAACAATAAACATTGTTGAGAGTTTGTCCGGATCAGGCAAGGCCGACACCGACACCAGCAGTGAGTCGACACTTGATTTTGAACTTACAAAATTATTAGGGATGAACACTGATTTTGGTCTTCAAAACAGATCATTGTTAAAGCATTTGTTCGAGGGAGGTAAAGTATTCGAGCCGGCAGTCAAAAGCACATCAAAATCAGAATTTAAAGGGAAAGGCGACACAAACAGGGAAGGGAAACTTATTGCAACTGTAACAGCCAAGGTTGTAGAAGTAATGCCTAACGGCAATCTTGTATTAGAAGCAAGAAAAGAACTTACAATAAACAACGAAAAACAAATACTGGTACTCAGTGGAATGGCAAGACCTGATGATATTTCATCCGACAATACGATATTCAGCAATAAGCTCGCTGATGCGCAGGTTTATTATCTCGGGGACGGCGTAATACAGGATAAACAGGGCCCCGGATGGATGGCAAGAATACTGGATAATATATGGCCGTTCTAAAGACAGTGAACAGTGAATAGTGAATAGAAAGGAGAGACGTAGCAGTAATGGAAAACATATTTAAGATAAGAGCAAAATTTCCCATAGTTATCTTTTTACTGTTCACTGTTCACTGTTCACTGTTCACTGTCGTCCACGCTGAGCGTATCAAAGATATTGCGAGCTTTGAAGGAGTCAGGGACAATCAACTCATCGGATACGGTCTTATTGTCGGACTTAATGGTTCGGGTGATAAAGGAAAGACAGCAGTACAGAGTATTTCAAGTATGCTGAAGAGATCGTTATTACAGCAACACTTCCTCCATTTGCTAAACCCGGGATGAAGATTGACGCGCTAGTTTCGACAATAGGTGACGCAAGCAGCATTCAAGGCGGCACTTTGCTTCTCGCCCCCATTAACGGCCCTGACGGTAAGGTGTACGGTCTTGCCCAGGGGCCTGTTTCTATTGGAGGTTTTGCAGCAGAAGGCGAGGGCGCCTCTTCACAAAAAAATCATCCGACTGCGGGCAAAGTTCCTGAAGGAGTAACAATAGAAAGGGAGCCTGTATTTACGCTCGGCAATGGAAGTGAAATGCGACTGTTCCTTCATAAAGCTGATTTTGCTACCGTAGACAAGATTTCAAAAAAAATTAATGAGTCGCTCGGGGGAGAATACGCATTCCCACTTGATCCATCAGCTTTAAGAGTAGTATTACCTCCTGCGCACATAGAGAATCCTGTTGGACTGATAACGAGAGTTGAACAACTCGATGTAGCGGTTGATATGGCAGCAAAAATTGTCATAAATGAAAGAACAGGGACTATAATTATTGGTGACAATGTAAGGATTTCCCCTGTTGCTATTGCTCATGGTTCACTTGCCATTGAAATAAAGGAACGGCCTGAAGTTTCTCAACCTTTGCCGTTTGCTCCTGAAAAAGCGGAAACAACAATAGTTCCGCGAACGGACATTTCGGTTAAAGAACAGAAGGCATCTCTTGTCCCGGTTTCAGGTGTTACGTTAGGTCAGGTCGTAAGGGCTTTAAATGCGCTCGGAGTAACACCGCGGGACCTTATCTCAATCCTTCAGGCATTAAAGGCCTCAGGGGCATTAAGGGCTGAACTGGAGATAATATGATTGATCAGCATTCAGCAATCAGTAGTCAGCATTCAGCTTTAACTGAGAATGCGTATCAGCCAGGTAACAATGTAAATAAATCTGATAATGGAAACCGGACTTCTGATGTTAATGATCATAAAGAAGAATATAAAAAAGTCGCCAGAGAGATGGAGTCTCTTTTTGCTTATCAGTTATTAAAAGTTATGAGAGAAACAACAAATAATTTATCGGCCGATAAGAAAGATAACGGACATGATACGTATATGAGTATGTTTGATATGGAAATTTCCAGATTGTTTTCCGAAAGAGGAATTGGCCTGCAGGATGCTATAATCAACTGGTTGGAAAGATCACCTGTGATAACTGAAAAAAATATCAATGTTATTAAGAGCCAGGATTAAAGAAATTTAGTATGTTGCCGATAAGAAACATAGAAAGTGTAAAATATATTAACAACTATTAAGATAATGCACTGAAATAATATTAAGAATATAAACACTGTTTAAGTCATAACGTTTGAAAGAAAAGGGGGTAGTAAGATGAATATTCAGGGGAATAATCCGATTGACGGAAAGGATTTATACAATAAGGTCCAGGATCTGAATAAAAATCAGGAACCGGTAAAGAAAGATAATGTTGAAAAGGCGGATATTGACCAGGATAAAATAAGTCTGTCCGGTAAAGCCATGGAAATTAGAGAGCTCAAGGACTTGATAGAGCAGCTTCCTGATATCAGGAAGGACAAGGTTGAGCAGATTAAAAAAGCTGTTGACGCAGGCAACTACAACATTGATTCACTTAAAGTTGCGGAAAGAATATTGGAAGAGATATGACATCAGATACAGCAATAATAAACTTACTGAATGAGCAGCTTAATACATATAAGATGCTCCATAACCTTCTTAAGAAGGAAAGGGCATGTCTTATTAACGTTCAATCAGAAGAGGTTGAGACAATTTCGAAAGAAAAAGACACGATTATTATGAGGCTCAGGCTGCTTGAAGAAGAAAGACAAAGGCTGATAAAACAGTTCGCTGAGGAGAAGGGTTTTAACAGTGACATTAATCTTGAAGAATTGGGGAGACTTACTGAGAAAAAAGTGTTTATTGAACTGCGTTCCCAGCTGATGTCTATACTTCAGAGTATAGAGGAAATGAACAAATTTAACTCAATTCTGATTGATCGGACGCTTAACTATATCAAGACAAATACAAATTTTTTTAATTTATTCAAGACAGAACATGATTCGCAGTCTACGGGTGTTCTCTTGTCAAAGGAGACATAGATGTCGCTTTCCGGACTTTTTGATATCGGTAAATCTGCAATTTTTGCAAGTCAGACTGCGCTAAACGTGGTAAGTAATAACATAGCCAATGTTAATACCCTTGGTTACAGCAGGCATGAGGCAATTCTTCAAATAGCCAATCCGGTTGAGATAAGAGGGAACTATATAGGCAGGGGTGTTGGATATGTTGACATAAGAAGACATTATGACAGTTTTATTCATCTACAGATTATTGGACAGAATCAGAGCTACGGCAGGTCATATGCCCTCGATCGCGGATTAAGCCATGTTGAACAGATATTCAATGAATCCCAAAATCTGGGCCTGGCAAATCCATTGAATGATTATTTTAACGCGTGGCAGGATCTTGCAAATAATCCTGACGCCCAGCCTCAAAGAACGGCATTATTGCAAAAGGCAAAGGCTTTAGTCCAGACTGCTCAGCAAATGGAAGGAGACATTCTGGATACACTGAAAGAAATCAATAACGATATAGTTAATGTTGTAAATGATATTAATTCCATAACATCGAATATTTCGTCTTTAAATGAAAAAATTGCCCAGCTGGAAGCCGGTCTCAGCACGGATAAGGCCAGTTATTTCAGAGATGAAAGGGACAGACAACTCAATGCTCTTGCAGAACTAATGGATTATACCTGGTATGAGGATAGCAGCGGGCGTGTTTCAATATTGGCAGGCGGAAAAACCCTTGTGAATGATTCAAAAGCATTTACACTTTCAACACAAGTTGATTTAGATGGAAATAGAAATGTATATTTTGCAGGGGAAAATATAACCTCAGTATTTCAAAAAGGCCAGCTTGGCGGGTATATTACGGTAAGAGACGATATTGTGGATAATTCGTTGCATGATTTAAGGAGGATGATTGCCTCAATAATAAAAGAAACAAATATTCTTCATCGCCAGGGTTACGGGCTTGATGGTATCGATCAAAGAGATTTCTTTGATCAGTTGCAAATAAGTACAAAGGATTATTCAACAGGCGCGGATATTACATCTACAAATGTACCTGATCCTTCAGCGCTGTCTCTTGATGAATTTGAAATAAGGTTTACTTCAGCCACAGAATATGAAATATACAACCGTGATACCGGCACTGTTGTTGCAACAGGACAACCATATACATCAGGAGGTACTATCTCATATGGCGGCGTTGATATAGTTATAGAAGATGTCTCAGGGACTCCGCAGGCGGGTGACAGCTTTTTGGTCAGCCCTTTGTCAGGTGCGATTTCTAACTTCAATGTTGCCATAACAGACACACAGCAGATTGCGGCTGCTTCCTCAGATCTAAGCCTTCCCGGTGATAATACAAAAGCGCTGGAGATAGTTCAACTGTATCAGTCCGACATTGCAGATTTGAATAACACTACATTTGACGGATACTACCAGGGAATAGTTTCCGATATCGGCATTATGAGCAAGGCGGCCATAGACAGTCTTTCATATGATGACAATCTAAGGTTTGAATTGGTCAAGAAAAGAGATGCCATATCAGGGGTATCCATGGATGAAGAGGCTGCCAATCTTATAAGGTATCAACGCATGTATGAGGCTGGGGCGAAAATCATTCAAGTAACAGACGAACTTATGGAGATGATAATTAACTTATGAGAATTACGTCATTTACAATATTCAATCAGATCACAAGATCTCTTAGCGACAATTTGAGGAATATGGCAAGATTGAGTAATATGCTTGCATCGGGCAAGAAAATAAATAACCCTTCGGATGATGTATCCGGTATGACGAAAGGTATGGATTACAAAGTTAGTATAAGTGAGATTGAGCAGTATAAGAGAAACATTGATGAGGCCAATGCTCATTTAAGTTTCGCCGAGACAAACATGTCCTCTGTTACAAATTCCTTGACCAGGGCGAGGGAACTGGCTGTTCAGGCATCTACAGGTTCATTAAGTTACTTGGACCGGGTTGCAATAGCAAAGGAAATAGCAGAGCTCAGAGACGAGATACAAAGTCTGGCTAACACCAAATTCAGGAACAGATATACATTCTCAGGATTTATGACTGATACCCAATCATTCGATGCAGGATTCAATTATCAAGGGGATTCAGGTGAAATAAATGTCTTGATCGATAGAAATGCTACAATCGCGATAAACATTCCCGGGGATACAGTCTTTGGATCAGGGGCAACCAGTATTATGGGGTCCCTTAACAGTCTGTATAATGCTCTTATGGATCCTGATCCACTGGTAGCACAGGCAGGCGCTCAGACAGCTATTACTGACATCGATAATGCAATTGATCAAATTGCCAATGCCCGCGCAGATATCGGCGCGAGACAGAATCATCTTGATAATAGCAGAAGTAATCTGGAAAGCAGAGATACTACCTTAAAGACTTTTTTATCAGAAATCGAAGATACTGATATTGCGGATACGGTAACCGAGATATCAAAAACAGAACTGGCGCTTCAATCATTGAGACAATCGGGAGCAAAAATATTATCACAATCTCTATTGGATTTCTTACAATAGCTGAAAGCTGTCAGCTATTAGCTATAAGCTGATTAAGGAGAGGCAGGATGCTGGTATTGACAAGGAAGTCAGATGAATCGATTAATCTTGGTGATGATATCACTATTACCATAGTGGAGATAAAAGGCAATTCCGTCAGATTAGGGATTGAGGCCCCTTCCGGCCTCAGGATATACAGAAAAGAATTATATGACAAGATAAAGGAAGAAAATTTCAGGGCATCTAATCTCTTTATGGAAGAATTTACTAAAATAAGTAAAGTAGTGAGGTCAAAATGATAACATTAAGTACTTCAAGATTTGGCGAATTGGAAGTTCAGGAGGAAAAGATCATTAATTTCCCTTCCGGTCTTATTGGTTTACCGGACATTAACAGGTTCATTCTTATCGATCATAAAGATACCCCTCTTAAATGGCTTCAGTCCATTGATGACCCTGACATAGCATTTATAGTTGTATCGCCTTCGCTTATTGTTGCAGAGTATTCTCTGGATGTAGATAAATCGGTAAAACAGCATATTCAACTTGAACAGGAAGAAGATCTGGCTGTGCTTGTGACAATGAGGGTTGATGGTGAGAATGTGATAGCCAACTTTCAGGGTCCTATCGTAATAAATTCCCGTGCAATGAAAGGGATTCAAGTAGTTATAGAAACCCCCAAGTCATATCAGGAAGTAATATAAAAATCCTCTCCTTTGTTTAGTGATTTAGCTCTATCTGTAATTCTGCAGTGAATTGTAATATCCATCTTCAATATTAAATACCATCAGCACTCTTGACCATTCAGACGTTTTCTTCCACCCTTCACTGGAGGATTACCCGGCCTTCTGATCTCTGAACAGGCATCTTTTTAAACTGAAAAATAAATTTACAATTATTTGCTAAAGTTTTTCCTGAAAGTGCCGATTAATTTAATAACGGAAATAAAGGTGAAGGTCAGGAAAGGGGTGATGAAAAAAATTGGAATGTAAAAGGCAGTCAAGATGCTTGAGCATTTCTATGAAACGGCCTAATCCTTAATTGATGTGAGGCAGGCTTTAGCCTGCTCAAAATGGCAAGGAAGCCAGGTTTAGTCAAGAGTCGGGACAGAGAAAATGGCCAAAGACAATTGACTAAAATCAAGGAGGAACAAAATGGGTTTAATAGTTAACACAAATTTATTATCTCTGAATGCTCAGAGAAACGTTAAGAACACTCAGAATAGCCTCTCAACATCAGTCGAAAGATTATCCTCAGGACTTCGAATCAACTCTGCAAAAGATGATGCCGCCGGAATGGCCATCTCAATGAAATTGTCTGCTCATATCAGAAGTCTTAATCAGGCCGTCAGAAATGCACAGGATGGTATCAGTGTTGTGCAAACCGCAGAAGGCGGAATGAATGAGATTCATAACATCCTTACGAGGATGAGAGAGCTGGCAACCCAGTCCTCTACCGGTACACTATCAACTTCAGACAGGAGCGCTCTGCAAACAGAGTTCTCGAATCTCAAGGATGAAATAACCAGAATTTCCGATACTACGGAGTTCAACGGTCTGAAACTCTTAGACGGATCTTTGAGCGCCTCTGGCGTATCACTACAGGTCGGTATAAATAACACCACCAATGACAGAATAACAATCGACCAAAACTCATTCAAGGATATAGACGCTTCAGCTCTCGGACTCACCACAGCTACGTTGTCAAGCATTGAAACAGCAGCTGCTGCTCAGTCAATGTTAACTCTCTTAGACACCGCTATCGGATCAGTTTCTACAAGAAGGGGCAATCTGGGCGCTGCTCAAAACAGACTTGGCAGTACCGTTGCAAGCCTTGAGATTGCAGGTGAAAACCTGTCAGCAGCTAATTCAAGGATTAAAGATGCTGACTTTGCAATTGAGACAGCAAATCTTACGAGGAGCCAGATAATTCTGCAGGCTGGAGTTGCCGTTCTTTCACAGGCAAATACAATTCCTCAGTATGCTCTGCAGCTACTGGGATAACCGCAGAAAAGGATTAATCAATCAAGGGCAGGGTATTGCCTGCCCTTGATTGATAAAGAATAGGGGACAGGGAGTGGATAAAAATGATTAATGGCATTTTCAGACAAGAAAATTTGGAGAATGTGCCGACTGCTGAAATCAGGAACCGCAGTTTCACTGATGCTGAAAGGACGGAGAATCAGAAGGAAAAGGCAGTTAACAGCGACAATATTAAAAAAGACGAGAAAATAGATACCGAAGAAGCGATGGAAAAAGTAGAACAAACAGCCAGGCTATTTAACAGGAAAATTCATCTTGAAGTGGAAGAGGAGCTGGATATGATGATAGTGAAGGTAATTGACAGCGAAACCCAAGAGGTGATACGTCAAATACCAAGTGAAGAATTTGTAGAGCTTTCAAAAAATGCAAGAGATTTAAAAGGTCTCCTGATAAATAAGGAGGGATAATATGTCCAGCTTTACTGTAGGTGGTCTCAGCACCGGGATAGACTACAATGATTTGATCTCTAAATTAATTGCGGTCAAGCGTAAGCCGATAGAAATATTAGAGAACAAAAAATCAACATATAATGATCAGATAAGCTCCTATAGTGAACTTACTTCAAAACTTTCAGACTTAAAGAGTGCGGCAGATAAATTAAAGTTCTCTTATAATTTCTATGTGAACACTGCCTCTGTAAGTGATGAAACGGTTCTTGATGCAACGGCAACCGGGACTGCTTCTATCGGGAATTATTCCGTATCTGTGACAACTCTTGCATCCGAGGAAAAGGAAGCGCATAACGGAACAGGATTGACAGCATCGTCCGACATTGTGAACAATAGCGGCAGCAACAAGGTTTTTCAATACACGTATGCCGGTACACAAAGGACCCTTACGGTGGCAAACGGCACCTCACTTGACGGCCTCAAGAATCTTATAAATGACGATACCGGCAATCCCGGAGTAAATGCAACAATTGTAAATGACGGCACAAATTATCGTCTTGTAATTACAGGAGATGATACCGGGTCTGCTAAAACCATAACAGTTGACGCCGGCACCACTCTGGATGGCACTGGCAGTACTGTAAATTTTACAGCAGCTTCCTTTACCCAAACGAAAACGGCAGCCAATGCTGCTTTTACGGTTGACGGCCTGTCCATTTCAAGGAGCTCAAATTCTGTTTCAGATGTGATAACAGGTCTGACTATAAATCTTAAAAAGGGTGGGATACCTCCAGCTACGGCTACTATAACTGTAGCGGCTGACAGGGATTCAATAAAGGAACAGATAGAGAATTTTGTAAGCGCATATAACGACGTAATGACATTCGTTTCAGAAAATACTGCATATGATGCGACTACAAAAATAAGCGGCATACTTTCCGGAGAGGGGACGGCAAGAAGTGTACAAAACAGAATAAGAGATATGGTAACAAGCGGCGTATCAGGACTTACAGGCAGCCTGAGTTCATTCGCAGAAATAGGCATAACGACTAATTATAAAACCGGTAATCTTGAAATAAACAGTTCTACACTTGATACAAAACTCGGGTCAAGCCTGGATGATGTAGCGGACATATTTACAGACAGCACTAATGGGATTGCAAACGAGATTTATGACTATATAGGCGATATCACAAGTACAATTGACGGTTCCATAACATTAAGGAAAGAAGGATTACAGGACATAATAAAAAATATTACTGATACTATCGCGAACATGGAATTCCGGATTGAAAAATCAGAAGCGGACATGGTCAGACAATTCACAGCTTTGGAGAAACTCGTTGGCAGCTATAATACTATTGGTAATTATCTGACCGGCTTTTCTGCACAAGCATAGGAGGCGCATTGATGAATATTACAGAATATAAAAAGACAGTACTTGCAACAACAGACAGGGTCCAGATTGTTTATATGCTCTTTGAAGGCGCATCGAACCATCTTAAGATTGCCAGGAGAAAGATGGAAAGCGGCGATATAATATCAAAGGGGCAGCATTTTTCAAAAGCAACATTAATAATAAGTGAGCTGTCAAATGTTTTGGATATGGAAAGAGGAGGGGAGATATCAAGGAATCTCAGAAGCCTTTATGAATACATACTTCAGCGCCTGCTTTATGCCAACTTAAATAACGACCTTACCGCAATAGATGATTCACAGAGAGTTATCGAAACGCTAAAAAGCGGCTGGAAAGAAATGATGGAAGGACTTAAACAGAAGAATCAGGAAGAAGTCAAAATAGGAGCCTGAGTCAAGATTTGTTACACCCCGCATCAGCAATCACGATATCTATGTCGAAATATTGACAAAAATTCTTATAATTAATGTCAGTAGATTTGAATTATTCATACTATCTAATTTTATCTGGAATAAAAATAACAACTTATATCAAGAAGTTATAAAACTTCCTTTATACTTTCATACCTGTCTATCTTAATATCAAATTATTCTGGCAAGGTAGTTGCAATATATTGCTGTATGGTTATTGTACCTATTGCTAACAAACACTATTCATCCAAAATTTGCAGGATTCCCCGGAGGAGCGAATGCGCATGAAAGAAGCCGTTACTAATGAATATTTCCGTCAGGAAAGAAGGGATGTAGAGGCTGTTATACCCAAAGATGCAATGAGGATACTTGATGTGGGCTGCGGAGAAGGCATCCTGGGTAGAAGACTTTTAGACAGTGGAGTCAGTGAAGTAGTAGGAGTAGAGTTTTCTCCGGAAGCGTGTGAGAAGGCCAAAGATAATCTTACAAGTGTTATATGCGGAGATATAGAAGAAATTGATCTTCCTTTTGATGAACAGTATTTTGATTGTATGATATTTGCCGACATACTGGAACATCTGAAAGACCCTCTTCTCGCTTTGAGAAGACTTGCTGAAAAGCTTTCTGATTCAGGTGTTGTTGTCGCAAGCATTCCAAATGTCAGGTACTATGGAATTATAAATATGCTGGCGCAAGGCAGCTGGAAGTATGCAGACTTTGGCATTCTTGACAGGACCCATTTGAGGTTTTTCACGAAAAATGAGATCGAAACACTTTTTACTGACGCCGGATTTGAAATAACAGGAATGACTGACAATATTGATCCTGCATATAATCGTCTCAATGATCCTTTCTCAGGAGAAATTACCTTTGGCAGAGTCACTCTGAGCGGCCTTACGCCCGATGAGATAAGAGATCTTTTTGTAGTCCAATATATTATCAGGGCGCAGAAAACCGGATATGAGCTAAATAAAATTAATATGGCAGTAAATACGGCAATCAAGTGCGAAAACCTCGAAGAAGCAAGACAGACAATTGAAAACTATTTGGAACTTCATCCTGTTGATATGGATATGCTGTACAAACATGCAGAGATATGCTTCAAGCTCGGATTTAATGAAGAAGCCTTAGAGAGTCTTCAGAAAATATTGATCTTCTATCCGGATAAAGAGGAAGCGGTGAATTTAAGGGACACTATTAACAGAATTGAAACTAAAGATGGTAACAAGAATGATCCACAGCAAATACAGAATACAGTCTTCTCTGAAAAGAAAAATGAAAAAGTGAGGAAGAAGGTTGCTGTTGTCAGAGGGGCAAACCTTAATAAATGGGAGATGCAGAATTACGAGCCTCTTCTGGACAGTTATGATATTACCGCTTACACAACCAGTGAAACATATTTTGATGTAAGGGACATTAAACTTCCAGTTGCCCGGCTTCCCTTTCACTCTCAGGGCCTTTTAATGGAGATGCAGGGGCTGAATGATCATCTTGCCGATAAAGATATTGTTTTCTCTGCTGATATCACATATAAGTTCTCAGCTCAGGCGGTCCGGGCAAAACAGCAGTTTGGAAATAAGCTGATATGTCTGGAATGGGAAAACATCCCCTTTAATTATGAAGAATATGATGTTGTGCGGGAAATAAAGGAATTGGTGAGAAACGGGGCGGACCACTTTATTGCCGTTACCGAGCGGGCCAAAGAAGCCCTTGTGCTTGAAGGTGTACCGGAAGGAAAAATTGATGTAATACCCATGGGAGTTGATTTAAGCATTTTTAAACCCAGGGGAAATGACATATTAAAAGACAGGTCTGAGCTTGGAATAAACAGTGATGAGACCGTGGTGCTTTTTATCGGAAGGATGGTATGGGA